>CAZGUU010000194.1:0-10458 GCA_964529315.1 uncultured Enterobacteriaceae bacterium
GGTCGCCGACCGCAGCCATCCCCGAGCGGCCGTCGATCATCCGCTGCACCTCCTCGGGAGGCGTGATCCGGTTGATCAGGAAGTCGATCAGCTCGGCGCCGTACTTGCCGAAGTCTCCTCCCAGGCGATCGCGCACCGCCTCGCCGATCTCGTCGTACTGGCGTGGCAGGTCGAAGAGGCTCTCGAGCTTCTCGCCGAGGTAGTCGTTGAGCCGCGAGACGATCACCTCGCGCAGGTAGTCCTCGACGTCGGCCGTGCCGAACATGCCCTGCGTGCCGACCAGCGAGTTGACGAACAGCAACGGCTGGGTGACGCGCATCGTGTAGGCGCCGAAGGCGCGCAAGCGGACCAGGCCGAGCTCGCGGTCGCGAAACGCGACCGGGTCCTTGGTGCCCCAGCGCAGGTTCGTGAATACTTTTAGATTTACGAAGTAGACCTCGGCGCGAAACGGGCTGGTGAACCCCCAGGGCAGCGAGAGCACCTTGGTGATCACGGGCAGGTTGTAGGTCGACAGCGTGTGGCGCCCGGGGCCGATCACGTCGAGCCCTCGGCCGTTGCGGAAGAAGACCGCCGCCTGGCTGTCGCGCACGATCAGCTGCGCGCCGAGCTTGATCTCGCCCGAGCCCTCCGGCGGGAAGCGGTGCACGATCTCCTGGCCCGAATCGTCGAGCCACTCGATGACCTCCATGAGCTGTGACATGGCACCCTCCTCGCGCCGGCCGGGGCGCATCTCCCCTGCCCGCTGCCGCGGATATCGGCAGGCCCGGGGCACGGCTTGATCGCGGCCCCGCCGGGCCATGCCCGCAAGCCGCCCATGCGCAGCCAGGGGGCATCGGGCGACGCCGAGCGCGACGAGGCGAAGCGCTCGGCCGGCGCCCGCGCCACCAGGTGCCGGGCCACGGCCGAGCCTGCCGGGGAAGCGTCCGCAGCGCGTCAGTCGATGTAGCCCAGCGCGCGCAGCTTGGCGGCGGTCGCCTCGTCGAGCACCTCGGCCGGGGCCGGCTGACCGCCCCGCGCCTGCGCCAGACGCGCACGCACTGCCTCGCCCGCCGCCACGTACTCGGCGTGCAGCGCCTCGCCCTGGGCGAGCAGCTCGGGGGCGTCGAGCGGGGCGAGCTCGCGGGGGTCGGCGCCCAGGTCGAACGCCACGAGGCTCGGGGCCTCTCCGCCCTCGCGGATCCACTTGTACCGGCCGCGCCGCACGGCCAGCGCGGTCGGGCCGCGGCGGCGGCGGAACTCGGCGTAGATCGGCCGCTCGGCGAAGCTCGGCGCCGACGGGTCGCGCAGCAAGGGCACCAGGCTCGCGCCCTGCACGTTGGGCGGGATGGCGATGCCGAGCAGGTCGAGCACCGTCGGCACGACGTCGGTCACCGTCGCGTTGGCCGCGATGCGCACTCCCGGGGGCACCAGGCCGGGCGCGCGCAGGATCAGCGGCACGTGCAAGAGCTCGTCGTAGACGCCGTTGGCGTGTCCGACCAGGCCGTGCTCGCCGAACGCCTCGCCGTGATCCGCGGTGATCACGACGAGCGTCGAGTCGTCGAGCCCCAGCTCGACGAGGCCGTCGAGCAGCCGCTGCAGCTCGGCATCCGTGTAGAGCACCTCCCCCGCGTAGCGATGGCGGTCTCTCGCGGCAGGAAGCGGCTCGCCAGCGACCGGCATTCCGCGATCGCTGTCCCCGACGGCACGGAACTGGTCGTACTCGACCGGCGGCGTGTAGGGCCAGTGCACCTGGTAGGTGTGCAGGAAGAGAAAGAAGCTCTCGTCGCGATGCTCGCGTAGCCACGCAAGCCCGGCGCCGAAGGTCTCGGCCGCGAACCCCTTGGCGTCGTGGATCTCGATCCCGCGGTTCTCGCGATAGGAGTCGAAGCCGCGGCGAAAGCCGAGCTTGGGCACGATGTAGCCGTCCTCGGTGATGGCCGCGGTGCGGTAGCGCTCGCGCGCCAGCACCTCCGGCAGGGTCGGGATCTCCGCGGCCAAGGGGTGGCGGACGTCGAACTCGCCGAGCGAGCCCGGGTAGACCCCGGTGAGCATGTTCATGTGCGAGAACAGGGTGCTCGGGTAGGTCGCGAAGGCGCGCTCGAAGAGCGCGCCCTGGCCGGCAAAGCGGTCGATCGAGGGTGACGTGGGCAGCCGCGAGCCGTAGGTGCCAAGGAAGTCGGCGCGCAGCGTATCGAGGGAGATCAGCACCACGTTGCGCGGCCGTGGGTCGCCGCGGCGTGGCTCGAGCACCATGGGTGTGGCCCACAGGGGGAATCCGAACGCGAAGGCGCTCTCCTGACCGGGAGCGGCGAGAACCCGGCTGCGCAGGACGAGGCGCACCGTCTGGCCGGCCAGCGCACCGAGGTCGGCTCGCAAGTCCTTCCAGCGCTGCGTCGTGGGATCCTGCGGATCGAGCACCGTGCGCAGCACGACGACCTCGCGCGCCCCGGCCCTCGCCACGACCTCCATCTCCACGGCCGACGCTCCCACCCAGAAGCCCAGCGGATCGAGCCCGACCCCGACCTCGAGGACCGCACCCGGCGCCACGGCCAACGGCGCCATCTCGAAGGCCTGCGTCGCCGGCGGGATCGGCCGCAGGCGATACTGGAGGTCGGCCACGCCCAAGGGCGTGTCGGGCGGCAGTGGGTAGCCCACGTCGAACTCCGCCCCCAGGGGCTCGCCCAGGACGACCCCGTTGATCAGCTTCTTGGATCGCTTGTTCGGGCCGAAGAGCAGCTTCGACTCGACGACGACCTCGCGGCCGACCACCTCGGGCGGCGTTCCGTAGTGTCGGCGCAAGACGGAGCCGTCGACCACGATGCCGGGATCCGCGCCGTAGATCGCCGGAAGGCAGCCCAGCGCCTCGCGGGCCTCGCTGTCGAGCTCGCAGCCGCCCGTGCCGTCCTGCGGCGTCGCGGCACCACGGCCATCGAGGAGCCGGTGCGCGACGACCAGGCGTGCCGGCGGCTCGGTGCTGCACGCGCCGAGCCAGGCGAGCAGGGCCGCAAGAGCGCACCGGCCGACGAGCGAGCGCGGCCGCAGGTCGGCGGCGCGCGGGCCCACCCCGGAGTGCTCTCTTTTCCCTTGGGACGCGCACCTCGTCAACCCGCCCCGCAGCGCGCCCGCGGACCACCGTGCGGTGGCCGGGCCACGGGCCGCGGCCCGCAGTCGAGCACGGATTGCGCAGCGGCGGGTCGAGGGGCAGCATCGAAGCGCGATGGGTACGCTGCGCACCTGGCTGCGCGATCTCCTCGGCCTGATGCCGACGCTCGACCTGCACGGCCTGCACGTCGCCGAGGCGCTCGACGCCACGGCGCGCTTCCTCGAGCGGGCTGCCCAGGGCGGCGCGCCCCGCGTGCGCATCGTCTACGGCAAGGGCCGGCACAGCGCCGGCGGGGTCGGCGTCCTGCGTACGGTGATCCCGGCGTGGCTCGAGCAGCACGGCGGCGAGCGAGTCGTCCGCTTTGAGCGCCAGCTCGACGCGGCGGGCGAGGATGCCTCGCTGGTCGTCTGGCTGCGCGGCGCGAGCCCCAGCCCACCGAGGGAGGCCCCGGCGGTTGTCGAGCCCCGGTGATCTGCTAGACGCGCCGGGAGGCGCCTGCGCCCGAGCCTGCCACATGCTCTCCGGGCTGTATCCTCTCTGCCGGGTTCCCGACTCCCTCGAGGAAGTCGTCCGAGTGCGCCCCGGCGCCGAGGCTCCACCGCGCGAGGTGGGGGTCGAGCAGGCCGCCGTCGAGCACGTGTGGCAGGCGGTGGAGCGCCTCTACGCGAGCGGCGCCCACCCGGCGATCTCGCTCTGCCTGCGCCGGCGCGGCCGGGTGCTTCTCGATCGCTCGATCGGTCACGTGCGGGGCAATGCCCCGCTGGATCCGCCCGAGGCGCCCAAGGTGGTCGCCACACCCGACACGCCCTTCTGCGTCCTCTCGGCGTCGAAGCCCGTCACGGCGATGGTCCTGCACCTGCTCGACGAGCGCGATCTGCTGCGCTTGGACGATCCGGTCTGCGAGTACATCCCGCGCTTTGCCCGCCACGACAAGCACGGCATCACGCTGCGTCACGTTCTCACCCATCGCGCCGGCGTGCCCAACACGCCGCCCGAATCGATGGATCCGGATCTACTCGCGCGCCCCGGCGACATCGTCGATCTGCTCTGCGAGCAGAGGCCGATCTGGCGGCCCGGGACGCGCATGGGCTACCACGCCGTGACCGCCGGCTTCCTGCTCGGCGAGGTGGTGCGCGTGGTCACCGGCAAGGACATCCAGACGGTGCTCGCCGAGGAGGTCCGCGCACCGCTGGGGATGCGCTGGCTGCGCTACGGCGTCGAGCCGCAGGACGCGGACCTCGTGGCGGTCAACGCCTTCACCGGCTCCCATCCGCTGCCGCCCATCTCGACCATCTTCCGCCGCGCGCTCGGCCTCGACTTCCTGCGGGTGGTCGAGATCTCCAACGACCCGCGCTTCCTGCACAGCGTGTTTCCCTCGGGAAACGTGGTGGCCACCGCCGACGAGCTGTGCCGCTTCTTCGAGCTGCTGCGCTGCGGCGGCGAGCTCGATGGGGTGCGCATCTTCGACCGCCGCACGATCGTACGCGCCACCGCCGAGCAGTCCTACCTCGAGCTCGACCTGATGCTCGTCCTGCCCTTCCGCTACGGCATGGGCTTCATGCTCGGCGCCGAGTGGTTCAGCCTCTATGGCCCGCACACGCCGCACGCCTTCGGCCACATCGGCTTCACCAACGTGATCGGCTGGGCCGACCCCGAGCGCGAACTCTCCGCCGCCCTGCTGACCAGCGGCAAGCCCGCCGTGTACGCGGAGATCTACTATCTCTTCGAGCTGCTGCGGCAGATCGGCAACACCTGCCCGCGCAGCGCGCGCGGCGCGATCGCGGGGATGGCAATCCCCGCCTGAGGGCCCCCGGGACGGGTGGTGGCAGGCTCGAGCGCGCGCCAGCTCATCCTCGCGGGACGAGCCGCACGGCGACGAGCAGCGCCAGCGCGGCATTCATCTCGATCGCCTCCTCGACCCCGGCGACCAGGCCGATCGACGCCGGGTCGATGCCGGCGAGCGCCAGCAGGGCTCCGCGGACCAGGTCGAGGTCGAACAGAACGGCCAGGGCCAGCAACCCCACGACGACCGCGATCATGCGGCGGTACGCCGGGATGGGCGAGCCATCGATCCGGCGCACCACGAGGCCTGCCACGATCAGCGCGACCGAGGCGACCGCGGCCAGGGCAATCGCCCCGTAGACCACCCGCTCGTCGTGTGACGAGCTCGGCTGCCAGCGGCGCCACAGGATATCGAGCAGGTCGTGCGCCGCATCCACCTTCACTCCGGAGACGCGCGGCATGTGGAGAAGGAAGACCCGCTCGCCGAAGCTCACCTCGTCGAGGAAGCCGACCAGAGCCACTCCCCCGAGGACACCGACCGTGCCGCGCCGAGCAGGGTGTCGCGCGGACCGCAGCGCGGCCAGGGCGAACGCCGCAAGGAAGAGGACGGCGCTCGCGCTCTCGATCAGCCGGTCCTCGCCGTAGACCAGCTCGTGCCATGGATCGGGGAGACCGTAGCCGGCCGCTGCGAGCAGGACGGCCGCCAGGAGGGCGAGCCCGTAGGCGCGGATCGCGCGCTCCGATCGCCGTGCAGACGCCTCGCCCAGGGCCACGGTGGCTCTCACAAGCCGAGGCATAGGCGCTCTCGGTCTCGGTGTCGAGACGAGGCTCCACCGTCCGTGCGGGCGGCGCCGGCCAGCCGGTCGTCAGGCGGCGAGGCCGGTGGCGTCGCCTGTGCCGCTCAGCCCAAGGCCCAACGCACGGCGGCGAGCCCGAGGCCGATCAAGCCACCGACCAGCGCGCCGTTCAGGCGAATGTACTGCAGGTCGTCGCCGACCCGGCCCTCGATCTGGCGGACCAGGGCACCGGCGTCGAGGGCATCCAGGTTCTCGCGCACGGTGAGTCCGATCTGGTGGTGGTGGCGACGCAGCAGGTCGATCGCCGTCGAGCGCACCCAGCCGTCGAAAGCGTCGCGCCGCGCCGGAGCCGCGAGCAGGTCGCGAATCCCGCGATCGAGCTGCCGGTGGACGAGGCGCGAGAGCGCACTGGCGGAGTCGGCGAGCTCGGCGTCCAGCCGGTCGCGCAGGCGTCCCAGGAGGTCGTCGACCAGCGGCGCCAGCTCGAGGCTCTCGGTGAGCGCGGTGCGCAGCCGCTCGACCTGCGCACGGCTCGCCGGCTCCCCGGCCCCCAGGCGCTCGGCGAAGCGTCGCACGGCGTCCCGTGCGCCTCGGCGCAGCGGGTGCTCGGGCTCGAGCGCCGCGCCTCTCAGCTCGCTCGAGGCATACGAGCAGGCCGCTTCGATGATCTTGCGCTGCACGATCGTGCGGCGCAGAAAGAATGGGACCAGCCGCTTCCCGCCCTCGCGCAGCTTCTCCGCCGAGCGCTCGATCCACCACTGCAGCTCGTCGGCCGTGCTCGGACGCTCGGCGAGGTTGGCCAGGGAGATCGCCGCCGACTCGAGCACGTGGCTCGCCGCCTGGCTGTCCACCGCGGCGCCCAGCCAGCCGGCGATCGCCTGGTCGGAGGGTAGATCGTGTAGCTGTCCGCGGATCAGGCGCTGCAGGAAGTCCGAGAGCTCGGGCTCGCCCAGCGTTCGCGCGACGGCGCGCATCAGGTCGCGCAGTGGTGCGGCGACGCGCTCGACGTGCTCCGGGTCGGCCAGCCAGTCGGCGACCAGCTCGCTCGGTGCGATGCGCTCCAGGCGCGCGGCGATGACGTCGGGCGAGAGCCAGTCGCTCTCGACCATCTGCACGATGCCGTCGACGATCTTCTCGCGCTTCTCGGAGATGATCGCGGTGTGCGGGATGGGCAGGCCGAGCGGGTGGCGGAACAGCGCCGTCACGGCGAACCAGTCGGCGAGCCCGCCCACCACGCCCGCCTCGAAGCCCGCAGCCAGGATCTCCAGCAGGGGATGACCGCGCAGCGGGCCCAGGGCGAAACCGGCGCGGGCGGCGACGGCGCCCGAGGCCGCGATGGCGAGCGAGATCGCCCCGATATGGCTGCGCCGTGCGCCCATTCCCGAAGACCGGTACGAAGTGGTCGGGAACCTTACGCCATGGCGCAGCGGCACGCGACGCCGCGACCTCGTCCACCCCGGCGTGTTCCCCGAGAAGTGGTAGGCAGCCCGACGGCCGCCGGGGCACGCGCCCCGAGGAGGAAAGCATGCAGATCACCGCTCCATCATGGCCCCCCGGCCCCCGCCGGGCGCTCGCCCCGTGGCGCACCGCCGCCGTCGCCGTCGCCGTGGCGCTCGCAGCGAGCGCCGGGTGGCCCACCACGGCCGCGGCCGACGAAGCAGGGAAGCACGAACGACCGCGCGTCGTGGTCACCGGCGAGGCGACGTTGCGCGCCGCGCCCGACCGCGCGCTGATCACCCTGGCGGTCGAGTCGCGCGATGCCGACCCCAAGGCCGCCCAGCGTCGCAACGCATCGGCGATGAGCGCGGTGCAGGAGAAGCTCGCCGGCGCCGGCGTGCCACGCGAGGCGGTTCGCACCCTCGCCTACGACCTCGAGCTCCAGGTCGACTACGACCACGGCAAGCGCATCCCGCGCGGCTACCTGGCACGCGATTCGATCGAGGTCCGGGTCGATGCGATCGAGCGCACCGGCGAGATCCTCGACCTCGCCGTCGCCGCCGGTGTAAACGAGGTCGGCGGCATCCGCTTCGAGCTCAAGGACCGCACCGCCCTCGAGCGCGAGGCTCTCCGCCAGGCGGTCGCCGATGCGCGGGCGCGCGCCGAGGCAGCCGCCGCGGGTGCCGGCGTCGCGATCGCGGAGGTGCTGCGCATCGAGCAGCAGGGGACGGCCGTCGAGCCGCGGCGGCCACAGGCAATGGAGATGCGCGTGGCGTCTGCGGCGTCGGCGCCGGAGACCCCGATCCGTGCAGGGGGGATCGAGGTCCGGGCCCAGGTGAGGCTCGAGGCGGCGATCCGCTGAGAGGCCGGCTCCATCTGCTCACGAGTCGGAGGCTCGCCTCGGTGGAGCAGATCTACTGGGATGTCGCACGACGCGGCTTCACAGCCTGCAGGCCGGGCGTCACCCTCAGGCGTCATCCATATCTCGCCGAGGCCAGCGAATAGCTCGTGCTCCGGCCACCTCCTGGGTTGCGGACGAGAGCACCGCGCTCGACGAGAGCGGCAATATCCCGCCCTGCCGTGTCCTGCGAGCACTTCGCGAGCTTGGCGTATTTCGACGACGTCAGTTTGCCCTCGAAGCCGTCGAGGAGGCGATTGAGCACGAGGCGCTGGCGCTCGTTGACCGGGACACTGGCCATCGATTCCCAGAAGCGTGCCTTCGCAAGGACGGCACCTAGAGTGCTCCGCGCACCGTCGATGGCGCGGCCCAGACACCCGAGGAACCATTCCATCCACGGTGTGATGTCCAGCGTGCCCTTTTGCGTCTCCTCGAGGACATCGTAGTAGGCGTTCCGCTCCTGCCGGATCTGCGCGGACATGCTGTAGAAGCGCTGCGGGCCGTTCTCGGAGCGTGCCAGCGTCATGTCGGCAATCGCCCGTGCGATCCGGCCATTGCCATCGTCGAACGGATGGATGGTGACGAACCACAGATGGGCGAGGCCCGCCTCGAGGACCAGATCGACATCGCTCTTCGCATTGAAGTGCTCGAGGAACACCTGCATCTCCCGGTCGAGCCGTTCCGCCGCCGGCGCCTCGAAGTGCACCCGCTCCTTGCCGACCGGGCCGGAGACCACCTGCATCGGCCCACCGCCGTCATCGCGCCACACCCCGGTCCTGATCTTGGTCATGCCGCTGCGGCCGGTCGGGAATAACGATGCATGCCATGCGAACAGCCGTTCGGCCGTCAGCGCCCGCTCGTAGTGGCGCGTGGCGTCGAGCATCATCTCCACGACGCCCTCGACGTTGCGGTCGGTCGGCTCGAGTCCTCCGATGTCCATGCCGAGACGACGGGCAATCGACGATCGGACCTGGTCCGCGTCCAGCTTCTCCCCCTCGATCTCGCTGGTCTCGAGCACGTCGGAGGTGAGGGTTTGTAGGACCGCCTCCCGACGCAGATTGAAGCCGAGAGCCTCCATGTGCCCGACGAGCCGACCCTGCTCGTGGCGGACGGCGGCCAGGGGCTCGGCTAGCCGCCCCCGGTCCCAATGGAGCCGGGGCCAATCCTTTCGCCCATGGATGTACATTCTCCGTATTTCTTGCGGAAATTGTAGCCGAGGTTCGCCGCAGTGGCAAGTATTTTCCGCAATATCTGCGGTGAATAGGGGCCCTAATCTCCGCAGAATCCCCTTCGTCCCCTCGGCTGGCGCCCACCCACCCCTTGGGGGGATCAGCCCGCGGCCAGCCTCACGCAAACCGAATGGCCAAGGCCCGGGGATCAGCCCGCGCCTCTCCTCGGAGCGAGCCTGAAGGGAGCGGATCGAGAGATACGCCGCGATCGCCGTGATGCATCATCGAGGTGCGATCCCACTCGCCACCGGACCACCCGGCGGTGCTCTCTCTTGGAAGTGCCAACAACCAGGGGAGGACGACCGCGTGGGGTCGCAGAGCGAGCTCACCAGCATCGTCGCGTTCCCGAGCGGCCGCGTCGCCTCGGTCGACTTCGAGGACGACAGCCCGTCCAGCCGAGCGCGGGTACGCCTGGAAGGCTCGGGCCGGCGTGGCGCAATCAGCTCCGCCGCACCCGGGGCAGCGGCCGCAATCGCGGCGGGTCGCGCTCGAGCGACGCCGGGTCGCACTGGCCGGCACACAGCGCCTCGAGCTCGCGGCGCGCACGCCCGCGCAGCTCCTCCACGTCGAGGCCGCCCGCGTCCGCGGCCAGCGGCGCGAGCTTGGCAAGCCCGATCTCCAGCATGCGCAGCGCGCCCGTGGCGATTCGCTGCTGGATCTTGCGGTAGCCGGCGGCGATCTGGATCAACCCGACGAACAGCTCCCAGTCGGTATCCGGCACCAGGTCGAGCACGTCCTCGAGCATCTCGTGCGACTCGTAGAAGCGACCGGCATTGAACTCGCGCGCCACGGCAACCAACGCCGCCCGCAGGGCGTCGCCCGGCCGCCGTGGCGAGGCAGCATCCTCCGGCCTCACCTCGGGCGAGCTAGAACCTGCACCGCAGGCTGTCAATCTGGGCCAGTGCACCAGGGAGAGACCACGCCGAGCGGAAGCCCCGGGGAGCACACGCTCGGCGCAGCCGCAGCGCCACGCCCAGGCTCCCGCGGCGCGCCCCAGGCGACTCATCGCTCATCGCAGCCGGCGTCCATCCACCCTCGGCATCCCGCCCCGGCAACGCCGACGAGGCCCAGCTCCGCCGATGCATCGCGCGACATGCCGCACCCCCGCCCCAGCGCGCTCCCGGCGGAGCGCGCCGGGGCATCGTCCGCCCAGACCGATCCGGTCCCGTCCGCGGACGTCGTGCGCCCGATGCGGCGCGCCGGCTCGCCTCACCTCGCGCCGTCGCCCAGCAC
>CAZGUU010000195.1:0-10354 GCA_964529315.1 uncultured Enterobacteriaceae bacterium
CCTGAGCGAGCCCGGCCCACGGCAGACGGCGGCCCGCGGGCTTCGGCGAGTCGTGCCCGGTCAGCTGCGCAGCGCCGCGACGATCTGGCGCGTGGCCGGGCTGCGGTTCAGCGTGTAGAAGTGGATCCCCGGCACTCCCCGGGCAAGCAGCTCGCGGCACTGAGCGGTCGCGTGCTCGACGCCGATCGCCTGCACGGCCGCCGGGTCGCCGTCCGCGGCGGCCAGGCGCTGGGCGAGCTGCGCGGGAAGCTTCGCTCCGCACATCGCCGTCATTCGCCGAACGCCGCCCACGTCGACGATCGGCATGATCCCGGGAAGGATCGGGACCGCGATGCCGGCTGCACGGGCGCGGTCCACGAAGGCGAAGAAATCGGCGTCGGCGAAGAACAGCTGGCTGATCAGGAAGTCGGCTCCGGCGTCGACCTTGGTGCGCAGGTGGGCGAGATCGGTCTGCGCGTCGGGCGCGTCGGGGTGGACCTCTGGGTAGCAGGCGCCACCGACGCAAAAGCTCCAGCGCTCGCGGATGAACGCGACCAGGTCCGAGGCGTGGGCGAAGCCGCCGGCCACCGGCTGGAACTCCTCGCCCTTCGGCGGGTCGCCGCGCAGCGCCAGCAGGTTGTCGATCCCCGCGGCGGCGAGCTGGTCGAGGATGCGAGCGATCTCGTCGCGGGTGTGCCCGGTGCAGCTCAAGTGAGCCATCGGGTTCAGGCCGCTCTTGCTCTTGATGCTCGCGACCAGCTCGATCACCTGGCCGCGGTTCGACCCCATCGCGCCGTAGGTGACCGAGACGAAGCCCGGCCGAAGCGGCCTGAGCTCGTCGATCGTGCGCAGCAGCTGCTCGGCGGCCTGCGGCGTCTTGGGAGGGAAGAGCTCGAAGGAGAAGATCGGCCCTCCCGCCCGCAGGATCTCGTCGATGCGCACCGGCGAAGCATAGGGAATGGCCGGGGCCCCACGCAATCGTGCGCGAGCCTCGTGCACTGACTTCGTGCGAGCCGCAAGAGCTACGCGATGCGCGCGGAGTCGACCAGAGCGAATCGGCCATGCCCGATCCGGCCGCGTGACGCAGGGCACCCGCCGTGCCGTTGGCGGCCGTCGCTCGACGTGCTTAGATCCGCGCCGGTGCGACGCGGGTTCTTCCTCGGTGCGCTGGCGGGTGGGTTGCTCGCCCTCGGCCTGGGCTGGTCGATCGCTCAGCTTCCGACCACTCCGACGTGGGCGCTGTGGCGCATCAAGTCGGCGCTCGACGACGACGACCTCGCCGCGCTGCGCGCCCGGGTCGACCTCACGGCAGTCGCCACGCGGGCGATCGGAGAGATCGGCAGCCCGGCGGGCGAGGGGCCAGCGAGCGGGATCGACCTCAAGGAGATCGGCCTCGCGCTACTCTCGGGCGGCAAGCTGCTCACCGTGTTCAACGATCCCGAGCGGCCGCTGCGCCTGGACGCCGCCGACTTCCTCGCCGCCTGGTGGAACATGCGCCGCGATGGAGACCTCGCCTACCTGAGCCTCCCGGCCGACGGGCGCGAGATCGCGTTGGTCCTCGGCCGCGGGAGCGACGACGAGTGGCGGGTCGTCGGCGTGACCCCGCTCTCGGCCCTGATCCGCGTCAAGCAGGGCAAGCCGAGTGGCGAGCCGCGAGCTGCCGCACCAGCCAACCGCTGATCCGACCGGAGGAACGGCGAGGCGCAGCCTCGCTGGCGGCCCCCGGCCCGTGGGGACGACGAACTCTCCCCGGGAGGGTAGGGGCCGGCAGAGTCGGCGGATCCCGGCGCGCTCGCCCGCGCTGGCGCGCGGCTCGGGCCGGAGATTCTCGATCAGGACGCTGCGGCGCGGCGCAGCGCCGTGACCACCTCGGGCGGGGCCTGGACCAGCTCGATCAGCACGCCCTCGCCGCACAGCGGAAACTGCTCGTTGCCCTTGGGGTGGACGAAGCAGACGTCGTGGCCGGCCGCCCCCTTGCGAATCCCGCCCGGAGTGAAGCGCAGACCCTGCTGCTCGAGCCAGCGTACCGCGGCGGCCAGGTCGTCGACCCACAGGCCGATGTGATTCAGCGCGGGATCGTGCACCTTGGGGCTCTTCTCGGGGTCGATCGGCTGCATCAGGTCGACCTCGACGGCAAACGCCCCGAAGCCCACGACCGCGATGTCCTCGTCGACGTTCTCCCGCTCGGAGCGGTACGTCCCGGAGAGCTCGAGACCGAAGAGGTCCACCCACAGACGGCGCAAGCGCTGCTTGTCGCGGGCTCCGACGGCGATCTGCTGCACCCCGAGGATCGTGAACGGGCGGCTCGACATGCGGCCGACCTTAACGACCGGTGCCGGCGCCGCCAAGTGCGGCCAGCCCCCGCGACGAAGCCCCCGCTGCATGCGGCGACGAGGTCCCGCCGCCTCCGGCGGCGGAACCGGCTCCGTGCGGCGCGTGACCACGCAGGCACCCACCTGCCGGCCGATGCAGGCATCCCACGTCGCAACGGCAAGTGAGGCGTCCAGCCCGTAGCCGCGGGGCTCCCAGCTCTTCGCCGAGGAGCTCGCCCGAGCGAGACGGTCGCTCTCGCCCGAGATCGCGGGCTATTTCAGGGTCTTGGTGGGCTCACCCGGCGCCGGCGCCTGGCGCACCGGGGCCGGGTTCTTGCCCCCCTCGGTGGCGCTCATGCAGTGACGCACGTGTGCCGGGCTCGTGCCGAGCTTCTTGGCGACCTCGTCGGGGCTGCGCGAGCCGCCGGCCTCCTCCATCGCCGCAAGGACCTGGTCGCAGGTCGGCGCGGCCCCTCCCTGCTCCGCCCGAGCGACCGAAGCGGCGCCCACCGCCAGGGCCGTGCAGAGCAGAGTCGACCAAACGAAACGGCTCGTACCCATCGCAACCTCCTCGCGCTCGAAAGCGAGCGTGCTCCGTTGTTGCACCCTCCCGAAGGAGCGGCAAGGGCCGGGCGCACGCTTGCGCATCCCGCAGGCCAGCGAGTAGCCTCACGCTTCACCAGCGGGAACGGCCCGCGCGGCACGCAGCGGGGCGGCCGCGTGAGCGCCGCAGCCGCCCAACGCCGAGACAAGGAGAGGTCGACCATGAAGAAGGGGCGAGACGTCTGCGTCATCGGCGTCGGCATGACCAAGTTCGAGCGGTGCAACCGCAACTTCGTCGAGCTGGCCGAGGAGGCGGTGCAGGGCGCGCTCGACATGTCGAAGACGCCCGCGGCGGACTTCGAGCAGGCCTTCTGCGGCTACGTCTCGGGGATGAGCGCCCAGGGCCAGCGCGCGCTCTACTCGATGGGCCTGGGCGGCATCCCGATCTTCAACGTGCACAACTACTGCGCAACCGGCTCGAACGCGCTCTACCTCGGCTGGCAGGCGATCACCTCGGGGATGTGCGAGTGCGTGCTCTGCTTCGGCTTCGAGAAGATGGAGAAGGGCTCGCTCGACTCGCAGCTCGAGGGGTTGAAGCAGAACTTCAAGGAGGAGGAGAGAAAGCCCCCCCAGGCGGCACAGATGTTCGGCAACGGCGGCCGCCACCACATGGAGCTCTACGGCACCACGCGCGAGCAGTTCGCCAAGGTGAGCGTCAAGAACCACCGCCACTCGGTGCACAACCCGCGCTCGCAGTACCGCGAGGCATGCACGCTCGAGGAGGTGCTCGCCTCGCGCCTGGTCTACGACCCGCTCACCCTGCTGCAGTGCTGCCCGACCTCCGACGGCGCCGGTGCGGCGATCCTCTGCTCGCCGGAGTACGCCGCGCGCCACGGCATCTCCAGGCCCGTCAAGATCATCGGCATGTCGATGCAAACCGACCTGCCCGAGGACTGGGGCCTGGGCTTCCTCGGCCTGATCGGCGTCGGCATGTCGCGCCGCGCAGCGCAGAACGTCTACGAGATGGCCGGCCGCGGACCCGAGGACGTGCAGGTGATCGAGCTGCACGACTGCTTCTCGACCAACGAGCTGGTCACCTACGAGTCGCTGCAGCTCTGCCCCGAGGGCCAGGGCGGCCGGCTGATCGACGAGGACCAGGTGACCTACGGCGGCCGGTGGGTGGTGAACCCCTCGGGGGGCCTGCTCTCCAAGGGCCATCCGCTGGGCGCCACCGGCCTTGCGCAGTGCTTCGAGCTCACCCAGCAGCTCCTCGGCGGCTGCGAGAAGCGCCAGGTCGAGGGCGCGCGGACCGCCCTGCAGCACAACATCGGCCTGGGCGGCGCCTGCGTCGTGACGATGTACGCGCGCGCCTGAGGGCGGTGGCGCAGGGGCGGCGGGGATGGCGTTCGAGCTCGACGAGGATACCCGGGTGGAGCCGGTGGAGCCCGGCCTGTGGGCGGGGCGGATCACCGATCGCTGGGGCATCGGCGCGGTGTCCAACGGCGGCTACGTGCTGGCGGTCGGCATGGCGGCCCTGCGCCAGACGCTCGCCGCACCGGACCCGCTCACGGTGACGGCGCACTACCTGCGCCCCGCCCTGCCGGGGCCGGTGCGGATCTTCGTCGAGACGATCAAGCAGGGCCGACGCTACTCGACCGCCGCGGCGCGCCTGGTACAGGACTCGGGCGAGATCGTCCGGGTGCTGGCCACCTACGGCGAGCTCGGCGACGCGCCCCGCCCCCTGCACGTCGCCGGGGAGCCGCCCGAGCTGCCACCTCGCGACACGGGCATCGCCCGCTCGGCGCAGGAGCCGATCGGCATCCTGGCGCGCTTCGACCAGCGCCTGGACCCGTCGACCGCGGACTTCCTGCGCGGCGAGCGCGCCGGGCGGGCCGAGGTGCGGGGCTGGATCCGCTTCGCCGACGGCCGCCCACCCGACGTCCATGCGCTGGGCCTGATCGCCGACTCGTTTCCCCCCGCGGTGTTCCAGATCCTCGAGCCCGGCTGGGTCCCGACCATCGAGCTCACCGTCCACGTCCGCGCCCGGCCGACCACGGACTGGCTGCGCTGCGTCTTCCGCACGCGCTTCGTGCAGGGCGACCTGCTCGAGGAGGACGGCGAGATCTGGGACGAGACGGGGACGCTCGTGGCACTCTCCCGCCAGCTCGCGGCGCTGCCACGTCTGCAGGCTCGCAGCTGATCGCGTCGGCGCGACGCCAGGCTCGTAGCGAGAATCTGCCCTCTGGGGACCAAGCACCCGCCCGCGGTCCAGCACACGCCGTCGAACGCCTACTTGACGATCGCGCCGGCGGATACGGCCGATGGGGCCTGGCCGATCGCCGGCGGCCCCGGGACGTAATCGCTCGGCGGCGTAGCCGCTCGGCGCAGCCGTCGATGGCGTCCGTCAGCGGCCTCCGGTTGACCCCGACGCGAGGGCGCCGCTAGACCGGATGCGTGGGTGCCGTCGGTCGAGCCGGCTTCGTGGGCCGCGGCCCGGAGATCGCCATGCTGCGCGCCGACCTCGACGCTGCCCTGGCGGGCCGCGGCGCGGTGGCGCTCATCGCGGGCGAAGCCGGGATCGGCAAGACCAGGCTCGTCGAGGAGGTGGTCGACACCCTTGCTCGCGATGGCGTCTTCTGGGGCCGGTGTCGTGAGGACGAGGGCGTCCCCGCGCTGTGGCCCTGGAAGCAGGCGCTGCGTGCCTGCACCGCCGCCTGGCCCGCGACCGACATCGCCGAGCGGCTCGGCCCTGCTGCAGCCGAGCTGGCTGACATCGTCCCGGGCTTGCGCGCCCCCGGCCCCGAGCTCGCGCGCTGCGCACTCGATCCGGCCGAGGTGCGGTTTCGCGTCTTTGCAGCCGTCGCCGAGCTCCTCGTGCAGCGGGCCGCGCGCTCGCCGATCGCCATCGTGCTCGACGACCTGCAATGGGCGGATGCCGAGTCGCTCCATCTGCTGCGCTTCGTCGCCGGCGAGATCGCTGGAAGCCGAGTCGCGATATTCGCAACCTATCGCGAGCTCGAGCTCCGCGAGGCCGGCCAGGTGCCGGGCATCCTCGCCGACCTCGCGCGTCTGGGGCGCAAGGTCGTCGTGGGCCCGCTGTCGGCGGACGAGATCGCGTCGCTGGTGGCCGCATCGGGCCTCGAGCTGCCGGGCGATGCCGCGGCGACGCTTCGCGACATCACCGACGGCAACCCCTTCTTCCTGAAGGAGATGCTCGCGCTGGTCGCCCGCGACGGCTGGCGCGACTCGGGGCTGGCGCTGCCGCACGAGGTGCGCGAGGTCGCCAGGCGCAGCCTCGAGCCGATCTCCGCGGCTGCGCGCCGCCTGCTCGCCGCCGCCGCCGTCATCGGCCGGGAGTTCGACCTGGCCGTGCTCGCCCAAGCCGCCGAGCTGGCGCCCACCGATGCGCTCGCGCTGCTCGCCGAGCCGATCCGGCTCGACCTGCTCGAGGCCGACCCCGAGAAGCCCGGTCGCCACCGGTTCGCGCGCGCGATGGTGCGCGAGATCGCCTTCGAGGACATCCCCACCCAGGAGCGCAGCACCCTCCACCTCCGGGTGGCCGAGACACTCGAGGCGCAGAGCGCCCTGGAGGCCGAGCCGGCTCTCGGCTCGATCGCGCTGCACCTCTCGCGTGCCGGGAGCCCCGAGGCACTGCGACGGGCGATCGACTACGGGATTCGAGCAGGGGACCGGGCGCGCGAGCGATGCGCGTACGAGGAGGCGGCGGGCCACTACGAGCGCGTGCTGCAGCAGCAAGCCGTGGTCAGAGCTGCACCGGCCGAGCGGCTCGACGTGCTCCTCGCCTTCGGCCAGATGCAGACGGCCGCGGGCGACGGCGACGGCGAGCGGGCCACGTTTCTCGAGGCCGCGCGGCTGGCAAGCGAGCTCGGCGACGCCGCGGCGCTGGCCCGAGCCGCTCTCGGCTTCGCCGCGGTACGCCGCCAGACCGCGCGCGACACCACCAAGGTCCGCCTTCTCGAGGAGGCCAGCGCAGCCCTGGGCGAGGAGCACGCGGCCCTGCGTGCCCGGATCCTGGGCCGCCTGGCGGCGGCCAGCTACTACGAGTACCCCTTCGAGCGGCGCGACGATCTCTCGCACCAGGCCGTCCGGGTCGCCCGATCGGCGAACGATCCGGCTGCCCTGTCGTCGGTCCTGCTGAACCGCTGCTATGTCCTGGTCGGGCCGGGCGATCCGCGCGAGAGGCTCGAGCTGTGCCGGGAAACGGTGCGCGTCGCCGATGCCGCCCTGCGGCCCGAGATCACGTGCGAGGCCTGGCTGAACGCCGTCACGGCGGACCTCGAGCTGGGCGACGCCGCGGGCGCGCGCCGCGATCTCGCAGCGGCCGCTCAGATCGCCGACGCTCTGCGCCTGCCGTCGCATTCCTGGCGCGTCCTGGTCGCCCAAGCGGCGCTCGCTCTCTCGGCCGGGCGCATCGAGGAGGCCGAGGAGCTTGCGGAGCGCGCTGCCCGCGTCGGCCGAGGTGTCTTCGCCGAGGATGCGGCGCACATCCACGCGGCCCAGGTATTCTGGGTCCGCGTGTATCAGGGACGCGCCGCCGAGCTGATCCCGCTGGTGGCCGCGCTGGTCGAGCGCGCGCCGCTGCTGCGCGTGTGGCGCGCGGTCCTGGCTTGGCTCCATGCCGAGACGGGCGACGAGCGTGAAGCCCGGGCCGAGCTGGAGCGGCTCACGACACAGGGGCTGGACGGGCTGCCTCGGGATTGGTCGTGGCTGCCCGCGCTCGCCCACCTGGCCGAAACGGCTGTGTTCCTGCGCGACATCGAGGTCGCGGGAGAGATCTACGATCTCCTCCTGCCCGCAGCTCACCGCGTGGTCGTCTCGGGCATCCCGGCCGCCGTCCTCGGCCCGGTGGCGCGCCATCTCGGGTTGCTGGCCTGGACGCTCGGCAGAGCCGACGAAGCGGTCGCCCACCTGGAGGCCGCGCTGGCCACGGCCGAGCAGATGGGGGCATGGCCCGATCGCATCCGCGCCCAGGAGGGATTGGCCCGGGCGCTGATCGCGCGCGGCGCGCCCGCGGACCGGGAGGGGGCTCAGCAACTGCTTCGGGCGGCGCTCGAAAACGCCCAGACGCTGGGTCTCGCAGGCCTCGTCTCCAGGCTCGAGCGACTCGCCGCCGAGGAGCCGCCGCGCACCACGCCGCCCGCCGCGGCGGCACACACCCAAGCGAGGCTCGCGCACGCAAAGGCCAGGCTGTCACGGGAGGGGGCGCTCTGGACGATCGCGTACGGCGACGAAGCCGCCCAGCTGCCCGACTCCAAGGGCCTTGGCTACCTGCGCGAGCTGCTCGCCCATCCGGGCACGCCGATCGGCGCGCTCGAGCTCGACGGCGGCCGCGGTTCCGCGCCTGATCGCCGACCTGGCCCGCTCGAGCGATCGAGTGCCCCTGCGAGGGCTGGGCGAGGAGGACGTCTGCCGGATCGTCGAAGGGGTGACTGGCCAGCGCCCCGCGGCGTCGCTCGTCCGCTCGCTGTACGATGCCACGGAAGGCAACCCCTTCTTCGTCAAGGAGGTCGCCGAGCTACTGCGTGCGGAGGGTCGGGCCGCGGCCGCGGCGAGCTTCCGCATTCCGGAGAGCGCTCACGAGGCGGTGCGCAGGAGGTTGGATCCGCTGGGGCCGCAGACGCGCGAGCTGCTCGCCACGGCCGCCGTGCTCGGCCGCGAACCATCGCTCGCGACGCTGGCGGCCATGGCCGAGCTCGCACAGCAGGCGGCGCTCGAGCGCCTGCAGCCGGCCCTGTCGGCCGGCCTTCTCGATGCCCTGCCGGCCGACGCCGGGCGCTTGCACTTCAGCCACGCCCTGGTGATGGCAACGCTCGTCGACGACCTGCCGCCGCTGGACAGGAGTCGGCTCCACCTCCGGGCGGCCGCGACGCTGGAGGCACTCCACGCCGGCGATACCAGTCCGGTCATCGGCGAGATCGCGAGCCACCTCCTCTCGGCCTCGCCGCTCGGGGATCCGATCCACACCTGCGACTGGGCGCTTCGGGCCGCGGACCGGGCGATGCACGAGCTGGGCTTCGAGGAGGCCGCGCGTCTCCTCGAGCGGGCGCTCGAGCTGGAGCGGACACTCGGCGGCAACGCGGTGCTGCGCCTGCGCCTCCTGCTGCCCTTCGGCGAGGCCCAGCGCTGGGCCGGCGACGACGACGGCGCTCGCGCCACGCTGCTCGAGGCGGCACAGCTCGCGCGCGGCCTCGGCGACCCCGAGGCGCAAGCGCGCGTCGCGCTGAGCGTCGCCAGAGCCCGCTCCGAGACGGGAATCGTCGACAACCTGAGCGTGGACCTGCTGGAGGCGGCCCTGCGCGCGGTCGGCGACCAGGACTCCGCGCTGCGCGCCCGCCTGCTCGCCAGGCTCGCTGGGACATCGTACTTCTCACCCGAGGCACGACGCCGGGAGTCACTGAGTGCCGAGGCCGTGGCCGTGGCTCGCCGGGTGAGCGACGACGCCACGCTCGCCTCTGCGCTGGTCGGACGACACTTCGCCCGGTGGCAGCCCGGCACGGAGCGCGAGCGGCTCGAGCTCGCCCGCGAAGCCCTGCAACGTGCCCAGGCCTGCGGGGCCACCGAGCTCGCCCTGGACGCGCGCGAGTGGCTGATCCTCGACCTGGCCGAGCTGGGCCAGATCGCCGCGCTCGACGACGCGCTCGCCGAGTACTCGGAGGCCGCCGAGCGGGCGCGCTCGCCGCACCACCGCTGGTGCGTCGCCCTGGCCCGCGCGGCGCGGGCGCTGTTCGAAGGTCGGATCGAGGAGGCAGAAGCCCTGGCCGTGGCCGCCGTGCAGATCCGCCAGCCGGGTCAGCTGAACAACGTCATGCCCTTCTTCGCCGTGCAGCTCTTCCACGTGCGGTTGGCGCAGGGCCGGATCGCCGAGCTACGCGACGAGGTGCGCAGCTTCGCCGACGCCCCGGGCGCGCTGCCGATCTGGCGGGCGGGATCGGCCTTGCTCGAGGCCAGCGGAGGCGACCGCGAGATCGCGGCTCGGATTCTCGACGAGATCTGCTCGAGAGGGCTCGACACGCTCCCCCCCGACGGCAATCGCCTGGGGACGCTCGCGGCACTCGCCGAGGTGGCGGGCCGGCTCGGCGCCGTGGGCCCCGCCGAGGAGATCGGCAGGGCGCTCGCGCCGCACGCCGGGATCAACGTCGTCATGGGCATGACCGCCGTGCTCGCCGGCCCGGTGGATCGACTGCTGGGCACGTGCGCTCTCGCCTGCGGGCGCGCGGAGGAGGCCGTTGCTCACCTGGAGACGGCGGTTGCGCTGTGCGAGCGCTGGGGAGCACGCGCCGAGCTCGCGACGGCCCACGCCTCGCTGGCCGACGCCCTGGAGAGGCGAGGAGCGCCGGGTGATGCGCAGCGCGCGCGCGAGCTGCGCACTCGGGCGGTACGGGCGGCTTCCGACCTAGCGCTTCGCGCCCTGCTCGAGCAGCTCGAGGCGCGCGCAGGCACGGCGCCGCCCGCCCTTGCGCAGGCGCCATCGCGCTCGCCCAGTGCACCCGGCGAGCCGA
>CAZGUU010000196.1:0-10339 GCA_964529315.1 uncultured Enterobacteriaceae bacterium
AGCAGTGCCTGCTCGTAGCGCCGTACGGCGAGTCGGGTGTCGCCACGGCTCTCGGCGAGCAGTGCCAAGTTGAAGGCCGCCGTCCTCTCGGTGGGCTCCAAAGCGAGCACTTCGCGGTAGCAGCGCTCGGCGGCGTCCCAGTGGCCCGACTGGTGCTCGAGGCGGCCCAGGTTGACCAGCGCCGGGACGGCGCTCGGATCGATGCGAAGCGCCTCGAGGTAGGCCGCCTTGGCCTCCTCGGGTGCGCGGCGCTCGAGGGACAGGCCCCGGGAGAACGCGTCGTACGCGTTCAGCGCGTCGTCGGCGGTCGGCTCGCCGTCCAGGCGGCGTACGCTCGCCCGCGACGTGCGGCGGGCGAAGCCGAGCAGGAGCTGGCCCGAATCCGGCTGCCAGGTGCGCTTGCCGTCGTTCGCCAGGATCCGGCCCTCGATCAGCGACAGCTTGACGCTGCTCACGTCTCGCGGCCCGACCTGCTGCTGGAGCGCTTGGACCACGCCTGCGACGCGGCCCGGTCCCAAGCCGCTCGCGAGCAGCGAGCGAGCGGAGCGCAGCAGGCGCAGGTCGCGCAGGGCAAACTCGAAGCGCCGGCGGTGGCCGCGCGCCGGATGCAGGAAGCCGGCGTACACGCAGCGCCTGATGCAGCCGGCCGAGAGGCCGACCAGGCGAGACATCTCGCGCGTGGTGAAGACCTCGATGGCGACCCGAGGAGCGGCCTTGGCGCCGGCCGCGCCGCGCTCAGCGCTCGATCTCGATCCGCCAGGCATGGCCGTCCGCGACCACCTCGACGACGGCGTAGCCGTGCGCCTCGGCGGCTCTGGGGATGTCGCGCACCGCGCGGGGGTCGTCGACCAGCAGAATGAGCCGTGCGCCGACCGCGAGCTCCTCCAGGCGCACCTTGGCGCGCGCCCAGTTGAGCGGACAGCGCACCCCGAGCAGCAGCAGCTCCTCCGTGGCCGGCCGGGCGCTGGACGGTGTGGTCTCGCTCCGGGCCGAGGCGGTGCGGTCGGCCGCCGTGGTGGTCACTCGGTCTCCCCGTGCAAGCTCGCGCCCGCATCCTGCAGGCCCTCGCCAGCCTCGTGCAGCCCCTCGCCCGCCTTGTCCACCACGTAGCCGATCCCCTTGCCGGTCTTGTGCAGCGCGTCGCCGAGCGCCCGGCCGGTGGCCTCGCCGGCCTTGCGCAGGCCGTGGCTGGTCGCCTCGCCGGCCTCGCTCATACTATCCTCGATGGAGGTCGCCGCACCGCCGGGACGCCGTGCGCGAGCAGCGGCCGAGCCCTCCTCCTCCGACTCCGCGTCGCTCGACTCCTGGTCGGCGCCCGTCGTGCCGCCGGGGCCGCCTGGAGCCCCGCCCGTGGCGTCCGGCGGCGCGAGATCCTCCTCGGTGAGCGTCGACTCCTCCTCGGCGGGCTGATTGCCGGCCGAGGCGATGCCGCGGCCTTCCGCCGTTGCGGGCACGCCGATGGCGATCAGCACCCACAGGGCCAGGACGATCGAGCTCATTGCAGGACCGACGGCAGGTCCGTCGCCTCCTCGATCGGGCCAAAGGCCGCCTCGTAGCGGCGCAGGTTCTCCTCGAGCGCGCGCAGGATGCGCTTGGTGTGCTCGGGCGTGCTGATCACCCGGGAGCGCAGCGACGCGACCGATTCGCCCTTGGGCCCACGCTGCGGTTGCACGAAGAGGAAGTCGAGGACGAATTCCTCGCGTCGGTGCGTGATCATCATGAGGTTGGAGTACACCCCGGGGGCGATCGACGGATCGGCCTGGATGGCGATCGACTGCGCTGCTTCCGCGGCGACGGGCCTGTCGCGATGGTCGTCCATGGGTCGACCATGCCATGCGCCGCCGCGCCTGTCACGATCGCTCGCGGCGGCGGGACTCAGGCTCCGGGCGTGGCTCCTGCCGCGGGGCGAGCCGGCCTGCGGCCGGCCGCGGGATCTGCCTGTCGCGCGCTCGGCGGTCGTGGCCCGCGTGTTGCGCGCGCCGGCCAGGGGCGCAGGCGCAGCAGCTCGAGGTCGACGCCCTGGTGCGTGGGCGCCGCGACGAACCAGTCGATCGCCTGCTCGGCGGGGATCTTCTCGACGGGAGTCAGGCGGTCGAGCGGCGGTAGGCCGGCGCGGATCTTCGCCAGCTCCGGACCGGGGGGTAGCAGGAGGTAAGTCGGCATCCCAGCAGCATCGAACAGGCGAGCGGCGGCCGATACCTGCAGACCCCAGCGGCGCAAGTCGGTCAAGTAAATCGCACGGCGATTGGCGTGGTACTCGAGGTTCTCGACGGCGCGCCCGACCTGCTCGGTGGTCACGATGATCGCCTCGGGCTCGATCCATCGCTGAACGGTGGCGACGGCGCGATCGCGCTCGGGGCGCTGAAAGGGCGCGCGGGCGCCGATCTCGCGGCCGGTTCGGTCGACGTAGATTGCCGTCAGCGCGATGCAGGCCGCGACGGCGAGCCACCGCGCCGCGCGGAGTCGGGGCCACCATGCGGCGAGTGGAAGCGCGAGACAGGTCGCCGGGGCGAGCACCGCGACGGCAGCCGCGCCCGGAGATCCTGGCGTCGGCGTCGTCGCACCCAGGAAGGCGGCAGCGAGTGCCAGAAGGCCGAGGATCGCCAGGGCGCGGGCTCGCCGAGCCTCCCCGTTGCGAGCCAGCGCCGTGACCAAATCGGTCAAGCCGACGGTCCCGGCTACCATGAGCGCAGGGAGGATGAAGCTCACCCCGACCATGTAGCGGTGCTCGGCGCGCGCCCAGCAGCCGAAGAGCAGCAGAGCCGCGGCGACGTAGGGAACGACGACGAAGACCAGCGGCCGCCGACGGCGCAACGCGACGGCCGCACCGATCGCGGCGGCGGTGAGTAGGACCGGACCGAACGCCGAGAGGAGCAGGCCGCCCAGCGCGGGCAGCGTGCCAGGCAGATTGGCCAGACGCAGACCGCCTCCCTGGACGGCATGGAGATCCCCGCCCTGCCAGAGGGCGGCATGCGCGGTCGAGGTCAGCGCGTCGCCGAGCGCGCCGAGAAGGTCGCGCAGCTCCATCGCCTGCGTGGGCACGAGCGGGTTGCCCGTCGTGTATGCGTCGACGGCGAGCAGCGGTGCGATCCCGGTTGCGTAGCCGGCGATCGCGGCGGCCAGCAGCCGCGGTGCCTCGCGCGCCAGGCGTCGCGCGCGGCTCGCCAGGAGCAGGGCCGCCGGAGCCAGGTAGAGCACGGCGTCGGGCCGGATCGCCGCCGCGAATCCCAGCGCCAGGCCTCCTGCGGCTGCTCGGGCGCTGCCCAGCGCGAGCCGCACCGGCGGCAGGAGGAGGAGAAGACCGCCCAGGCCGCAGATGTGAGCCGAGATGTCCCGTGTCGGCGTCATGCCCCAGAGCAGCACGAGCGTGTCGTCGCACAGCAGCACGAGCAAGACCGCGAGCAGGGCGGCGGCACTCGAGCCGAGCAAGCGTCGTTGCAGCGCGAACGTCACCGCGAGGGTTCCGGTGAGCAGCAGCGGGTTGAGGGCGTGGGCGGCATCCTCGCCGAGCGCCCCGGTCCACAGGGCGACGAGGAGGGGAAAGCCGATGGCGTAGCGCGAGTAGATCCGCCCTTGATCCCAGAGGTAGGTCTGGGCGAGGAGGTCGGTGCGCGCCGGCAGGTGTCCGGCCAAGGCCGCGGCGGGCGACCAGGAGTGATCGATCTCGCCGGCGAGCAGGTCGCGGGCGAAGCTCAGGTAGCCGAGCTGGTCGACGGCGAGATACCAGGTGGCCCGCTCTGCGAGCCAGAGCCAGGTGGCGGCCAGGACGAGCAGCAAGAGCGCGAGCGCCGCGCGGTCGAGCACCACGGGCCGCAGCCGCAGCGGCGTGCTTTTCGACAGCTCCTCGCGACGCCCGGCGCGGCGACGGTCGCGCGTGGACCGCGTGCTCCGCCCTGCGTTGGCGCGGCGGCGAACCTCGTGCGTCGAGCGCCCGGGCGCTCCTGCGCCATGCGACTGCATTGCTCGACGCAAATAGCTCGGTCGGGGGGGCCCAAGGAAGCGTGCGCGTCGCTGCGCCGGTCGTCGCCGGCCCATGTTTGGCGCCTGCACCCGCGCCGCGCCCGGAGAGCAGTGGGTCCCGGGGGTGTGACCGTTGGGCGTGTCGGGCCATTGGGTGTTGTGTGGCGCCGTACTCTGGCGTATGGCCGACCGAAGGCGCGGTAACACCCCCAGCGGAGGTCGGGTGAAGGGATCTACCTTCTCCAAGCTCCAAGCTCTGGAGCGCCCGCGATCGCGCGGGCCATCGGCGGCGAGAGGCAGGGCCGACCCTCGCTCCCCGCAGAGTGCCGCGTCGCCCCCGGGCCTCGAGATCTACGCCTTGGGCGCGCTCCGGGTGGTCGCGGGGGAGAGGGACGTGACCGCCATCCTCGAGCGGCGGCGGCGCGCGGCGATCCTGCTGAAGTTTCTCGTCACCCGCGAGATCGGCCATCTCGTGCCGAAGGACGTCCTGCTCGAAGTGCTCTGGCCCAACTCCGCTCCGGCCTACTCCGAGCAGTGTCTGCGCTTCTCCATCTCGGTGCTGCGCCACGTTCTCGAGCCCGACCTGGCGCCGCGCAGCCCGTCGACGTACCTGACGAGCCGTGAGGGCCGCTGCGGGCTCCGACCTGGGGCCGCCGGGTTCTTCGACGTGGCGGAGCTCCTCTCCGCGATGGCCAGGGCGAGGCAGAGCGAGCGCAGCGGTGACGCGGAGAGCCGTGCGCGCGCCCTGGAGCGCGCCGTCGAGCTCTACCGGGGGGACTTTCTCGAGGGAGAGCCTTACGCCGAGTGGGCGGTGCTCACGCGCGAGCGCCTGCGCGAGGAGTTCCTCTCCGCGGCGCTCCAGCTCGGACGGCATCGACTCGAGGCGGGCGACCTGCCCGGCGCAACGCAGATCGGCCTGCGCGCCATCGAGCGCGACCCGCTGTCCGAGCCGCTGCATCGTCTGGTCCTGACCGGCTATGCCCGGCGTGGCGAGTGGGGACGGGCGAAAACCATTTACGACCGCTTCCAGCGGGCGCTTGCAGATCACGACCTCCCCCGGCTGCCCGGCCTGGCGCAGCTCATCGCATCCTGAGCGGCCCGCGCCGTCGCTCCCACGCCTGAGTCGCGAAAGCCGGGCGGTCGTGGCTCACACGGATCTCACAGAGATCACATGCCCGTCCTGCGCCGCGCTCATTCCCGCCTCGCAGGAGTGGAGTAGCAAAAGGGTGGTCTAAACGGGCCCCACAACCGACCACCTCACGTGGCGCTGGCCGGAGGGAACATGAAGAAGACCTTGAGCTTGATCATGGCTTCCAGCGTGGCGGTCGTCCTGGGCCTGGCCGTGAGCCGGGCGCAAGTGGATCCGATCGAGGATCACTACAAGTGCTATCGTGACGCCGACCGCACCCAGCCGAAGTTCGCCCGACTGACGGTGCACCTGGCCGATCAGTTCGGCTCGGCCAACGACGCGGTGCTCAAGCCGCTGCGCTACTGCAACCCGGTCGACAAGAACGGCGAGGGGATCGACGATCCCACCGGGCACCTCGGCTGCTACAAGCTCAAGGGCCGCGTCGTGAAGCGCAACGTGAAGATGACCAACCAATTCGGCGAGCAACTGCTGACCACGACCAAGACCGACCAGCTCTGCGTGCCGTCGGCGAAGAACGGCGTGCCGCTGTCCTCGACCGCGGGTGCCTTCCTGAATCACTTCCAGTGCTACAAGGTGCGCCGCGCGCCGGGCGCGCCCCACTTCGCGCCGGTCACCGTGACCCTGGAGGATCAATTCGAGACCCGGACCGTCCGGCTGGTGCGCAGCGACATGATGTGCAACCCGGTGGACAAGAACGGTGAGGGCATCCCCGAGCCGGACGGCCACCTGACCTGCTTCCGCATCCACGACGCCAGCGCGGCCACCAAGCGAACCATCACGGCCGAGGATCAGTTCGGCGTGAGAACGTTGCAGACCGGCCGGTCGACGGTGCTCTGCGTGCCCTCGGAGAAGACGCTGCTGCCCTGAGCCAGCCAGCTCCGTCCGGGCGCCCGGCCCACGCGGCGGGCACCCGGACGGAGCCGATCTTCGCGCTGGCGACGACGGCTGCGGCGCTGCTCTTGCGAGCCGGTGTGGCGGCCGATGCGGGGAGGGGGAGACGCCCCTCTCTCGCCCCACACGGCCAGACTCGCCGCCCAGCCGGTCGCGGCGCGGGCGAGCCCCGGCGCCCGCTGGGCGACTCGCCGAATCGCCTGGGTCACGCTACGCTGCGGCGCGGCCATGGCGACCTACACCATCCGCCGAGCCGCGAGCGAAACGCCGCGCTTTCGCATCGATTATCGCGGCGAGCTGAACGACGCGCAGTACCAGGCGGCGACCACGCTCGAGGGCCCCCTCCTGGTGGTCGCCGGGGCGGGCAGCGGCAAGACCCGGACGCTCACCTACCGCGTGGCCCGTCTGGTCGAGAGCGGGGTGCCGCCGCGCGCCGTTCTGCTGCTGACGTTCACCCGGCGGGCGGCCCAGGAGATGCTGCGTCGCGCAGGTGCGCTGCTCGGCTCGAACGTCGAGGAGGTCGGGGGCGGCACGTTCCACTCCTTCGCCAACACCGTGCTGCGGCGCTACGCGCGAGTGTTCGGCTGGCCCGAGGCGTTCTCCATTCTCGACCGCGGTGACGCCGAGGACGCGATCGGCCTGGTGCGCGCCCGCCTGGGCCTCGACCGGCGCGAGCGCCGCTTCCCGCGCAAGCAGACGCTGGCGACGATCTTCAGCACGGCAGCGAACAAGGGCGTCACGGTGGGCGACGTGATCGAGCGCGAGCACTTCCACTTGCGCGCCGACCTCGAGGACGTCCTGCGCTGTCACGAGGGCTATCGCGCCTACAAGCGCGAGCGCGACCTGCTCGACTACGACGACCTGCTGCTCGAGCTGCGCGACCGGCTGCGCGCGCACCCCGAGCTCGCTGCCCGCCTGGCGCAGGTGCACCGCTACGTCATGGTCGACGAGTACCAGGACACCAACCACCTGCAGGCGGAGATCACCGAGCTGCTCGGCGGCACGGCGGGCAACGTGATGGCGGTGGGCGACGACGCGCAGTCGATCTACGGCTTTCGCGGTGCCGACTTTCGCAACATTCTGGGCTTCCCGCAGCGCTTTCCCGGTACCCGGATCATCACCCTGGAGGAGAGCTACCGCTCGACACAGCCCATCCTCGACGTGAGCAACGCGATCATCGCCGCCGC
This sequence comes from uncultured Enterobacteriaceae bacterium, assembly GCA_964529315.1. Classification (GTDB taxonomy): domain Bacteria; phylum Desulfobacterota; class Binatia; order UBA12015; family UBA12015; genus CAZGUU01. The sequence continues at coordinate 7,189 of CAZGUU010000196.1, forward strand.
GGCCAAGCGCTACTCCAAGACCCTGTTCACGCGACGCACGGCGGGCGAGCGGCCGCAGCTCGTGCCGGCATGCGACGAGCGGCTGCAGAGCCTGTTCGTCGTGCAGCGCATCCTCGAGCTGGTCGAAGAGGACGTGCCGCTCTCCGAGATCGCCGTGCTGTTCCGCTCGTCGTTCCATTCCTTCGACCTGGAGCTCGAGCTGGCGCGGGCCGGGATCCCGTTCGTCAAGCGCGGCGGCTTCCGCTTCGTCGAGACGGCCCACGTCAAGGACGTGCTGGCGCACCTGCGCGTGCTGGCCAACCCGCGCGACGCGGTGTCCTGGCACCGCATCCTGCTGCTGCAGGATGGCGTGGGGCCGCGCGCGGCGGCGACGGTGGCCGACTGGCTGGCCGGGCCGGAAGGATCGCTGCGTGGCTTGGCAGAGCTGGGAGCGCTTCCCGGGCTGCGCGGCGGCGCACTGGGCGCGGTGCGCCAGCTCGGCGCCCTGCTCGCCGGGCTCGACTCGCAGCGCTTGCGGCCGCCGGAGCTGGTGGCGGCGGTGATCGACTGGTACCGGCCGGTGCTCGAGCGCGTGTACCGCGACGACGCGCCCAAGCGCCTGCGCGATCTCGAGCAGTTCGCGCTGCTCGCCGACCGCTATCGCGCTCTCGAGCGCTTCCTCGCCGACATGGCGCTCGAGCCACCGGCCGACTCGGTGGCCGACGTCATGGCGGTCGACGTCGCGGAGGGCGAGATGCTGACCCTGTCGACCATCCACTCGGCCAAGGGCCTCGAGTGGCACACCGTCTTCGTCCTCTCGCTGGTCGACGGGCGCTTGCCGTCGGCATGGTCGGTGGACGAGGACGAGCTCGAGGAGGAGCGCCGCCTGCTCTACGTCGCCTGCACCCGGGCTCGTGAGAAGCTGATCCTCACCTATCCCACGACGGTCCACGACCGGGCGATGGGTTTCGTGCCGGCTCGGCCGTCGCGCTTCCTCGAGGACGTGCCGCGCGGACTGCTCGAACGGGTGACTCTGGTCGAGGAGGGCTGAGTCGTGGCTGGCGTGCGGCGAGCGGAGGGCAGGGAGAGGCAGCCAGCGCCGGACGCGGGCGCATCGAGCGAGCCGGGTCCGAGCCAGGCGGCGCAGGCCGGGCGTTCGGCACCACTGGTCCCGTACGTGCCGGCGTCGCAGACCATGGCCGAGCTCACGTCACGCGCGGTGATCCTCGGCGCGCTGCTGTCGGTGACCTTCGGCATGGTCAACGCCTACCTCGCTCTGAAGGTCGGCCTGACGGTGTCGGCGTCGATCCCCTCGGCGGTGATCTCGATGGCCGTGCTGCGTGGCATCCTGCGGCGAGGCACGATCCTCGAGAACAACCTGGTGCACACGATCGGCTCGGCTGGGGACTCGCTTGCTGCGGGCGTGGTGTTCACCGTGCCGGCGCTGCTCTTCCTGGGCCTGGCGCCCGGCGGCTTTCTGATCTTCCTGCTCGGCGCGACCGCCGGGCTGCTCGGCATCCTGACCATGATCCCGATGCGCCGCGAGCTCACCCTGCGCGAGCACGGAAGCCTGCCGTTTCCCGAGGGCACTGCGTGCGCCGAGGTGCTGATCGCCGGGGACCGGGGAGGGGCGAACGCGCGACCGGTGGTCGAGGGTGTGGCGGGGGGCGTGCTCTACCAGGTCGGCGTGCAGCTGCTCGGCCTGTGGCGTGAGCGCTTCTCCTACACCTCGAGCGCGCTGCACAAGGCGACGCTCGGCTTCGACTTGACGCCGATCTTCCTCGGGGCGGGCTACCTGATCGGCCCGCGGATCGCAGGCGTGATGGCCTCCGGGGGCGTGCTCGCCTGGGCGGTGCTCGTGCCGCTGGCCGACGTGATCGCCGGCAGCCGGCTCGGCCTCGCGCTGGAGATCCCCGCCGCGGCGACTGAGCTCGATGCGACCGCGCTGTGGCGAGCACACGTGCGCTTCATCGGCGCGGGGGCGGTGACCATGGGCGGGCTGCTCTCGCTTGCAGGGATCGCTCCGGTGCTGCTCGGCACGCTGCGCCGCCGGCGGCGGCCGCGGTCCGCGGCGGGGCGAGAAGAGAGGTCCGCTCTTCCGACGTCGGCTGGCGCGGGCGAGCTGGCGCGCACCGACCGCGACCTGCCGCGCTCGGTCGTCGTGGCCGGCATCGCCATGTGCGGGCTTGCGCTGTGGCTGGTGCCGACCTTCGGGCTGGGCGCGATCGAGTCGCTGCTCGCGGTCTCCTTCAGCGCATTCTTCGTCGTCGTCTCGGCACGCATCGTCGGTCTGGTCGGCACGACCTCGCAGCCGGTCTCGGGCATGACGATCACGGCGCTGCTCGCCACCTGCGCGGTGCTCGCCCTGCTCGGACACAGCGGGCCCTCGGCCATGGCCGCGAGCATCACGGTGGGCGCCGTGGTGGCGATCTCGATCTCGCTCGCCGGCGACCTCTCGCAGGATCTCAAGACGGCGGCCCTGGTCGGTGCGACGCCGCACCGCGTGCAGATCGGCGAGATGATCGGGGTGCTCGCCGCAGCGGTACGTGCCGGCTGGGTGCTCCTGCTCCTGCACCAGGCCTACGAGATCGGCTCCGAGGCGCTGCCCGCACCGCAGGCACGCCTCATGGCGACGCTGGTCGAGGGCGTGGCGCAGGGGCACCTGCCCTGGGGGCTGATGTTGATCGGTGCCGCGCTGGCCGCGGCGGTGGCGTCGCTCGGGGTGTCGAGCCTGGCCTTCGCGATCGGCCTCTACCTGCCGATCACCACCACCGCGCCGCTGCTCCTGGGAGGCCTGGTGCGCGCGGCACTCGACCGACGCGCGGCGCGCCGCGCGGGCCGTGCGCTCACCGTCGCGGAGCTCGACGTCGTACGACGGCGGCCGACGCTGGTCGCCTCGGGAATGATCGCCGGCGAAGCCATCGCCGGCATCGCAACCGCGGGCCTGGTGGTCGTCGGGGCGGGCCAGGCGCTGCGCCTGCGTGTGCCCGGGGCCGGCGGCGCGGTCGAGGCCCTGCTCACGCTGGGCGCCTGGCTCGCGCTGGTTACCCTCCTGGCGCGCGGCGCGGGCCCCGCCAGCCCAGCAGCGGCGCGCGAGCTCCGCTGAGGCGCAAGGCTCGTCGGGCGCCTGTCCGAGTCACGGCGTGGCAGCGGGCGACGGAGGCTCGGACCG
>CAZGUU010000197.1:0-10290 GCA_964529315.1 uncultured Enterobacteriaceae bacterium
CGGGCGCGCCACGGGCCCCGGAAGCGGGCGGCGGCGCCTCAGGAGCCACAGGGACGGGCGGCGGCGCGGCCACCGCCCCGACGGCCCTCTCCGAGCGCGCGGCGCGCCTCGCGCGTGGCGGGCCTCTGGCGCGCCTCCAGGACCGGGTCTGGTCGCGCCTGCTCGTCCCAGACCCGCAGATCGTCTGGCTGCCGGGCGCCTGGCTGCGCAGCCTGTGGATCGCCCGGCGCCACTGCCCGGCGGTGCTCTACTCGACCGCCCCGCCGCAGTCGATCAACGTCCTGGCGCTCTCCCTGCAGCGCCGGCTCGGCCTGCCCTGGGTCGCCGACCTGCGCGACCCATGGACGGCGGGTCTGCATCGCAACCAGTGGTACCCGGACCACCCGCGCCGCCGGGCGCGCGAGGAGCGCTGGGAGCGGCTGATCTTCGAGCGTGCCGACCACGTCGTGGTGGTGACCGAGGCGGCCCGCACGGAGTTTCTGGAGAAGTACCCCTGGTGCCCCCCCGAGCGCGTCTCGGTGATTCCCAACGGATTCGATCCCGAGGACTTCGCCCACGTCTCACCGACGCCGCGCTTCTTGGAGCCGGGCTTGCTGCACGTCACCTTGACCGGGCACGTCGAGACGCTCTTCGACCTCGTGCCCCTGCTCGGCGCGGTGCGCGACCTGGTCGAGGCGAGCCCAGCCGACCGGGCGATGCTCCGCCTCGACTTCGTCGGCACGCGACGGCAGCCGCGCTACGACCGCTTCATCGAGGAGCACGGCCTGGCCGACGTGATCCGCTACCACCCCTACGTACCGCACGCCGACAGCGTTCAGTTCCTGGCCGACAGCCAGGTCCTGATGCTGTGCATGACCCCGGTCGAGGAGTACGGCGCGGTCAAGATCCTGGGCAAGATGTGCGAGTACCTCTACACTCGCAAACCGGTCCTCGCCCTGACCATCCCCGGCGTGACCAGCCGCATCCTGGAGAGCGCGGGCGTCGGAATCGTGGTCGACCCGGCCGACCGCGCGGCGCTGCGCGCGACGCTCGAGCGGCTGCTCGCCGAGCACCGCGCCGGCGGGATCCGTGTCGCACCCGACGAGGCGGTGATCGCGGCCTTCGACCGGAAGCGGCAGGCCGCGGCGCTGTCGGACGTCCTGCAGGAGGCGATCCGCCGGCACGCCGCGAAGCCACGGCCAGCCCACGGAGCCACGTGATCGACCGGCTCGGTCGAACCCGGCCGGCCCCGTCCGGCGCCGGCGCCCCGTGGCCGACGCCCTGGCGAAGGCCATCGCGCCGCGGCACCGGGGGCCGGAGATTTCCTCTTGCCCGCGCCTTGTCGGCCCCGGCATGATCCGGCGGCACGAAACGCACTCGAGAGGGATCCGGAGCCGTCTCCACCCGCCCGCCAGGCAACACCCCCGCGCCCAGACGGACGGTGCCCCGGACCCCGCCGACGCTTGCTCAATCCACGTGGAGACGCTCCGATCAATCTTTCGGCCGGACGATCCGTCCGGCGCGCCCGACGGGCGCACGGGTGCGCACCATGGCTACACCCGGTCGATTTCCCGGGGGATTCCCGGGCACGCATCACCCCAGGAGGAGGAATGAGCCGACTTCGCACACCGCTCGAGGCGGCTTGGCTGGTCGCCGCCGTCGTGGCTTTGGGCTGGCATGCGAGCCCGGCCCACGCGCAGCTGGCGAGCTCGAGCTGGCCGGTCTTCCAGCAGAACCCCCAGCACACCGGGCAGAGCCCGATCTCCGGCCCGACGGCGCCCGGCACCGCCGTCTGGTGGGTCTACAAGGGGCAGCAGCAGCTGCGCAGCGCCCCGTCGGTGGGCGAGGACGGGACGATCTATCTCGGCAACGGCAAGGCGCCCCTTTGCGCGATCGATCACCAGACCGGCGTCCAGCTTTGGTGCTCGACGAACAAGCGCGGTGGTGACGCGGCGCAGTCGCAGCCGGCGGTCTCCGCCGACGGCATGGTCTACAGCGGCGCGCGTGACAACGACCTGTGGGCGAACTGGGCCGCGCAGCAGCCCGACCCCAGCGCGCAGACGCGCTGGCGCTTCCACGTGCCGCACGACGGCGACGTGACCGCGCCCCCGGTGATCGCCGACGACGGGACGATCTTCTTCGCCTCCAACGCGATCGGTGCGGGCTTCGTCTACGCCTGGAACCCGGCCGACGGCGGCAACCCTGCGGGCAGCCAGAAGTGGTTCAACCAGCTCGGCGCCGGCGTGCACAACTCCTCGCCGTCGCTCAGCCCCGACCAGAGCACGGTCTACTTCTCGACCACCGACAGCCGCGTCCACGCGCTGCGCACCTCGGACGGTCAGACCCTGTGGACGCATCAGGTGTTCGACGGTCCCAACGGCTTCCGGCAGTCGAACTACACGGTGGTCGTCGGCCCCGACGGGCGGCTCTACGTCGGCTCCCGCGACGGCTTGCACGTGCTGCAGCCCAACCTGGCCAACGACGGGGCGACCGAGGTCGCCTCGTTCCCGACGCACGGCCGGATGGAGTCGTCCCCCGCGCTGGCCGCCGACGGCACGCTCTACTTCGGATCCTCGCGCGGGATCAATGGCATGTTCTACGCGCTGAACACCAACGCCGTCGACGGCGACGGGCACCTGATCGAGAAGTGGCCGGCGCGCCCGATGTTCGGCCGGTTCCAGAACTGCCAGGCGGCGATCGGCGCCGACGGTACCGTCTACGTCTCGGTGGGCAAGACGGTCTACGCGCTCGACCCGAACGACGGCTCGACCCTGTGGGACCACACGATCACCGGCGGCCGGTTCGTCACCGGCCCGGTGATCGGCGCCCCGGGCGTGCTCTACGCGGCCGCGCTCAACCACAAGCTGTACGCCTTCAAGGCGCCGTGAGCCGGCGCGCGATCCGAATCCAACCCAGAGCCGAGAGCCGCGAGGGAGCGATGCACGAATCCGGTGGAATGCGTTGGGGGGCCGCGGTCGCGGCCACGGCGATCGCCGCGCTGCTGGGCAGCGCGCCCGGGGCGCGAGCCCAGCTGGCGAGCTCTGCCTGGCCGATGTTCCAGCACGATGCGCGCCACACGGGGCAGAGCCAGCTGCTCGGCCCGGATCGGCCACGCGTCAAGTGGACCTACAAGGGCCGCAACCGCTTGGTCAGCGCCCCCTCGGTGGGCGCCGACGGCACGGTCTACGTGGGCAACGGCAAGGCACCGCTCTGCGCCATCGACCCCGGCGACGGCGGCGAGATCTGGTGCACCACCGAAGGACGCGGCGGCGACGCGGCGCAGTCGAGCCCCGCGGTGCACGCCGACGGGCGCATCTTCATGGGCGCGCGCGACAACGACCTCTGGGCGGTCGAGCCCGACGGCGACATCCAGTGGCGCTATTCTGTGGACTTCGACGGCGACGTGACCACGCCGCCGACCATCGGCAGCAACGGCACGATCTACATGGCTTCCAACGCGCTGGGCCTCGGCTGGCTGTTCGCGATGCGCGGCGACGGAAGCGTGAAGTGGAAGTACGAGAACCGCATCGGCATCCTGAACGCCTCCCCGGCGATCGGGCCGGACGGCAACCTGGTCGTCGGGCTCACGGCGAGCACGGTGCGCAAGCTCACACCGGCGGGAGAGCTGCTGTGGAGCACCCGCGTGGCACAGCGCAACAACACCCGGCGCCAGCCCAACCAATCGCCGTCCATCGCCGCCGACGGCACGGTCTACTTCGGCGCCGCCAACGGCCTCTGGGCGCTCGACGGAGCGACCGGCGAGGTCGCCTGGCACTTCCCGACCAGCGGCTGGGTCGAGGCCGCGCCGTCGATCGCCGCCGACGGCACGGTGTACGTCTCCTCCACGAGCCCCCGCCAAGGGGGGCGCTTCTACGCGCTCACCCCGCAGGGCAGCCTGAAGTGGAGCTTCGCCACGCCGGACGACTTCACGAACTGCCAAGCGGCGATCGGTGCCGACGGCAAGGTCTACGTCCCCTCGGGCGACACCCTGTATGCCCTGAGCAGCACCGGCGCCCGGCTCTGGCAGCACTCGACCGAGCGCGGCAAGTTCCTCTCGGGACCGGTGATCGGCGCACCCGGGGTGCTCTACATCGCCTCGACGGACAACAACCTCTACGCGATCGGCCGGTGAGGCGGTCGCGCCGCCCGCGGGCTCCGGATCGCCGATCTGCGCCTGGCTAGGGCATCGTCACGATGCAGATCCCGCACGCCTGCGGCGCCCCGCCGATGTTGTGCGACAGTGCGACGGTGGCGCCCTTCACCTGACGGCGCTCGGCCTTGCCCTGGAGCTGCTTGTAGTTCTCGTAGATCATGCGCACGCCGGTCGCTCCGGTGGGGTGGCCGAAGCTCTTGAGCCCGCCGTCCGTGTTCACCGGCAGCTCGCCGTCGAGCGCGAAGCTGCCGCTGGCGATGTGCTCGCGGGCGGCCCCCTTCTCGCAGAAGCCGAGATCCTCGTAGGCGAGCAGCTCGGTCAGGGTGAAGCAGTCGTGCACCTGGGCGACGTGGATCTCGCGGCGTGGGTCCGCGATCCCCGCCTGGGCGTAGACCTGGCGCGCGGCCATCTCGGTGGGCTTCCAGCGCAGGAAGTCGAAGCTCGGATCCTCCTTGGGATCCGGGGCGAGCGCGATGCCGATGGCGCGCACCAGGACGAAGTCGTCGCGAAAGCCGCAGGCGAGCTCGCGGCGCGTGAGGATCGCGGCGGCGGCGCCGTCGGACTGGGCGGCGCAATCGTAGAGGCCGAACGGCCAGGAGATCATGCGCGCCCGCAGCGCGTCCTCGACCGTGATCTCGCGCTTGAGCATCGACTTCGGCGCGAGCGTGCCGTTGTGGTGATTCTTGACCGCGATCCTCGCCAGATCTTCGCGCCCGGCGCCGAAGGTCTGGAAGTAGCGCGCGGCGCAGTGCGAGAACCAGCCGGCCGGGGTCGCCGGTAGGCCGCGCACACCCGTCACCGCGACGCTCGGGCCCGAGACGCCGCGGTCCTTGGGCTTATCGAAGCCGACCACCAGCACGACGTCGTACATGCCGCAGGCGACGGCGAAGACGCCGTAGCGGAACGCGTCCGTCCCGGTGGCGCAGTAGTTGACCACCATGCTCACCGGGCGGTCGTAGAGCTTGAGCGCGTCGGCGACCTCGGCGGTTCCCTTCGACGGGTACTGCGCACCGCAGAATACCGCCTCGATCTGCCGATGCGGATCGTCGAGCCCGGCATCCGCGTAGGCCTCGTAAGCGGCCTCGACGATCAGATCCTGGGGATCCTGGTCCCATCTCTCGCCGAACTTGCAGCAGCCCATGCCGACGATCGCGACCTGGTCGCGGATGGCATCGGGCCTCATGCCGCCTTCCCCGGCCGCACGGGCGTGCACTTCCAGTAGTAGCTGGGGACACCGCCGGCCTCGTGGATCTTGCGGAAGACCAGCTCCACCGGCAGATCGAGCGCGACCTCGCGCGGATCCGCGTCGGTCATCTGCAGGTAGAGGCGCGCACCACAGAGGTCGATCACGGTGGCGATCAGCGGGGGCGTCGGGCTGCCGGCGAAGTGATCGAAGGTGAAGGAGCGAACGGTCCCGGTGCGATCCGAGAGGCGCACGCGGTCGAAGTCGTCCTTGGCATGGCAGCCGAAGCAGACGCGCTGGCGCGGGTACTGCGTCTGGCCACAACGCCTGCACCTCTGTCCCAGGAGGCTCACGTCGGAGTCACGGTCGCGCAAGTGCCGAGTCGCCGAGATCCCGCCCCCAGCGCGACGATCGTGCTCGGTGGGGATCATCTGGCGCAGCCGCAGGTAGTCGTCGTAGGCCGGCAGCCGGGCACGTCGCGCCAGGTGCCACGCCACCCCACGGCGATCGCGCCGGCTCTCGATCGCGGGCGTCGCCCGCAGGGCCAGGGCATCGGCGCCGTCACCGTAGCTCGCCACCAGAATCCGTTCGCCGGGCCTCGCCTCGGCGAGCGCCGCGGCGAGAAGCAGCGCAGCGAAGGCCGCGCCGCAGCTGCCGACCGCGCCGAAGAGCGCACCCTGCACCTGGTTCGCGGCCGCGAACCCGAGCTCCCGGGCGAGCGCCGCGTGGCTGCGCGCGTCGGGGCCGTAGAGCGCGAGCCGCGCGAAATCCGCGGGCGCTGCACCGAGCCGGGCACAGAGCCCGGAGACCGCCTCCCTCACGCTCGCCCGGTAGCCGTGGTCGACGACGAAGCGCTCCTCCCAGGAGTGCACGAAGGGCTCGCCGGCACCTCGCCACACGTCGAGGATCTCCTCGGCGACCGCGTGGCTGCCCTCGAGAGTCGCAATCGCCTGGTCGGCGCCGAGCAGGAAGGCCGCTGCGGCGTCCCCGAGGCTCGCGTCCATCGTCGATCGCGGTGCAGCCAGACGCGCCTCGCCGATCACCACGAGCACCCGCCCGGCCGACCCGGCGCGAATTGCGTCGATCCCGGCGCGCAGCGCTCCCGTCCCGGCGCGCAGCGACCCACCCAGGTCGGTCGTCAGGACGTCTCGGCGCAGGTCGAGCGCCCGGGCGACGGTCGCCGCGCCCTGCTTCTCGGCGAAGGCGTACGACGTCGAGGCGAAGAGCACGCCATCCACCGTGCTGCGATCGAAGCCTGCCAGGCAGTCGACCGCGGCGGCCACCGCCATGGTGAGCGCGTCCTCGTCCCATCCGGCGATCGCCTTCTCGGGCCCTCTCTCGGTCTCCTCGGCGCCCTCACCGCGCCGCGCGCTCGAGCCGGCCGCGGCCAGCGGCAGGCGCAGGTAGGGGACGTAGGCGCCGTACGAGACGATCCCGGCCATCCTGTGCTCCTCGCAGACGACCCAGGACTACACCGGCTCGCGAGCTGCGCAAGCACCCCCGCGCGGCCGGCTGGAGACCCCCGCCGCCCGTGCAGGGCGCAGGGCTCACGGCACACGCCGCGTCAGCCGCCCCGGCGGACCATGCGCGCGAGGCGCCGCGGCGCGCCGACCTGCACCACCAGCCCGTCGCTGGCCATCGCCTCGGCGACTTGCCGAGCGCGATCGCGCATCTCCTGGCCGAGGTGGACGAGCAGTAGATCGTCGCACTCGAAGCGCGACCGGTTCGCCTCGATCTCCGAATAGCGCACGTGCCCGGGCACCGGCGTGGCGAACGTGGAGCACTCGCAGAGGAAGAGGCCTGCTCCGGCCGAGCGGCGCAGGAGATCGGGCGTCCACGCGGTATCGCCCGAGTAGACCAGAGACCGCCCACCCGAGATCAGTCGCATGCCGAGCGACGTGCCACTCTCCTGGTGCGGCACGCGGAAGGTCTCGAAGCGCGCGTCCCGGATCTCGTGGACGCCCCCCTCGTCGAGCTCGACGAATCGCACCTCGAAGGGCAGCGGCTTGCGGCCCGCCTCCGGATAGTACGCGCGATAGAGCTCGAAGACCCGTCGCTCGGTCTCCGGCGGACCGAGGATCTCCAGCGGTCGCCGCCGCGGCTTCTCGTAGACGTACTCGAGCAGGAGGAACGGGACCCCGGCGAAGTGATCGCCGTGCAGGTGGCTGATCGCGATTCCGTCGATCGAGTCGGGGTCACAGCCCAGCGCCTTGCAGGCGCTGAGCACGCTCGGCCCGGCGTCGAGCAGGAAGCGGCCCTGCGCCGTGTCGACCAGGTAGGCGGCGCAGTGTCGGCCAGCAGAGCCGAACGCATTGCTCGTGCCTGCGCAGGTGAGGGTGATCGGTGTGCGTAGCGACATCGACGCGCCTTGCCACCACAAAGCCATCGAGCCCACCCCCGTGTCAAGTCGGGACTTCAGCGGCGAGCGGGGCCGCCACCGCGGCCGGGATCGAGGTGCGCCTGCGGCGAGCCTCGGGCGTCGCTCGAAGGAGTGCACCACGCGATTCGCTCCTTGCGGGGCCGACCGTCACCCTTTCGACGCGCCGTCACCCCGGCGTGGCGTCGCATCGCCACCCGCGGCCCGCCAAGGCGCGATCTCGTGCGGATCCAGGGGCCTTTTGCCGCGCGTACCGCGTGGCACCCAGGTTGCTCCAATCGACCGCCGGGGGTGCTGTGATGTCGTACACGAAGGCGGTTGCGGGGGCGGTCGGCATGTTTCTTATGCTTGCGTCGCCTGGCTCGATCGGGCTGGCTGGCGCCACGACTTGGATCGTGCCGGAGAAGGAGGAGATGCTCGACACGGCGGATGCCGTGGTGCTCGGCACGGTGAGCGGCGTGCGCAGCGTCCAGGCGTTCGACGGGTCGCAGATCCAGACCGAGATCACGTTGCGCGTGCACGAGGGCTTCAAGGGAGCCGTCGCGGGCGACGAGATCGTGATCCGCGAGGTCGGGGGCACGGTGGGCGATGCGCGCCAGTGGGTGTTCGGTGCGCCGGAGTACCACCTCGGCGAGACGGTGCTGAGCTATCTCAAGGTCGATGCCCAGGGTGCGATGCGCACCCAGCACATGGGCATCGGCAAAGTCGAAGCGAAGGTCGGCAACGACGGGCGCATCTGGCTGTCGCGCGTGCGCCAGGGCATCGGCCGGCGCAAGGAGACGCTGTCGCGCTTCGTGCGGCATCTGCCGCGCGGTCTCGACGGCGCGCCACAGGCCGTGTCGCGCGCGTCCGCGCTCCTGGGGTACGCACAGGAGCAGACCCAGTTCCGCATGCTCCAGCCGGCCTCGCGCTGGTTCGACATGCCGGTTTCGATCTGGGGTGACCTGGCCGGTGACGCCAAGCTCGGCCTGACCAAGACCCGGGCCGCCGTGCAGGGTGCGGCCGGAGCCTGGAACGGGGTGAGCGGATCCGAGCTCGACACCCGCTACGCGGGCGACAAGGCGGGCCCCGGGATGGTGTGCAACGGCGGTTTCATCACGGTCAGCTTCAACGACCCCAATGACGAGATCAGCGATCCGACGAGCTGCAGCGCGGGCGTTCTCGCGGTCGGCGGCTTCTGCGCATCCGGCGTCACGCACGCCGGCTCGAGCTTCCAGACGATCACCTCGGGCGCCGTCACGGTGAACGACGGCTGGAGCAACTGCTGGTTCTGGAGCCAGGAGAACCTCTCCGAGACGCTCACCCACGAGATCGGCCACACGCTGGGCCTGGGGCACTCGAACGACGGCTCGGCGAGCGGCACCTACGTGAGCAGCGCGACCATGTACTACATGGCGCACTTCGACGGACGCGGGCCGGCCCTGCGCGATTACGATCAGGACGCGATCGCGTACGTGTACGCGGACGCGAGTCCGGCGCCGACTCCGACCCCCAAGCCGTCCCCGACCCCGGCACCCAAGCCGACCCCGACTCCCGTGCCGCCGGGCACGCCGACTCCCAAGCCGTCGCCGACCCCGGCGCCGACCCCGACCCCGCTGCCGAATCCCGAGGGCGACGCCGACGGCGACGGGGTGCGCAATGCCGACGACGTCTGCCCGAGCGTGGCCGACGAGGAGCAGGCGGATCGCGACGGAGACGGCTTCGGCGACGCCTGTGACACCTGCCTGGAGATCCCCAACGGCGATCAGAGCGCGCCGTGCGGCGTGCTGAACGCCCGCGCCACGCTGACGATCCCGAAGCAGGGCCGACCGATCCTCGGGCTCACCGGGCGGTTCGCGCCGCGCATCGACACGCGCAGCACCGGCGACGTGCGCTTCGAGCTCGTCGGCACCAAGGGAAGCTACGCGCTCGACGTTCCGGCAAAGAACCTGCGCAGCAACGGCAACGGCGCGCTGGTCACCTACGTGGCCGGACAGGTGGGCTTCACCCTGGGCGGTGCATCGCGCAACGAAACCTTCGTCAGCTTCCGCACGACCGACCCCGAGGTGCTCGACGTCCGGGGCGGCGACATCGTCGTCAAGGTGAGCGCACGCGGCTACCAGGTGGCCGGCCGGATGGTCTGCAAGACCAAGTCGTACAGCTCCAAGGACGTGGTCCAGTGCGAGACCACCACGGCGAGCTCCTTGCGCCGGGCAATGCGCCGGTAAGGACGGATCCCACCAGATGCTCGGGCGGGGAGGTCGTGAGCTCTCCCCGAAGCCCGGCAGCCGCGCAGGGGGTCGAGGCCGAGTGCTTCGACCCCCTGCTCGTCCGGTCGCCTCGTGGCTCGGCCCGTGCCGGACGGCACCGTCGGGCCTCCCGTGCGGGCAGCGGCGCAGGAGCCGGAGCTTCAGTGGGTCGGGCTGGGCAGGGGCGCCGCCGCATCGCGTGTCGCGGCCGCGCCCGATGCCTCGCCCTGCGCGGACGTGGCTGGCGCGGGAGATGCAGCGGGCGTGGCGGGGTGATGATGCGGGCGGGATGGAGTAGCGAGCAGCATGCAGGATCCGCGGTCCATCATTGACCTGGTTGCGGAAGCGGTGGCGCTGCCGGAGGCGGAGC
>CAZGUU010000198.1:0-10267 GCA_964529315.1 uncultured Enterobacteriaceae bacterium
CAGAGGAAGAAGGTGTCTTCCCCCGGGGTGGGGAGCTGAAGACTCCGCTGAAACATCGATGCGATCTATCATGATAATCGGTAGTAGCAATTCCGAAGACGAGACGGGGCGTAGCTACTACAAAGGTCACATTCTACGTAGTGCCCTTTATCGGGCGTTCCCAACGCCGGTTCTCCGCCGGCTCGCGCGCGCATGCGGCGAGCCGGCGATCCGTATACGGGATCGCTCTGGCCGACGGGCTGACCCGTAGTCGCGGGTCAGTCCGTGATCCTCTCTGGGTCGGCGTACCCGAGCAACGCAGCGCGATCGTCTGCGAGCACGAAGCCCGACGCGATCACGGCATTCGTCGCGGTCTCGTAGCGTCGCACGTAGTCGTCCCGCGACGCATACAGCTCTGCGAGACGCGCGGCTGGCAAGGGCGTCGTGGTGCCGAGGAGAAGGCAGAGCAGGTCGGCATTCGGCCCCGGGATTCCGGAGAGCACGTCCACCGGCACGGCCACGGGCGGAGTGCGAATCCCGCCGAGCGCAATGCCGTCGGCGTCGCGCTGAATCTCGGCAGGGTCTTCCGACTGCAGATCTAGACGTGGCGCTGCAGGGGGCGCCCCGTCGCCGCGCACCCAAGCGTCGAGGCCCCGGAAAGCCGCCTTGGCGACGATGTGGAGCGGGCCGTCGTTCACCGGCGCGCCGCAATCGACGGTGTCGGCGATGGGTCCCAGGATGTGCGCATCGGCATGGGCGGTTCCCGCGACCTCCCACAGCCGGAAGGTCTCGCTGTCTGCTTGACGTGCCTCGACCGAGTTCAGGACTCCCGTCACGTCGCCTTCCGACTGAAGCTCGAGGACGGGCACCTCGAGATCCGTTCGCACGATGGACGGGATCGTGGCAAAGCCTCCGGCAAGGTCGGCATACTCGCCGGGTCCGACGAGCGGCAGGCTCACGGAAGCCCGGCTGTGCACGAAGAAGCCGTCGAACGCCTGCGTGAGTGGCTGCACGCCGTTGTAGTAGGTGACGAGCGCGATCGCCGACTGCGACTCGCCGACGGCCATCACGCGTGCCGCCTTCGCTCCCCCCAGCACGCCGCCGCGCTCGCGGAGCGCGCGCGCCACCTGTGTGTAGATGTCGAACGAGAAGCCGTCGCCCGGGTGCGCGAGCGAGCCGTAGCGCGCGGGATCGAGCTTCCCGAGGCCCTTTCCGACGATGCCTTCCACGCCCGGTGGGGCGACGAGCACGGGTCCGCCCTCCACACCGATGAGCTGCGCCGACACACCCACCCATGCGTGTCCCGCGCGCATCAGCTCCTCGCGGAGGCTCGTCCAGTCGGGGTTGCCGTCGAGCCCGCCGCTCACGTTGAGCCATTCGACGGCGACCGTTCCGCTGAAACGGGCGGCATCGGCCGGGCGGCGGACGAGCACGCGCGTGCGATAGGGCGCCGTGCCGTCAGGCGCAAACGTCCAGCGGCCGTCGGCGGCGAGCGGCTCGGTTGCCGCATAGGACGTTGCCGTCCCCGCGGCGACGTACTCGTGCTCGACGTACCCGGTCGCGGCGAGATCGACGGCTGCCGCCTCGCCGATGAACACGCCGTTGCCGCCCGTGAGCTCCTCCGAGAGATCGGCCGCTGGTCCCGACACGAAAGAAACTCCGCCGGAGCCGCCCGAGCATGCGGCCATGGCGACGAGAACGCCGAGTGCCGCAGGAAAGAGGACGAGACGCAGGGACGATTCGTGGAGATGTTTCATCCGCGTGAGGTAAGCAAGGACGGACCCGGAGTGGCAAGCCCCTGTAAGCGTCTCGTGAACCCATCTGGCGGTCGTTCCCAGGCAGCGCGAAGGTATCTGGCTGGAGGGAGCGAGATGCCGGGACCAGCGGTGGCGGCGCAGCCGACGGCGCGGGCGCGCGAGATGGCGGGAGTCGTGGCGGAGGCCGAGCGCAGCGGCCTCTCTCTGCGCGAGTTCGCGCGGCAGCGCGGCATCGAGCCCGGGATGCTGAGCGGGCCGGGCCGCTTGGGTTTCTCGGCGACTGGCGGGGGTACTTTCAGGCCGACGCGTACTCGGGGTACGACGCGCTCTTCGAGACGGGGCAGGTGATCGAGGTCGGGTGCTGGGCGCATGCACGGCGGCGCGTTTTCGAGGCGGTCAGGACGGCGCTCGAGCCGGCGACGCTCTTGCTGGCGCTCATTCGACGGCTCTACGCTCTCGAACGCGAGGCGAAGGACCGGGGACTCGGTGTCGAGGCGCGCCAGGAGCTGCACCGGGAGCGGAGCCGGCCGATCCTCGAGCGTATCGGCGAGACGCTCGCCGAACTCGCGCCCAAGCATCTCCCGAAGAGTCCGATGGGCGAGGCGATCGGCTACATCCGCCGGCAGTGGCGAGCGCTCGGGCGCTATGTCGAGAACGGCGAGCTTGCGATCGACAACAACGCCACGGAGAGAGCGCTGCGAATGATCGCCGTGGGCCGCAAGAACTGGCTCTTCGCCGGGAGCGACGAGGGGGGACGGCGGGCGGCGATCCTCTACTCGCTGATCGGGACGTGCAAGAACATCGGGGTCGACGCCTTCGCGTATCTGCGCGACGTCATCGCGCGCGTGGCGACGCACCCGATGCGCCGGATCGAGGAGCTCACACCGCGCGGCTGGAAGGCGATCCAGCTCGGCGCTGCTCCGGCCTGATCCCCCGCCTGCCCACACCCGCAACCAGACTACGCCGAAGCGGCCGTCCCTCGGAAGGTGCCTCCACGGGACGCTTACACAACATCTGGGGGCTGCCGCTCTACTACGGCGGGCAGCTCCTCCTCGCCTGGACCGCGGGCGCTACCTGATCGCGAGGTCGCCCGGCGTGCGCACGGCGCATCACCGCTCCGCGTCGAGCGCAGCCGCGATGCGGCGTCGCTCGGCGGCATCGAAGTCTCTTCCGTAGATCCGCAGGAAGAGGGCAGCCCGAAGGCCTGGCTCGGGTGTGCCGGCGAGCGACGAACGCACGAGCGAGCGCGCCGCATCGAACATGTCGCAACCCATGCGCAGACGTTCCGCGCCGGATCGCGCCAGGAGAAGCTCCCGGTAGCGACGGGCGACGTCGGGAGGGGTGTCCGTCACGATCTAACCTCGAGAAGCAGATCGCTCACCCCGAGATCGGCGCCCCAGCGCTCGAGGTACGGCCAGTCGAGATCGGATACCGAGTCGATCAAGTTCCTGACGTCGGAAAGCTGTATCTCGGAGCGTCGACCCTTCGTCCAGTCGAGCTTGGAGAGGATCAGATCCTCGGCTGCGACCAGGAAGACGTCGAAGTCCTCGATGCGGGCCTTTCTCCGGCGCGAAAACTCCTCCCGCCGGTAGGTCTCATCCTTTCGCACGATGAAGTCCACCTTGAGAACGAGCGCCCTGTGGATCAGATTGAACATGCCCCGGCGCGCGATGGCGTCACGCACAGCATCCGGGTCCAGATAGAACTCCGCACCGAAGAGATCGACGATCCGGGGCCCATCGGCGCTCATCAGCTCGACGACGAGGTCGATGTCGCGCGTCATGCGCGGCTCAGCGTAGAAGTTCATCGCCATCGACCCGCTGACCATGTAGCGAATCCCTGCGCGATCGAGGGTTTCCGCCACGATCTTCAACACGGAGAGCTGCTCGCTGGGCATCACGGCTCGTAGGCGCCACAAGGGCCCGAGTTGCATCGATGAAGTCGGGCTGCCCCTCCGCGACAGACCACGGGGTCATCCGCGACGGAGCCCCAAGCGAGGGAGGAGCAGCCCGATGGCAACGTACTATGTGGGACTGGACGTTCATAGCAAGCAGAGCACGTTCGTGATCGAGGACGCGGCCGGCAAGGTGATGGCGCAGGGCGAGGTCCCGACGACGCCCGCAGGATTCTCGGGGTTAATGGCGACGCACGGCCTGGGGCCCGGAACGCAGGTTGCGCTGCAGACCGGGACGATCGCGTTCTTCGTTGCCCGCCAGCTGAGCCAGCTCGGACTCGCGCCGATGGTCGTCGACGCCCACGAGGTGGGGCGTAGCTACCATGAACGGGCAATTGTACGTAATGCCCCTTATCGGTCGTTCCCAACGCCGGATCACCCCGGCTCGCGAGCGCATGCGGCGACCCGGCGATCACCGTATACGGATTCGGCATCTCCTGCGTGCTCGCCAATACCGCAGGGGACGGCCTCGTCGATCTCGGCAGCATCACCACCGACTACGGGGACGATGGCACCTGGAACGTCAATGCCGCGTACTACCGCTCGCTGCGCCTCGCGGACATCAACGGAGACGGCTACGCGGAGCTGTGCGGCCGCAAGAGCACGGGAGTGTTCTGCGGATCGTCGAGACCGCCCATGTACTACTCGTCCAGCGCGGTGGACCTGGTGTCCCCCTGGATCTTCCTCGACGGCGAAGGCTGGGGCGCCGAGCAGTATGGCGCGTCGGTCCAGTTCGCCCACATGGACGGCGACGGGAACGTCGATGTGTGCGGGAGAGGCTCCGGCTCGATCTGGTGCGGAGCATCAACATAGCCCGCGCCCCATTGCCATCTCGGGCGGTGGCTGGGCGAGAGCGCCCGGCCACCGCCGGCCGTCGCGTCGCCATGTCGTCTCGACCGCCCGGGCGACGCCCATCCCGCCAGGAGCAGGCCCTCGAACGCAGTGAAGCGACGGGTCATGAAGCCCGGGTAAGGAGCACGAGGCTCGCGAGCGCTCCGATGGTCGCTGCGACCCGTGCGCTCATCGCGCGAGATCGCTTCGGAGCAGCTCCGGGATGTAGCGGCCGCGGCGGCCGGTCGGGACGTCGACCTCGAGCAGACGCAGAATCGTCGGCATCACGTCGCGCACGTGGACGTCCCCGGCGAGCTGGCCCGGCGGCACGCCCGGGCCGTGCATGAGGAACAGACCATCGCGCGTGTGGTAGCCGCGGTGGGGGTAGGACGCCTTGCCCTGGTTTGGTGTCAAGACCGTCCGTGCGAAGTGCGTGTCGACGTCGAACCGTGGGTCGAGCTCGCAGACCACGTCGGGCAGGCGCTCGGCGTATCGTCCCTGGAAAAGCTCCTCGCGATGGTACACCTGGCGGCACACCGGTGTGTTCGAGCTGGGGTCGGTCGACCCGCGCAGGCGCTCGACGAGCGCCCGCCTGGTCGATTCGAACTCGGCGGCCGGCACGATGCCGTGCGGCTGCCGCCCGGCGAGGTTCACCTCGAACCCGGCGAGCGGAAAGAACACGTCGACCGGGTAGACGCGGGTGCGCGTCAGGTCGACGAAGGGCCACTGGTGCCCCAGCGCGCGTGCGCGATCGACCAGCGTCGCCGGCAGGCGGGCCTTGAGCCGCTGTGCGCGCGAAGACGAGAGCAACGCGCGGTACGTGCGCTCGAGCCCCGCCAGGGCGATGGTGCTTCCGGCCAGCGCGGCGTGCTTGCGCACCAGCCAGCCCTCGCGCTCGAGCCAGGAGGTGACGTGGAACGACTGCGGGGGCATCGGCCCGCTGCCATGGTCGGACAGCACCATGAGCACGCTCGAGGGGTCGGTCTCTGCGAGGAACCGCCCGGTCGCCGCATCGGTGCGCTCGAGGTACTCCTCGATGAGCGCCCGCCAGTCGGGGCGGTGCGGATGCTCGCAGAAGAGATGGTTCGCGATGTCGGGGACCTTGAAGACGAGCATGAACAGATCCCACGCGCGCTCGCGGTAGAGCTCGAGACCGACATCCACGACCCGCTCGAGATCGAAGTCGAGGAAGCGGCGGCAACGCTCGACGTCCACCGGGTCGAGCTCGTCGCTGCGGCACAGGCTCATCGGCGCCACGCGCTGGCGGAGCTCCGGCGGCCACGTCGGCGGCCGGACCTCGTCGGCCACCGGGACGCTCGGGATCACGACGCCGTTCACGGGCCAGGGCGGCGCCGTCATCGGCACGCTGACCGCGGCCACCGAGCGCCCCGCCTGCGAGGCGATCGCGAGCAGGGTGTCGGCAGCGTACGCGTCCGCGTCGACGGGTGTCGCCGACAGGCTCGGGAAGCGGCGCGCGTCGAACGTGCACGTATCGACCACGCCGTGCTCGGCGACGTCGAGGCCGGTCAGCAGCGTGACCCAGGAGCAAGCTGCGACCGGCCAGGTGGACTCGGCCCGCGCGCTCAGGCCCGTCCGGCTCAGACGCGTCCAGGTTGGCAGGCGGCCACGTGCCGCGAGCGGCTCGCTGTAGTGGGATCCTCCACCGTGGAGGCCGATGACGATGACGCGGCGACGAGCCATGAATAGCCTTCAGGCGAGAGCGGCCTGATACACCGTCTCATAGCGGGCCGCCGCTGCGACGACATCCCATCGATCGATGGCCGCCCGTGCCCGCTCCGCAAGACTCGCACGCCGGACGTGGCTCGCGGCCAGCCCGGCGAGCGCGCTCGCGAGCGTCACCGGATCGCCCGCTGGCACGAGCACGCCCGTCTCCTGGTGTCGCACGGTCTCGAGGATGCCGTCCACGGCAGAGGCGACCACCGGAACGCCTGCCGCCTGGGCCTCGAGGAGCGCCAGGCCCTGCGGCTCCCACAGCGACGGGAAGGAGAACAGGTCGCTCGCGGCGAGGAGAGGGCCGGTGTCCGTCACGGTTCCGACCAGCGCGACCGAACGCTCGATGCCCAGCGCGCGGGCTCTCGCCGCGATCGCGTCGCGCAAGGGGCCGTGGCCCGCGAGGGTCAGCGTGGCCGCGGGTCGCCCGCGTTTCAGGATGGCCAACGCCTCGACCAGAACGAGGTGTCCCTTCTGCTCGTCGAGCCGACCGACCGACAGGATGCGCGGCTCGACGCTTGCGCGCGGCGGGTGGAAGCGGAAGCGGGATGCGTCGATCCCGCAGTGTACGACGGGCAGGTCCGGTGGTCTTCCACGCGACTCGAGAAAGCGGGCGACGGCCTGGCTGCTCGCGACACACACCGAGAGCCGCCGCTCGCTCGTGCGCAGCAGCGCCTCGCGAACCACGCCGATCGTTCGCACGTGGTGTCGCACGCCCACCAGCGCGCGGCAGCCGGCGAGACGGGCCGCCGGGACACCGAGCAGGATCGGGTTCGCGTCGTGCATGTGGACGACGTCGGGGCGCGTCCGACGGAGGTGGCCGACGAGCCGCCACCAGGCCACCGGGTCGTTCCGGAACCGCCGCTCGATCACCTGGCAGGGGACGCCGCCGTCGCGCGTCACGTCGAGCAGGGGGCCGCCCCCGTACATCGCGACCAGGCGGGCGTCGAACCCGGCGCGACGCTGCGCGGACGCGAGGTCGACGGCAAAGCGCTCCGCTCCGCCGACCTCCAGCGTCGCGATCATGTGGGTGATCAGCAACGGCACGGCGGTGACCGTCAGCCTGTCGGCGGCTGCGACCCTGGCAAGCGCCCGGTCAGTCCATCGCGCTGCGAGACGACGTCGGCGCGGTCCGCCCGCAGGCGGCGGAGCTCCGCCCGCTCGCCGTTGGGCCAGTGCGCGCACACGTTGTCCGCGGTACCGCAAGTCTCCTCACCCGTGGTAATCGAAATCTCCCCATCCCGCTGAGCCGAGGAGGGATGATGATGGAATCGGTCGACGACGGTCTCGCGAATGCTCCGACGCATGCGTCGCGCCTTGCATTGGTCACTTGTCCTACCCGGCGCAGGGGTGAGTATCCCTTCAGGCCGCAGAAGACTAGACTGAGACCGCGTCCGCCAAGGCCGAAGCGAAGGGGTGGGGCGCCCGGGTGCCCGTCGGGCGACGCCACGAGAGCGAGGGCGCGCCCGCATGGCCACTCCGGAGGATCTCATCGTGATGAAGCTGATCGCGGATCGCCCCAAGGACGCCGTCGATCTCCTCGGTCTCGTCCGCCTCCCGTCGCTCGACTGGCAGTACGTCGAGCGCTGGACGGCGGCGTGGGACGTCACCGATCGCCTGGCGCGCGTGCGCGCCGCCGCCGGCTGACGACGCGCAGGATCTCGACGCGAAGGTGCAAAGCCGCGAAGGGCGGTGGAAGAAGTGCAGGCCAACCCGCCAGGGCCACACGTGAGCGCGCCGATCACCGGCCGGCGTGAACCGGCGTTCGCCGGAGTGCGCCAGGCCTTCGCGGCCAACTTCACCGAGCGTGGCGAGGTCGGCGCGGGCGTCTGCGTGGTGGTCGAAGGCGCGACCGTGGTCGATCTCGGAGTGTAGCTACCACAGTGCGACCAGGCACGGCTGGTCGGAAAGGAGTCGAGGATGCGATGACTCGATGAAATTCCGTTCGTCGTCCAGCGGGTGCGAAACCCGCCCGGCCAGGGGTGAGCCCGCCCGGGCCGGTAGCGAGCCTTGCGACGGTAGCGGTAACGCGGCCGGCGAAGCGTAGGCGCGCAAGCGTGTGGGCCGTGGGGATGCAGCCTCGAAATCCCCAAGGACAACAAGGGCAAGAGGCGGCCGATCGGGGTGAGTGCGTTCGAGGACAAGTTGGTCCAGGACGCCGTGCGCGAGGTGCTGGAGGCGATCTACGAGCGGGACTTCTTGGACTGCTCGTACGGCTTCCGGCCCGGACGCAGCGCCCACGACGCACTGCGTGCCCTCGACCGAGCCGTACACCGGGGCGAGGTGAGCTGGATCCTGGAGGCCGACATCCAGTCCTTCTTCGACAGCGTCGATCGCAAGACGCTCTTGCAGATGCTCCAGGCTCGGGTCGCCGACGGGTCGCTCCTGCGACTCGTCGGCAAGTGCTTGGCAACGTGGGCGTGCTCGATGGCGCGGAATAGTCCGAGCCGGAACTCGGCACGGCCCCGGGGTCGGTGCTCTTGCCGCTGCTCGGAAACGTCTATCTCCACTACGCGTTGGACTTGTGGTTCGAGCGGGAGGTCAAGCCGTGCCTGCGGGGGAAGGCAATTCTGCTGCGCTACGCGGACGACTTCGTCATCGGCTTCGAACGCGAGGACGACGCACGGCGCGTGATGGACGTGCTCGGGAAGCGGCTGGGGCGCTTCGGATTGCCCCCGCACCCGGACAAGACCCGTCTGCTGTCGTTCCGGCACCCGCCGGCAGGCCAGCAGCGCGGGAAGGGTCCGGGCACCTTCGACTTCCTCGGGTTCACTCTCTTCCAGGCGCGGGCCCGTACGGGTCGGTGGATGATGTGGTTGCCAAGACGCGCAGTGCGCGCCTGAGACGGGCCATTGCGGCCGTCGCCCAATGGTGCCGACGCTATCGGCACCTGCCGGTCAAGGTGCAGCATGCCGCGCTCGCGAGGCGGATCCGCGGACACTTCAACTACTTCGGCGTGAGCGGCAACTTCCGCAGTCTTCTGCTGTTCGTGCACGAGGTCCAGCATTACTGGTTGAAATGGCTTCCCAAGGGCTGGCACATCACACTGCTCGACGAGTCTCACGATCGGCGAGGCTTCGATTGCGGCGTCGCGCGAGTCAACGAATGGCTGCGGAGCAGCGCACGCCAGAGTCAGGCAAGGCATCTCTCGGCAACGAAGGTCCTGCTGGATGACCAAGGCGTCGTCGCGGGCTTCTACACGCTGGCATACAGTCACGTCCGGTTGAACGAGCTGCCGCACGACGTTGCGCGCAAGCTGCCGGACCGGCTACTGCCCGTCGCCGTGCTCGCCTGGCTGGGGGTGGACAGGCGGCATCGCGGTCGCCAGCTCGGTGACCGCTTGCTCGCCCAGGCGTTGCTGGACTGCCACGAAGCCGGCACGCGCATACCCTTCGTCGCCGTGGTCATCGACTGTCTCGACGCGACGGCCAAGGCGTTCTTCCAGCGCTACGACTTTCGCGAGTTCCCCGGGCAGCCAATGCGCCTGCTGCTCCCCAAAGCGTTGCTCGACGTCCTCTGCTGCGCGCGCACGAATCCCTGACCGCCATCGTGTGCCGATCTTGGATCCGGCGAGTGGATCAGGAGGCGATGTACTCGTCGATGATCGCCCGCCGGCGGCTTCGGGTCGAGGCCGGGGTTCAGCATGCCGAGCATCGCGTACAGCCACGGCAGGTTCGCCATGTCGGCGCGGATCGCCGCGTCGACGCCGGGATACTGCACCTCGACGACGACCTCGGTGCCGTCGGGCTGGCGCCGGCGGGCACACGGGCCGGGGCTGGCGCCCTCGGCGGCAGTGGTCTCTTTGACCGCCGTTGGCGACGGGGCTATCGTCGCACGGTCGATGGACCCGGAGACGATTCGCGCCCTCTTCCGTGCCTTGCAGGGCGAGGGAGTGGAGTACGTGCTCGTGGGTGCGCTGGCGCTGGACGTGCTCGGCATCGGCCGGCTGACGGAGGACATCGACCTCTTCGTGCGTCCCACCCCGGAGAACGTCGCTTCGCTGCGGCGGGCGCTG
>CAZGUU010000199.1:0-10147 GCA_964529315.1 uncultured Enterobacteriaceae bacterium
AGCGCAAGATCGATTACGTTCCGGGGTCGGTCGAATGGGCCGACTTCGATCCGACGGCGACCTCCAACGCGGTGGCGCTGCTCGACGCCATCGCCGACCTGCCGCGCGCGGCGCTCGAGCGCACCTTCGACGAGTACCTCGCGGGATTCCGCCGGCGGCGGCGCGGCGAGATCGAATGGAGCAACTACTCGGCCTACGAGATCCGCATCATGGGAGCCCTGGTGCGCCTGGGTCGGCGCGACGACGCGGCCGAGCTCCTGGAGTTCTTCCTCGGCGACCGGCGACCCCGCCCCTGGAATCAATGGCCGGAGATCACCTGGCGCGACCCGCGCAGCCCGGGGCACCTGGGCGACGTTCCGCACACCTGGATCGGTGCCGAGTACGCCCTGGCCCTGCGCAGCATGCTGGCCTACGAGTGCGTGACCGACGGGACCCTGGTGCTTGCGGCGGGCATCCCCGCGGCCTGGCTCGACGGCGGTGCCGAGGTCGCGGCCGTGGCGCTTCCGACGCACTACGGGGTGATCGACCTGCGCCTGCGCCGAGAGGACGGCGACACGCTGCAGGTCACGCTGTCCGGCGCTCTCGAGGCTCCGCCAGGCGCAATCGTGCTCCGCCCGCCGCTCGAGCGGCCGATCGCCTCGGTCGAGGTCGACGGCCGCCAGGTGGACAGCTTCGATGCCGAGAGCGCGACGATCGCGGCCTGCCCCGCGGAGGTGGTTCTGCGCCTGGCAGATCGCGCGTGACCGCGGCGTCGCGGGCGCGGCGCATGGGTGCGCCATCCCGGCACCAGCCGCTGGGCGACGGTCGAGTGCCGCTTCACTCGAGGAGACCAACGCCATGACGTCCTACGACCACGACGACGCTCGGCTCGCCGAGACCTACCACCGCATCAGCGACTCCCAATTCGAAGGCGGCAGGCGCTTGGTCGAAAGACTGGGGATCGAGACCGGCGAGCGCGTGCTCGACGTCGGATGCGGCACCGGGCGGCTGGCCCGTTTCATCGCGGAGTGCGTCGGACCGGGCGGCGCGGTGGTCGGGATCGACCCTTTGCCGGAGCGCATCGCCCTGGCACGCCGAGACGCCGGCGCGCTGCGCCTCGACGTGGGCAGCGCCGAGGATCTCGGCGCCTTCGCCGAGGCGAGCTTCGACGCGGTCTGCATGAGCTCGGTGTTCCACTGGATCATCGACAAGGCCAAGGCGCTGGCCGAGATCCGCCGCGTCCTGCGACCGGGCGGGCGGCTCGGCTTCACGACCTCGCCCAAAGAGCTGTATTCGCTGGGTACGCTGCCGGCCGTGTGTGCATCGGTGCTCGTCGGCTCGCCGTACGTGGAGTCGTTGAGCCGCTCCGGGCTGGACGCCTTGAGCCGGCACCTGACGACCACCGAGATCGTGACCCTGCTCGGCGAGCAGCAGATGGAGCTCGTCGAGCTGCACGTCGTCAGGCGTACGCAGATCTTCCCGAGCGGCGAAGGTGTCGTCGACTTCGCCCAGGCGAGCTCCTTCGGCAACTTCATGAGCCTGGTCCCGGAGCCGCTGCACCGCCAGCTACGCACCGACCTTACGTCGGCCTTCGAGCGCATCCGCGAGCCCGACGGCATCCGGGTGCGCCAGCACGCGGGCCTGTTCGTCGCGGCCAAGCCGGCGGCCGGCTAAGGCCCGGCGCGATTGCGCCCGGCTGTCCGCGGCAAGCTTGCCCGCAGCGCTCTCAGGCGGCCGTGCCGCTCCTCGCGAAAGCGAGCCCCGCGAGCTCGAGCACCTCGAGCAAGCCGGCGAGTGCGGCATCGGCGTCGCCGCGCTCGTAGTATTCGAGCGGGACCACGTCCTCGTCACCATAGAAGGAGAGCTCGCGATCGCGGCGCAGGGTTTTCGAAACCCGCTCGATCCGCGCGAGCTCGTCAGCGGTGAGGATGGATCCCCCGATGGCTGGGTCGCGCAGCAGGCGCGCGACGTCGTGCGCCCGTGGATAGGCGATCTCCTTGAGCTTGAGGAGAGCCTTCACCGCGAGCTCGACTGACTCCTGCGATTCACGGACCGCGTCGGCGAAATCGCCGGCATCGATCAGCGCCTGGACCGCATGAACGCGCAGGCGTGCCCTGCGAAAGTAGTCCACCGCGAGCGCGCGTGCGTTGGTCACGAGGTCGCCCTCGCGTAGTAGGGGAGTCCCATGAAGACCTTGCGGCGGTAATCCCCCCGCTCGATCGCGTCGCGCATCACGGCCAGGCGAGCCGCGAGGGTGCCCGCCGGGTCGAACCAGATGGCGACGCCCCCTCGTAGCGCCTCGAGCAGCCACGAGGGCGGCGCGTCGAGCGATGTGGTGGTCAGGAAGGTCGGGTCGATCACGGGATCCGTCGCCTCGAACTCCTCGATCCACGGCAGCCAAGAATTGCCACGGCGCAGCGGCCCTTCGAGCCAAACGCCGACGTCGAGATCGGAGTCCGCGCGCGGTCGGCCAGCGATTCGCGAGCCGAAGGCGAAGAGCCCGCGCAAGCGCGGTCCGAAGATGGACCGCGCGCGACGCACGATCTCGTCGGCTTCCACGAGTGCAGCTTAGCCTGTGCCCCGACGTCCTGCGAGCCGAACGAGCAGCCGGCGAGCGAGCGGCCGGCACGCGAGGCGGACAGGTGGTGCCTGACCCGCAAGGCGGCAGGTCGCGCCCGTCGGCTCGGCCAACCAGAGACCTCCCGTGTCCGCTTGACCGCGCCCCGGGGGCCTGGTTTCCCCTGGCCATGCGCGATCGCCTGCCCGAGCCCTACCTCGCCGCCGCGGTACAGTGGGCCCCCGCCTTCCACGACGTCGAGCGCGGGGTCGAGCGAGCCGTGGCGGCGATCGAGGAGGCGGCTGCGAGCGGCGCGCGGCTGATCGTCTTCCCCGAGACCTGGCTGGGCGGCTATCCCTACTGGTCGCCCTCGGTGAGCTGGGAGACCACGGGCGAGTTCCGCGCGCTGCACGACGAGCTCCTGGTCAACGCGGTCGTCGTCCCCGGGCCGGAGACCGACGCGATCGCAGCCGCGGCGGGCCGTGCCGGGGCGGTCGTGGTGATCGGCCTGCACGAGCGCGACGCGCACGGCTCCACGCTCTACAACACGCTCTGCTACCTGGGCGCCGGCGGCGCGCTGCTCGGCCGTCACCGCAAGCTCGTCCCGACGCTCACCGAGAAGCTCGTCTGGGGCTTCGGCGACGGCTCCGACCTCGATGCCTACGACACGTCCGCCGGCCGGCTGGGCGGCCTGATCTGCTACGAGCACCAGATGGCGCTGGCACGCTACGCGTGCTGCGAGCTCGGCGTGCAGGTGCACGCCTCGGTGTGGCCGGGCTACGAGATGCTCGACCCGGTGATCGACGCGGCCACGCGCCAACTCGCCTACGAGAACGGCTGCTTCGTCGTCGTGGCGCGCGACGTGATGGACGCCGCGCGGCTTCGCCCCGGGACGCCGCTCGCCGACCGCGACTTCCTCTGGGCGGCGCGTGGCGGCAGCGCGATCATCGCCCCGGGCGGCGAGTACGTCGCGGGCCCCGTGCGTGGCGAGGAGACGATCGTCTACGGCGAGATCGACCTGCGCCGCATCGCCCCCGTCAAGTGGTGGTTCGACGGCACGGGCCACTACGCCCGTCCGGACGTCTTCCGCCTGCAGTGGGACCGCCGCCCGAAGCGGCCGGTGGAGACGCGCTAGGGGCGCGGCAGGAGCCGGCCTGGGAACGCAGCCGCGCCTCCGAAGATGTGGACCCACCGGTCGGGCGGATGCTAGTCGAACGAGGAAGCTCGGGCGCGAGAGCCGGGCCATGGGATCGC
Source organism: uncultured Enterobacteriaceae bacterium (assembly GCA_964529315.1). Lineage (GTDB taxonomy): Bacteria > Desulfobacterota > Binatia > UBA12015 > UBA12015 > CAZGUU01. The sequence continues at coordinate 3,791 of CAZGUU010000199.1, forward strand.
CTGCATGAGCGCTAGAAAGACGAACGCTGGACCGGACCTTCAGGACGTCGGCCTCTACCTGCGCGGCCTCGTCCAGGTCATGGCCGCCGACGAGGTCCTCGACGACGCACAGAAGGAGCGGGTGCGGGCGTTCGCCGCTCGCCACGGGTTCGACATGGCCTACGTGGACGCCGCGATCGAGTCGGTCCTCGACAACGAGCACTTCCCGCGCTTGCCGCCGCGGTTCAACCGGCGGGAGACGGCAGCGGAGTTTCTGCGAGAGGCGGCCGTCGTAGCGCTCTGCGATGGGGCGCTGCACCCGCGTGAGCGTGCGTGGCTACTCGCGGTGGCTCGTCGCAACGACCTGGACGAGAGCCTGGTGCTCGAAGCGCTCGGGGGCTGAAGCGCATCCACGGAGCCGCCGGCACAAGAGCCAGACCAGCGCGCGCGACGTGCTCGTCGATTCGGACCTCATCGTCGTCCGGCCAACGTCGCGGAGGGCCCTCATCGAACAGAAGCTCCGTTGGCCGGGCTCGTCCCGCCGCTCAGCGGGCTGCCCTGCTCGTCGCCGGGATCTGGGTGATCGTCGCGATGATCGCCCCAATCGAGCAGGCGCTCGACTGGGCGAGCGGACAAGACGGGCTATCTCCCCTCACCGTGATCAGGACCCGGCATCGCAGGCGTCTCTTCCTGTCAGCGGAAGACGCGTCTGTCCGAGGCCGCTCGGGCGAGCCGAAGGAAGGGGCGGCGGTGCCCGGCGCACGCCGCGCGGGCGAGCCGTGGAGGGACGCAGCTCGAGTGAACGTCTGCAGGACCGCTTGGCACGCCGCCGGGCGGGTCGGGTGCTCGAGCATGGCTGGCCGCCGCTCTTCCCGTCCTTGCGTTCTTTGAGCTGCGTTGGGGCTACGGACGGTGCAACCAGAACGCGCCCCCCGCGAGCCCGAAGTCAGAGGACGGCCCGGGCGGGCGTGCGGGTCGAGGCCTTCGAAGGAGGCTCTCGGGGCAGGTGCTTCTCGGCCACGTGCTCGCATCGATCGTGGTGACTACGAGCCTGCATGCGGGGTATTGGTTTCTCTTCGGCGCGCTCAGCCGAGGAGGCCCGGCTTACCAGCAGGCCGACGGCCTGCTTCTCCTCGCCGCTTGGGCGCCGGTTCTCGAGGAAACGGACTTCCCCGACGCGGATCTCGGTCGCTCCCTCCTGAAGCGTTCACGCTGTTCGCTGCGGGACCGGCGATCGCGCGACGACCAGCGCTGGTGTGAAGGCTGCCTGGTGGTGCTCCTCGAGATGCAGATGGGGGACCGCCTGGCGGCGAGCAGCGTCGCGCGCTCGACCGCCCTGAACGCCCTGCTGCGCAGCCCGATCTCCGTCGGCCGCCTCGCCCTCCAATCGTGGCTTGACAACCTGGACATCCGCCTGGTCAGCGAGGTCATGCGCTGGGACAGGCAGGAGCTGGACTGCCCGGATCGCGTCAACCAACTCGGTGAAGAGATTTCGTCGTGTGGTGGCCAGGGCGACCACGGCGCAGTGGTCGGCCGCGAGGCGCGGCAAGTCCTCGTACCAGATGACGGGCAGGCCGCGAAGCGGGCTCGCGCAACGTTCGCGGTCCACGTTCTCGACGAAGCCGGTCACGCGAAAGCCGGGGCTCTCGGCCGCCAGGTCCGCTACCTCCTCGGCCAGCGTGCGCGTCCCACACACGAGCAAATTGCGAGGGGTTTCCGACATGGCTCAGCTCTTCCGTGCCTTGGCGGTGGCCAGGGCCACGACCTGTTGGGTGGAGTGTTCGAGCGTCAGCCGGTTCACCACGAGATCGTACCCCGCTTCCACGATGGCCTGGCGACGCCGTGCGTCGGCCAAGTAGCGCACGATGGTCCCGGGCATCTCGTCCAAGGTGGCGGGCACCCAGTGGCTTTCTGGCTGGTAGGGGCCGGGCAGGAAGATGGGCTCCGAGATGACCAAAGCCTTGTTGGCCATGCCCAAGATCATCCGGTTGCCCGCGAGCTCGCCGGGAAGGCGTTGCAAGTTGAGGAGGATCTTGGACCGGTTGAGCAGCCGCGTCCGCTCCTCGGCCCACGTGTTGGTCGCAAACCACGAGCCCGTGGCATGGACCCGGACGCCCTTGGCAGAAAGCTGTTCCAGCAGGCGCCGCCGTCGCGGCACGTTCAAGTCGCCAAGGAAGAGCACGTCGATGTCTCGCTCGATCCCCAGGTCTCGACCGTGCTCCGCCTGGTAGCCGAGCGGAACCATGGAAGCCGCGATGCCACGTTCGGCGAGGAATGCCTGCCGGGATGGCGTCGTGACCACCAAGAGATCGTGCGACTTGTTCGCCGCGGATCGCGCCAGGACGCGCGCGTTGGTGTAGGGATCGGTGGCGCGGAAGTCGCGCAGCAGGATCTTGGCGACCTCGCGCAGACTCAATCGCTGGCGGGGGAACGGCGCGTTCCGGGGTGAGGGAAGCGGCTCGGAATGCCAGATCAGAGCGAAAGGGCCTGACGTGTGGGCTGAGCGCAGGCGGTGAAGCTGGCGTCGCACCGCGGGATACCAGCTGGCGTTGCCAAGGATCCAGATCTGATCGAAGGGCGCCGGCTCGGTCTTCCTCTTCGTCGGCACGCCGGACGGGGTCTCGTTCTGAGGAGGCGCTAGCCCATCGAGAGAGGTGGTCGAGAGCCAGACGGTGCTGCCCCGCGAGGTGCGCGATCGGCTGCGAGTCGGGCCCGACGACCACTTGCGCTACCTGAGCGACGACTCCAGCGTGCGCATCGAGAAGGGGTGGACGCACGACATCGCGAACGCCGCCATGCAGCGTACCGCAGCGAAGGATCCTCGTACGAGCGTAGCTCATCCCGTTGATCCTCGCGGTCAGGACGTGCAAAGAGTGGACGTCTGCTCGAGATCGCCGGAGGTCCCTCGGATGCACCCTGCCTACAGTCATCGCGGCATCGTCCTGCTCGTGGCCTGTGTCCTGGGCCTCGGTGTCCTGCAATCCAGAGAAGCGGCCCAGGCTGCCGACGACAGCGAACTCGTGCTGATCCTCGATGCCTCGGGCTCGATGTGGGGTCGAGTCCAGGAGCAGCCCAAGATCGATGTCGCGCGCCGCGTGTTGAAAGACGTGCTGGCGAGGGCGCCGGCGACCACGGCGGTCGGGCTGGTTGTCTATGGGCATCGCAGCAAGACCGATTGCGACGACATCGAGACCATGGTGGCAGCCGGGTCGACGGACCGCACCGCGGTTTTGAGGGCTGTCGATTCGATTCAACCAAAGGGCAAGACACCACTGGCCAACTCGATCCGGAAGGTCGTCGACCTGTTGCGCGGCCGGGAAACCGCGTCGACCGTCGTGCTGATCAGCGACGGCATCGAGACCTGCGGTGGCGACGTCTGCAAGCTGGTGCGCGACGCGCGTGCGGCCGGCGTCAAGTTCGTTCTCCATGTGGTTGGCTTCGACATGGCCAAGGAAGACGCGGCGCCCTTGGAGTGCGCGGCACAGGCCGGCGGCGGCCTGTACTTCACCGCCGCCAGCGCCGACGAGCTCGGTGCCGCGCTCGACCATGCCGTCGCCATGACCCCGGAGACGCCGAGCGGCAAGCTGTCGGTCAGGACCACTGCCGACGGCAAGTTGACCGATGTTCTGCTCACCGTCAGCAAGTCGGGAACCCGCGAGGTGGTGACCAAGAGCCGCACGTACACGAGCACTGATTCCAACCCGCGCATCCTGCCGCTGCCTGACGGCACGTATGACCTCGCGGCCGCCGCCGTGCGCATCTCGGGCACCCCGATCCAAGAGCTGACCGGCATCGAGATCCGCGACGGGGCGACGGTCGAGAAGAGCCTCGATTTCGGCACCGGCAGGCTGCGCGTCAAGGTGACCAGCAATGGTGAGTTGTCCGACGCCAACGTGCACGTCTATCGCAGCGGCAGCCGCGACGTCATCGCCAGCAACCGCACCTACGACACGCCGGCCAACAATCCGAAGGATCTGCGCCTGCCGGCCGGAGTCTATGACGTCGAGATCAGCTCGGTGGAGATCAGCGGCAAACCCAAGATGCGTTGGGAGGCCGTCGAGGTCGGCGGCGACGTGCCGGTCGAGCGCCACCACGACTTCGCCACCGGCACGATGCGCATCGGCGCCACATCGGGCGGCAAGCTGGTCGACGCCGTCGTCAGCGTGGCGCAGCACGGTGACGGCCAGGCTGTCGCCCAGGGACGCACGTACACGAGCTCCACATCGAATCCGAAGTCGTTTACCCTCGGCCCCGGCAAGTACGTCGTCACGCTATCGCCGGTGCAGCCGAAGAAGTTGCAGCGGGCGCATATCGAGATCGACCTGACCGCCAGCTCGACCGTTGAGCGCATCGTCGAGCTGACGGCGGCTCCGGCCATGCCCTAGCCGGAGCAGCCTCGACGAATGGATGCTGGCGGCGCGCCGGACCATCGCGACAACGGAGGCGATGGAGACCATGGCCAAGGCAACCGAGCGGCGCGGGGCGACGAAATCGTTGGCCCCATGCTACGAACGGCGCGACGCTCTGTCCGTGGTCGAGCCGGGCGAGGTCCGGCTGGCCCTCGCCCGAGTGAGGCGGTCAGACATTCGCTGCGCCGTGCACCCGCTGCGCAGCGGTGTCGATCAGAGACCACTCGGTCGAGAGCCGGTCCCGTTACGCTGGCCGATCACCAGCCAGCGCAGGGGATACCCCTTCGGAACGGCGCTGGCGCCCGATCTCCAGGTCGCAGGCGTCGTGCCTGCCGAGCAGATCGAGAGCCTGGACCGGTGGCCGTGGCGAGCTCCGTTCGCCTGCCGGGTCCTGCTGCCTCCACCTCGAAACGTCTGCGAGGGGCGATGATTCTGCGCCACCCGCGTTCGCATCGTCCGCCGCAGGTGCTCCGCCGAAACGGCCAGAGCTCAGTCGTCGAACACGACCACGCGGTTCCCGCCGCTCTCCGACACCCACAGGTTGCCGGACAGGTCGACGGCGACCGAGTCGGGAAAGCAGAAGCCACTCGCCGACCGAACGGCGTTGCCGCAGGTGCTGCCCGACGAGACGAAATCGGGCTGCCCGATGACGGCGTCCGCCGTGTCGTCACCGGACATGGGCGCATCGAAGCGCAGCACGCGCTGGTTGTTGCTGCCCGGGTCGACCACCCACAGGCTTCCGCCGGCATCGAGGGCGACGTCGGAGGGACCGCACAGACTCTGCGCGGTCCGCCCAGGAGACCCGTCGTACTGGTTGCAACCACTCGCCGTGGCGAGCGACGCCTTGCCGAAGACACGATCGCCGGTCCGGTCGCCCTTGGCGCCCGGCGTCCCCGGCGTTCCGCCGCCGGACGCGAGCGGCTTCTGGTAGACGACCACGCGGTCAGACGCGCCGTCCGCGACGTAGACGTTGCCCGGCCCGTCGACGACGATCCCGAAGGGGTTGAAGATCGCGTCCGCGCTCGGCGACGACGGCACGGTGGCACTGGTCAAATTCGCCTGACCCAGCACGAAGTCGGCGTTGCCGTCCTGCGCAAAGGGCTTCTTGAAGGCCAGCACGCGGAAATTCGAGCGATCGGTGACCCACACGTTGCCTTGGGCGTCGACGGCCACGCCGCGCGGCAGATTCAACGTCGCTGCGCCGACCGCACCCCCACGGTTGGGAGCGTTGGCGGCGAAGCTCGCCTGTCCGAGCACGCGGATCGCGGGCTGATCGACGTGCATCCCGCTCGCGAACGGCGGTGCATAGCCGAGGACGCGGTTGTTCTGCTCGTCGACCACCCACACGCGCCCCTGCGAATCGACCGCGACGTCGGTGGGCTGGCAGAGCGTGCTCGCGTCCGCCGGCGCCCCTACGCCCTGGTTGCAATAGTGCGCGTTGAAGTTCCGCTGCCCGAGCACCAGCGTGGCCGACTCGCCGTTCGCGAACGCGGTCGCATCGAGCCAGCCAAGCACGCGATTCGCGCCGGAATCGGCCACGTAGACGTGCGGTGGGCTCACCGAGCGGTCGAACGCGATGCCGCGCGCCGTGCTCAGCGACTTCGCATCAACGCGATTCGGCAGCGAGGCCACGAAGCCCTTCTGGCCGACGACGCCGTCGGCGATCACGTCGGTGGTGAGCGGGCTGTCGAAGCGCAGCACGCGGTTGTTGCCGCCTTCGAGGTTGGTGAGCGGCTGCATGCCGTCGGCGACGTAGACGTTGCCGAGCGCGTCGAAGGCGACGTCGGAGGCCTGCGTGAAGCGCCTCGCCGACGGAAACGGACCGGCCGTTCCGAGCGTGCGGTTCGCTGTGCGCCCGTTGCTGCCGAGCAGCGGCGCATCGAACTCGAGCACGCGCCCGTTGAAATCCGCGATCCACAGCCGGCCGGACGCGTCGACGCCGACGCCGGTCGGCTCGCGTAGCTGATCG
>CAZGUU010000200.1:0-10096 GCA_964529315.1 uncultured Enterobacteriaceae bacterium
AGTTTGAGGGGCTAGTGGGGTAACACCCGTGGGGGTTCAAGTCCCCCTCCTCGCACTTCTCATTTTCCAGTGATTCTCCGCAGGCTTACGATTCAGGCCAGGCTCGCGCTGCGGTCAAGGACCCGTGACCCTCTTGATCACTGCAGCGCGGGTCAGGAGATCGAATTGCGCTTCCAGCCGAATGACGCGCGCCGTGAGGTCCTCGATTTTCGCCTGCTGTGCTTTCAGGGCGTCGGCCTGCCGGGTCACCTTGTCCTCGAGCTTGATCATCGCGGTCAAGGCGCCCCACACCCGATCCGTGACGCTCATCGCGCGCCGGCCTTCGCCGCGGAGCGCCGGGCACCGGCCTCCATCGCAGCAATGCGCCGGTTGCTCGCTTCGATGAACTTCAGCGCCTCGTCGATCGACGCGGCGGCTCGATCGGCCGCGGCCTTCGCCTGGTCCGCCAGCACGACCAATTCATCGCTTTCTGCGGTCGATTCGTACGCGGTTGCCCCGCGGCGCATCAGTTCCGCGACGGGCATACCGAGCTTCCGGGCCTTGGCCATGATCGCTCTCTTCTCCCGCGCAGTCGCCTGAACCACGATCCGCTCGATTGCTGCAGCCATGAATGCCCCCCGTCAGGACCAGATGTACATGGACAGGCTATGTACATCTGGCGTCGGTGTCAAGCCGTCGTAGGAACGAACACGCCTCGGGCGTCCTGGAACCGGCTAGGGCGTTCCAGTGGGTCTACGGCGGGGATCAGAAGGACCTCGTCTACGACTTCACGCCGAACCGGTCGCGCGCCGGGCCGCTGGCCTTCCTCGAGGGGTACGAAGGCCATCTCCAAGTAGATGCGTACTCGGGCTTCGATGCGGTCTTCGCGGTCGGACGTGTGATCGAGGTCGGATGCTGGGCGCACGCGCGCAGGTACGTCTACGAGGCGGTGAAGACGGCGCTCGCGACGGCGCCGGATGTGCTCGGGCTGATTCGCGGGCTCTACCGGGTCGAACGGGAGGCGAGCGAGGGAGGCTTGATCGGCGAAGCGCGCCGCCAGCTTCGCCAGGAGCGCAGCCGCCCGATTCTGGACCGGGTCGACGAGCGGCTCCGGGTCGAGGTGCAGCGGCATCTTCCGAAGAGCCCGATGGGCGAGGCGATCGTGTACCTGCGGCGCCAGTGGAAGGCGCTGGTGCGCTACATCCACTGGGATGGGGCGCCGCAAGGGGCCCTGTGCGGCGGCTTGCTCGGCGAGCGGCGCCGATGCGAAGCGGCGCCGCCGTGGAGGCTGCGCAAGCGACATGCCATGCGCCGCGGCCCAGAGAGGCACATGGCGCGTCGGTCTCGCACCGCGGACCTGAGCTCCGGTCACGCGCGCGCTGCACCTCCCGGTGAACTCGCCTCGCCGCAGGCCTCTCGAGGCCCTGGGGGGGCCGGGGTCAGGGATCAGGCGGACGAGGTGCTCGCCCCGGCGCTCACCTCGGGCGCAGCTCGCCCGCGAGCTGCGCATCGGCGCTCGCGGCCGCCCGTCGCACCTCGTCGGGGAGCGGCCGCTGGGCGCGCAAGATCCAGCGCAGGCGGTCGGCGACGTCGGGCGACGGGTCGCGCAGGTGCGTGGCGACGGCGAGCAGGACGCCCTCGGGCAGCGGCAAGCGCCGGGTGAGCGCGTGGGAGGCCCAGATGCGCTCGTCCGCATCGGGGTCGTCGAGGACGGCCGCCAGGCGCACGCTCACGCGGGCGTCGGGAGGGGCTAGGCAGGAGATCAGGCGGATTCCCTCGGCGTCGTGCAGTAGGGGCTCGGGGATGTCGACCGAGGTGAATTCTTCTCCGACCGGCTCGTGCTTGGGCACCTCGCAGACCACGTCCACGGTCTCGGAGGAGAGCGGCCGGCGCAGCATCTTGCGCACGGTCTCCACCGCGAGGCCGCGCAGCTCGGCCTGGGTGATCCAGCCCAGGTGCACCGCGAGGTGCGCGAGCTCGAGCCGCAAGGCGGAGGCGTCGAGCTCCTGCACCAGCCCGAGGACCTGATCGCGGGCGGCCTCGTTGCGCCGGATCTCGTCGAACAGCGCCAGCTCCTCGCCCTGCATCGCCTCGGGCGGGTGGCGGTCGAGGAACACCTGGATGCTCGGCACGAAGGCGAGCCGATCGCCGCGCTCGAGCATTTGCAGGACGATGCGCAGGCGAGCGGCGACCGGCTGCCGGTCGTCGTAGAGCGTGCAGACCAGCTCGCGGTCGAGCGCGGCGGGCTCCTCCGGCATCAAGCCCGACGTCTGCACGAGGTCGGTCCGGGCAAAGGCAGCCTGGAGCGCCCGGTTCGGCGCGGGGTCGCGCTGGGCTCGGTCCAGGTACTCCCGGTAGTCGCCCACCGAGTCGAGGTAGCGCTCCAGCATCGGCGCGGTGTACTGCCCGAGCGGGGCGGCCGAGGAGAAGCCGTAGATGCGGGGCACACCCGCGAAGATGCGCCGCAGCGCCTCGCGGAAGGTCGGGCCGAGCGGCCCGTAGCGCATCGCCACGACGCGCTCCGCCGTAGCGCGATCGAAGCCGTGGCCGAGCAGGATCTGCAGGTAGACCGCCGGGCCGCGTAGGTCCTCGTCCTTGGTCGCAAGCGTGTTGCAGGCGAGCAGGAAGACCTCGCGCGGCGAGCGGAACAGCCCCTCGCAGCGCACCCGACACGAGGCCTCCTCCATTTCCTCCAGGCCGAGCGATCGCCCGGAGCGGCCGAAGAAGCGCCCCGCGAACTCCGCCGAAAGCACCACCACGTCGCACTGCAGATCGTCCCGGCAGAGGCCGGGCAGCCACGGGTCGGCCCTCGCCCCCGAGCTTGCCTGGGCGGGCGAGGCGCCTTCGGGGCCCGGCGCCGCAAGCGAACTCGGGCTCAGGTCGAGCACCTCGAAGTCCTCGGCCGGCAGGCTCGACTTGAAGACCTGCACCTCCTCGGGGCCGTGGAAGCTGAACGTGCAGACCCTCAGGCGTTCCGCGCGGGCAGCCGAGGCGAGGCACGGGACCAGGACGAGTGCAGCGAGGAGGGGGCGCCAGGGCACGCGAGCTTGCGTTGACACGAATTCTCCTATCGCGCTACGCGAAGAGACGCACGCTCCAGATCGGCCGCGCCGGCGCGGCAAGCCGTTGGTGGGGAGCGAGCGGGCTCGGAGCGCGAGGGGGTGGCGATGCTGCGCCGGTGCGTGGTGGGGATCGTCTTGATGGCAGGTGTCGGCGCCACGGCGGCCCTGGCGGCGGTGCCCTCGTCCACGCTGGCCGAGGCCGAGCAGCGCCTGGCACCCTGGTTCGCGGCCGGCGCCGTGCCCTACCCCCCGAAGGCCGTGGCCCTGGTTGCGCTCAAGGCCGAGGCCAGGCTCGAGCTGTGGGCCGAGGCGGGCGCTGGCGCCGGCTGGCAGTTCGTTCGCTCCTACCTGCTCCTGGCCGCGAGCGGCCGGCTCGGGCCCAAGCTCCGGCAGGGCGACCACCAGGTCCCCGAGGGCCGCTATCGGATCAGCGCGCTGAACCCCGACAGCCATTACCACCTCTCCTTGCGCCTCGACTACCCCAACGCCTTCGATCGGGCTCGTGCCCAGGACGACGGCCGCACGCGGCTCGGCGGTGACATCATGATCCACGGCGACCGGGTCTCGGACGGGTGCCTGCCGGTCGGCGACATCGCCGTGGAGGAGCTGTTCGCGCTCGCGGCGCGGGTCGGCGTGGAGAGCATCGAAGTGGTCGTAAGTCCCCTCGACCTGCGACGGCTCGAGGAGAAGGCCGCGCTGGCGAGGGCGGAGCAGCGGCCGCCTTGGCTCGCAGGGCTCTACGCCGAGCTGGCCGAGACCCTGCGGGCGTTCCCTCTGCCGCCCAGGCGCGAGCCCGCAACCACCGCGCCGGCGCGCCGCACCCGCTCGGCCAAGCCAAAGTGTGCGGCCTACGACGCAGCCGATTGCCTGGCGCGCTGCCAGGCGGGCGACCTCACGAGCTGTGCACGAGCGGGCATCCTCTACCGCGACGGACGGCGGGTCGCGCGGGACACGGCCAGCGCCTGGAGCCTCCTGCAGCGCGCCTGCTCGGCCGGGGACGCGCTGGGCTGCGGCGCGCTGAGCGAGCTCGCGCTCTCCGACGACGGGCTCCAGCGCGACGCGAGCCGCGCCGCCGAGCTGGCACGCGTTGCGTGCGACGCAGGCGACGGCCACGGCTGCCATCAGCTCGCCCGGCTGTGCGCCGATCGGCTGATCTACCCGGCGAGCCCCGCCGAGTGCAGCGCCCAGAGTGTGCAGCGGCTGCGCGAGCGCGCGGTGGCAGCACTGCGCTGGGACTGCCGTGGCTGGGGGGCTTACGATTGCGCCACGCTCGCCTCGATCTACGCGCCCGGCGATCCGCGCACCGCCCGGCGGCTCGCCATGGGCTCCTGCGAATCCGGGGATCCCGGCGGCTGCGAGGAGCTCGGCCTCCTCTACGATCGCGACGGCGACACGGGCCGCGCCCGCTCCGCATATCGCCGTGCGTGCGAGACCGGCTTCACCAGCGCGTGCGATCGCCTGGCGCTGGCGACGGCCGCTGGTCCGTCGAGGCCCGGGAGCCTCCTGGCCGCCGCTCCCCGGGGAGCTGGCGATCCATGAGCCTGGCACTCGAGGCGCTGGAGAAGCGCATCGCCGCGCTCCGGCGCGAGGGCCGTGACACGGACGTGGAGCCCTTGCTCCGCCGGGCCGTGCGCCTGGCGGCGCGCGAGCACGGCGAGGAGCACCCGGCCCACGCAACCTTGCTGAACGACCTGGGCGGGCTCTACCGCACGACCGGCCGCTACGCGGAGTCGGAGCAGTGCTTCGTGCAGGCGCGCCGCATCCTCGCCGCGAGCGTCGGCGAGAGCGATCCCGGCTACGCGACGTGCTTGAACAACCTGGCCGGGCTCTACCGCTTGACCGGCGAGCACTCGCGCAGCGAGCAGCTGTTTCGCGAGGCGGATGCGATCTACGCGCGCACGCTGGGCGAGCGCCACTTCCTCTACGCGAGCAACCTGAACAACCTGGCCCTGCTCTACCAGGACACGCGCCGCTACGACGAGGCGATCGCCCTCCAGGAGCGCGCCCTGGAGATCGTCGGTGCCGCCTCGGGCGAGAGCTCGCCGAGCTACGCGACCAGCCTGTGCAACGTCGCGGCGACCTGGATGGCCAAGGGCGACCTCGAGCGGGCCGAGCCCGCGCTGCGCCGGGCGCTGGAGATCCTGCGCGCCGCGACGACCTGCGACGACCTGCGCCACTTCACGGCGTTGAACGCCATGGCCGGCCTGCACTGCAAGCGCGGCCGCCACGCCGATGCGGCCGAGCTCTATCGCGAGGTGCTCGAGATCTGCGCACGGCGCTGGGGCACCGAGCACCCCGCCTACGCGAGCGCGCTCTCGAGCCTCGGCGTGGTCCACGCGCACGCGGCGAGCTGGGAGGACGCCGAGCGCTGCCAGCGCCAGGCGCTGGAGATCCGCCGACACATCCTCGGCGACGATCACCCGAGCACGCGCGAGACGAGGCGCGCGCTCGCGAGCATCTGCGAGGCCACGGGGCGCGGCGACCAAGCGCGCCGCCTTCGCTCGAGCGATGCCGCGCGCGCGCCCGAGGAGCCCTCCGGCGAAGCTCGCTCCCCGGGCGACCCCGCGCCCTCCGCACCGAGCGCTGACGCAGGCCTCGACCCGGCCGCTCGGGCGAGGTAGGCGCAGCGCGGGGACACGTCGTGACCGGTCTCGAGCTGGCAGCCCGGTACTTCGCCGAGCACGGCGCGCCGCTGCTCGAGGCGCGCTTCGCCGAGCACCGCGAGCGGATCGCCGCCGGCCTGGTCGGCCCTGGCTCGGAGTGCTTCGGCTGCGACGACGAGCTCTCGCGCGACCACGACTGGGGGCCGGGCTTCTGCCTGTGGTTGACACACGACGACCACCGGGCGATCGGCACGCGCCTGCAGGAGGCACTCGGCACGCTTCCCGCAACGTACGCGGGCTTCGGCCCGCGCCACGCGAGCGCGTGGGGCGGCGGCCGGGTGGGCGTCTTCGAGATCGGCGAGTTCCATCGCGGGCTGATCGGCCTCGACCGCCCGCCGCGAAGCCTCGGGGAGTGGCGCGCCATCCCCGAGGAGCGCCTCGCCACCGCGACCAACGGCGCCGTCTTCACCGACCCCCTGGGCGACTTCACGCGTTTTCGCCGAGCCCTCCTCGCCTTCTATCCCGAGGACGTCCGCCTGAAGAAGATCGCCGCGCGCTGCATGGGGATCGCGCAGTCGGGCCAGTACAACCTGCCGCGCTGTGCCAAGCGCCAGGAGCTCGTCGCCGCGCGCATCGCCGAGGCGCAGCTCTGCCGCGACACACTCTCGTTGGTGTTCCTGCTCAACCGCCGCTACGCCCCGTTCTACAAGTGGATGCACCGCGCAGTGAAGCCACTGCCCGTGCTCGGCGAGACGACGCACCGGCTGCTGGCCGATCTCGTCGTCGCCTACGGCTTCGCCAAGAAGAGCCGCATCATCGAAGAGGTCTGTGCGAGCCTGATCGGCGAGCTGCGCCGCCAGGGGCTGAGCGACTCGCCGAGCGACTTCCTGCTCGACCACGGGCCGCGGGTGGCCGGGCGCATCGCCGACCCGGGCCTGCGGGCGAGCGACGTCTGGGTCGAGTAGAGATGCATGCGGCGCGATGGAGACCGCGGTGGAGCCGGTGAAGAACCTCCTGATCGTCGGCGGCAGCTACTTCGTCGGAAGGGTGCTCGTCGCGGAGCTGCTGCGCCGGACCGGCTGGACGATCCACGTGATGAACCGCGGCAAGCGGCCGCTGCGACTCGCCGGCGTGCGCGAGATCGTCTGCGATCGCCGCGACCCGGCGGCCATCGAGCGCGAGCTTCCCGCCCTGGACTGGCACGCGGTGGTCGACCTCTGCGCCTACCGCCCGGCCGACGTCTCGCTCCTGCTGCGCCACCTGCCCGGCACCGTCCGGCAGTACGTCTTCATCAGCACGGCGACCGTCCTGCAGAGCTCGTCTGCGCTGCCGATGGACGAGGACTCGCCGACCTTGACCGCTCCCCTGCCCGGTCCGGGAGGAGAGTACGGCTACCAGAAGCGCCTGGCCGAGCTCGAGGTGGAGAAGCTGTGCGGCGAGCGCGCCATCCCTCATGTCAGCCTGCGCCCGCCGTTCATCTACGGGGCCTACAACTACGCGCCGCGCGAGTCCTACTTCTTCGACCTCGTGGCCCGCGGCGAGACCATCGTCGTGCCCGCCGCGCCGCAGGCGCTCTTCTCGATGGTGTCGGTGTGGGACGTGGCCGGCGTGTGCATCGCCTGCCTGGGCAACGAGCGGATCTCGGGCCGGGCCTGGATCGTCGCACCCGACGAGCTGGTCTCCTACGACCGCCTGATCGAGGTGCTCGAGGCGGCCGCGGGCAAGCAGCTCGACCTGCGCCGCCAGCCGCCGCGCGTGATCGAGGCCAAGGGGATTCCCCTGCCCTTCCCCCTGACCGAGCACCTCGTCTACTCGGGTGCGCGCCTGCGCGAGGCACTGCCCTACGAGTACACGCCCTTCGCCCAGGGCATGGCCAGGACCTACGCCTGGCTCGCGCAGCGCACGGCAGGGCCGGCCGGGACCCGGGCGTGACACCTGGCGTGCAGAGCCACGATGCGCCCCTGGCCGGCGACCCACGGGCCAGCCTGGTCCTGTACAACGCAAACGTCGCGACCTTCGCCGAGGCGCGACCGCACGCCGAGATCGTCGCCATACGCGGCGAGCGCATCCTCGCCGTGGGCATGCGAGACGACGTCGACGACTTCGTGCGCCCCGGCACCGAGCTCGTCGATTGCGCCGGCGCAACGGTCATCCCCGGATTCAACGACGCCCACTGCCACCCCGTGGCCCTGGCGATCGGCCTGCTCGGCGTCGATTGCTCACCCGCGGCAACTCCCCACATCGCGGAGATCCAGCAGCGCATCCGGGCGCGCGCCGAGCAGACCCCGGCGGGGCAATGGATCCGCGCAACCGGCTGCGACGAGGCGCATCTCGCCGAGCGGCGGCTGCCCACGCGCGCAGAGCTCGACCAGGCCGCCCCGTGCCACCCCGTGGTCCTGGTGCACGCAACCGGTCAGAGCTGCGTGCTGAACGGCGCCGCCCTGCGGCTGGCCGACGTCGCGGAGAGCCTCGCCGACGCCTCGGAGCGAGGCGTCGAGCGCGACCCGCGCAGCGGCGAGCCGACCGGCCTGGTCTCGGGCAGGCAGGATCGCCTGGCACGCGCCATTCCCGCACCGGACCCGGGCGAGATCGAGCGGGGCATGGCGCTGGCCGACCGCGAGTACCTCCGCGTCGGCATCACCTCGCTGCAGGACGCGAGCTGGACCAACGGGTGGCGACACTGGGAGACCTGGCAGCGGCTGGTGAGCCGAGCGGTCGTCTCGCCGCGGGTCTCGATGATGGTCGGCACCGAGTCGCTCGATCGCTTTTTCGCGGCTGGGCTGGTCACGGGAAGCGGGGATGCGCGCCTGCGCATCGGCGCCTTCAAGCTCGCGCTCGACGAGAGCACCGGACGAGCCCACCCGCCGCAGGACGAGGTGAACGACCTCGCGCTGCGCGCCCACCAGGCGGGCTATCAGGTGGCCTTCCACGTGAGCGACGTGCCCGCGCTGGAGGCAGCGCTCGAGGCCATCGCCTTCGTGCGCCGGCGCAGCGCCCGCGAGGCACCCGGCTTTCGCCTCGAGCACTGCGCGGTGTGCCCGCCGCACCTGCTGGCACCTCTGGCGGCGAGCCGGGCGATCGTCGTCACCCAGCCGGCGTTCCTGCGCGGCTTCGGCGGCCGCTACCTGGACGCCGCCGCGCCGCACCAGGCCGGGTGGTTCTGCCCGCTCGCCGCTTGGCGCCGGCGCGGCATCCCGGTCGCCTCGAGCTCGGACTCGCCGCTGGTCGGTGCCGACCCGCTGGCGGGAATCGAGGCCGCAGTGAGGCGCACCACGGACGACGGCCGGCGTCTCGACCCGCGCCAGGGCATCGCGGCACGCGACGCCCTCGAGATGTACACTTTCGGAGGAGCGCAAGCCTCGCTGGAAGCCGCATCGAAGGGGTCGATCGAACCGGGCAAGCTCGCCGACCTGGTCCTGCTCGATCGCGATCCGACGGCGCTCGCCCCCGAGGAGCTGTCGAGCGTGCGGGTGGTCCGCACGATCATCGGCGGCAGGACCGTCTGGGCAGCCTGATCTCGTCCGGCCGGCGAGCGGAGCGGCGGGACCGGCCGGCGCTGGCCGGAGAAGCGCAGGGGAGCACACGGGTGTCGACGAGGAAGGCCGAGCTGATCGCCGCGGTGGTCGCGGCGGAGTGGCGCATGTTCCAGGCGGTGCCCAACGCCGGCGGCCTGGCCTCCTGCCAGCAGGATCCCGAGACCTTCGAGATCATGCGCTCGAGCCAGGCGGAGAGCTGGTCGGAGGCCGTGCTCGAGAGCTACCTCGAGGACCTGGCCCGTGCGGAGCGCACCGGGCGCAACCTGCTCACCGAGAAGTACGCGCGCATGATGCAGTCGACCGCACCCGCGGAGTACGCGGCGATCGCCGACCTGCTGCCGCCCCTCGATGCATCGTCCCCGGCCCTGATCGAGGCGATCGTCGCCGTGGTGCTCGGCTGGGAGGCGGATCTGGCGGCGCGATTCCCGCACGTCCTGGCGAGGGGTCGGCCGGTGCACGCCAGCGCGGACCGCCCCGGGGTCACCTCGCTCGAGACGTACCTGCGCGGCGAGCTCGCGAGCTACTCGCCGCGCACCCTCGAGCTCTACCTCGAGAACGTACGAGCGCAGGCGGCCCGGCAGGTCAACGGCTCCGAGGTGACGCTCACCCACACCATGCTGCGCTACGGCTTCGAGTCGCTGTCCGCCGCCGAGGAGCGCCTCGCGAGGCGAAGCCGGAGGTGAGCGGCTGCGAGCCGGCCGCGGAGCGAGTCGGATCGACGCCCCGCGCCGGCCAGGTGCCTTTCAGGGAACGATCACACCGGTCGCCAGATTCGTCCAAAGAGAGTGCGCGCCGCCTTCACGCTTGAGGTAGCAACCATGCCGCCGCAGGTGCCGCAGCAGCGTGCTCCGCCTCACTCGACAACCACCGTGCCGTGCTCCGCTTCCGGCGGCAGACCTCGGAGGCCATCGGCGCG
>CAZGUU010000201.1:0-10067 GCA_964529315.1 uncultured Enterobacteriaceae bacterium
CCTGGCGTGCGGTGCCAAGGGGGGCCGGCCGGCGACGGCCGCGGCGCTCGTGCTGGCGATGCCTGGCGGGGGCATGGGTGGGGCCACGGGCGTCCCGCTCGCCGTCGGCCTGGGCCTGGTGGCGCGCGGTCGGGCCAAGCGCCATGGCGTGCTCGCGCCCGAGGACGCGCTCGACCCGGGCGACTTCTTCGACGCGCTCGCCCCGCTGTGCAGCCCCCCGGCCGCGGGGCGCGACGGGGTGGTGATGGTGACGCGCAGCGCTTGACCGGCAGCGGGAGAGCCGGCACGCCGCGCGCGGGGCACCCTGTGTCGTCGCAGCGCGCGGCGAGCTCCCGCTGGAGATCACCCGTGGCGGTGGCACCTGCTCGAGGCGCTGCGTGGCGACGGCCCGATGCGTCGCATCGCGGCTCGCGGCGGCGTCAGGGGTGGGGGAGGAGCAGGCTGTCGCCGAGGGCGTGCAGGTCGGCGACGAATCGGTCGGCGAGTGGCGCGTCGAGCCAGCGGATCAGGGACCAGTCCTCGGCGCTCGCGCTGATCAAGACCCGCGCCAGGTCGGCTGGAAACACCCCGGCAGCCATCCTAGCCCTGCCCAAGCAGCTCGGGATGCGCGCGGGGAGGCCAGTCGACGAGGAAATCGAGCCCGCGTCGGGGGCTTGCCGGCGCACGCGAGACGCGAGAAGAGGGAGCCCCGGGGTGAAGCGCGTGGCGTTCGCGAGCCGCGCGGGAGAGACGCGTGAGCCGTGGCGCGTCGCCGAGGAGGGCTGGCGATGGACAAGGAGACGACTCTCTCGCCGTGGTGGCGCCACGCCGCCATCCTGACGATGGCCGCCGGGTTCACCGTCCTCATCTGGATCGCGGTGCGCAGCTACTCGGACGCGCCGCCCATCCCGGCCCGTGCCGTCGACCCCTCCGGGCAGACGATCTTCACGCGCGAGGACGTGCTCGCTGGGCAGCAGGTCTTCCTGAGCCACGGGCTCATGGAGAACGGCACGATCTGGGGGCACGGAGCGTATCTCGGTCCGGACTTCTCGGCGGCCTACTTGCACGCGCTCGCGCTCGACGTGGCCCAGGCGATCGCCCTCGAGCGCAACGGGAAGCCGCTTGCCGAGCTCGACCCGGCGATGCGCGATGCCGTGCAGGCCGATGCGGCCCGGGCCCTCGAGCAGAACCGCTACGACCCAGCGAGCGACACGCTCGCCCTTCTCGCCGCGGAGGCCGGCTCGTACCGCCGGCAGATCGCCGAGTGGCGCGAGCACTTCGCGCGCTCGGGGACGAGCGCCGGGCTGCCGCCGCACTACATCGAGAGCCCGGCGGAGCTGGCCCAGCTCACCGCATTCTTCGCCTGGACCGCCTGGGCGTCGGTCGCCCACCGGCCCGGAAAGCCGTACTCCTACACCAACGACTTCCCTTACGACCCGGCTGCGGGGAACCGACCCACGGCCGACGCGGTCTTGTGGAGCGCGCTCAGCCTGATCGCCCTGCTCGGTGGCACGGCGCTCGTGCTGTTCGCCTTCGGGCGCTTCGACTACCTGGGCTGGCGCGGGGTGACGGGGCACGTACACCCGCAGATGCTCCCCGGCGTCGCAACTGCGAGCCAGCGCGCGACGATCAAGTACTTCGCGGTGGTCGCGCTGCTGCTCCTCGCCCAGGCGCTGCTCGGGGGCGCGACGGCGCATTACCGCGCCGATCCGGGGAGCTTCTACGGGATCGACCTCGCGCGGTACCTGCCGAGCCATCTCGCTCGCACCTGGCATCTGCAGCTCGCGATCTTCTGGATCGCGACGGCCTACGTCGCCGGAGGTCTGTTTCTCGCCCCGGCGATCGGCGGGCGGGAGCCCGCTGGCCAGGTGCGGGCGGTCCACGTTCTCCTCGGTGCGCTTGCCGTCGTCGTCGCCGGGAGCCTGCTCGGCGAGGCGCTCGGCGTGAACCAGATGCTCGGCCGCCTCTGGTTCTGGCTCGGGCACCAGGGCTGGGAGTACCTCGACCTGGGTCGCGCCTGGCAGCTCGCCCTGGCGGGTGGGCTCGTCCTCTGGCTCTTCCTGCTCTTCCGAGCCCTGCGACCGGCGCACGCCGACCCGGAGCGCAGCCAGATCGCCTCGCTCTTCCTGTACGCCGCGGTCGCGATCCCCGTGTTCTATCTGCCGGCGCTCTTCTTCGGTCCCACGAGCCACTTCACCGTGGTCGACACCTGGCGCTTCTGGATCATCCACCTCTGGGTCGAGGGCTTCTTCGAGCTCTTCGTCACGGTGATGGTCGCGGCGATCTTCTTCGAGCTGGGGATCGTCTCTCAGGTCACGGCGGCGCGCGTGGTCTACCTAGACGCGATCCTCTACCTCGGCAGCGGGATCGTCGGGACGGGCCACCACTGGTACTGGACCGGGCAGTCGGCCGTGACCATGGCGCTCGGTGCGACGTTCTCGGCCCTGGAGATCGTTCCGCTGACCCTGCTCACCCTGGATGCGTGGGATTTCGTGCGATTGACGAGAGGCCGGTGCGACGTCTGCGGCAAGGCGGTCAACGTGCCGCACCGCTGGACGTTCTACTTCTTGATGGCGGTCGGCTTCTGGAACTTCGTCGGCGCGGGGGTCTTCGGCTTCCTGATCAATCTGCCGATCGTGAGCTACTTCGAGGTGGGTACGGTGCTCACGCCGAATCACGGGCACGCCGCGATGATGGGCGTGTTCGGCATGCTGGCCATCGCCCTTCTGACGTTCGCCTGCCGGCAGGTCTCGCGCGACGAGGACTGGGCGCGCCTGGAGCCGCTGGTGCGGCTCTCCTTCTGGGGCTTGAACGTCGGGCTTGCGCTGATGATCGCGAGCAACCTCTTCCCGGCGGGGGTGCTCCAGCTCTGGGACGTGCTGCAGCACGGCTACTGGCACGCACGCAGCGCCGAGTTCCTCGCACGACCCGCGATGCGCGCGCTCGAGTGGGCGCGCCTGCCCGCGGATCTGGTCTTCCTCGGGGCGGGTGTCGTCCCCCTGGTGATCGTCGCGCTGCGCACTGCGGCGAGCACGCTCGGCGAGCCGGACGGCGCCGCCCCGCGCTCATGAGAGCGTGAGCAGGAATCCCCTCCCGTCGCGGCGGACCACAGGCACCCTGGGCCTGTCCAGGGATTCCTGCTCACGCTCGTGGGGCCCGGCCGAGGCCGCCGCGCGAGACGAGGAGAGGTCCCCGGGGGCGGGGCCGGGTCTGGCCGGGCCGGGTCTTCCCCAGCGCAGGGATCTCGGGCTAGGCTGCGCCATGGCCCACATCGAGCGCAGCGAGCCCCGATCCGCCGAGCCGGCGGGCTGGTCGCGGCGTCGCTTCGCCGGCGCGCTGGCCGGCGCCGCGGCCCTGCTTCCCCTCGTCGCCCTGGACCGTGCGGCCCGCGCCGCCGAGCCGCGGGCGAGCGGCACGCCCGGGCAGGCCGGCAAGCCGGAACCGGCTGGCGCAGGCGCAGCCGCCGGCTTCACCCCCGAGCAGGCAGCCCAGCTCGAGCGGGCGAAGTTCGTCTACATCTCGAGCACCCGCAAGGACGGCAGCCCGAGCCAGCCGGCCGAGATCTGGTTCATGGTTTCCGACGGGGCGCTCTGGGTCGCATCCAAGCCCAGCAGCTGGCGCGCCAAGCGCATCCGCTGGGGCCGGCCGATGGCGACGATCTGGATCGGCAGCCGCAGCGGACCGTCGTTTCGCGCACGCGGCGAGATCGTCAAGGACCCGCGGCGCTACGACGAGCTGTGCGCGCGCTACGCCGCCAAGTATGCCGACGGCTGGCCGCGCTGGGAGCGCTCGTTTCGCGATGGTCTGCCCTCGGGCGAGCGCGTCCTGATCCGCTACGCGCCGGTTGCGGGGTGAGGCCCAGGACGGGCGCCTGCGCTGTCCAGGGCCCGAGGGGACGCCCGCTCGAGCGCGCGGGATGGCTCAGGCGGGCTGGCGGCGGTCGATCCGCGGGCCAAAGGCGGGTGTAACCTTTCTCTGCCCTCGAACGTGAACCGGTCAGAGGAGGAGCTGGCCGGCCGGTGGCGCGGTCCCCGGCTCCCCGAAGATCGGAGGGCGACGTGACGGAGCGGAGCATGAGGACGGACATCGCGGTGGTCGGCGGCGGCCTGGGCGGGCTCGCGGCGGCGGCATACGCGGCGCGCGCCGGCAGGTCGGTCGTGCTCTGCGAGAAGGCCCCCGAGCTGGGCGGCCGCGCGGCGACGCACTCGGCCGGCGGCTTCCGCCTCAACTTGGGCCCGCACGCGGTGTACCGGGGCGGAGAGGGCCGCACCGTCCTGCGCGAGCTGGGCGTCTCGTTTCGCGACGGCATGCCGAAGGTCGCGGGCGGCTTTGCGATCGCTCGAGGTGCGGCACACGCCCTGCCCGGCGGGTTCGTCTCGATGCTCACGACGGGCCTCTTCGGCCTGGCGGCGAAGCTCGAAGCGAGTCGCCTGCTGGGGTCCTTGGCCAGCGTCGACCCGCAGCCCCTGCAGCGGATCTCCGTGGCCGACTGGATCGAGCAGGTGGCGCGGCAGCCCGGCGTACGCGAGCTCTTAGCCGCGCTGATCCGGCTCGCCAGCTACGGGCCCGATGCGGATCAGATGAGCGCCGGGACCGCGGTCGCTCAGCTCCAGCGGGCCCTCGGCGAGGGCGTCTCCTACGTCGACGGCGGGTGGCAGACGCTGGTCGACGGGCTGTGCCAGGTGGCAAAGGCGGCGGGCGCGCGCGTGCTCACCTCGGCCAGGGTGGCCGCGGTGGAGCCCGGCGCCCGGGGGCGCCGGGTGCGCCTCGCCAGCGGCGAGGCCATCGAGGCGACCGCGGTGATCCTCGCCAGCCCGCCGCAGGCGGCGGCCGCGCTCGTGCCCGGCACGCAGGGCGAGATCCTGCGTGGCTGGGCTACGGCTGCGATCCCCGTCAAGGCGGCCTGCCTCGACGTGGCGCTGTCGCGCCTGCCCCGGCCGGGCGCGACCTTCGCGCTGGGCATCGACCGCCCGCTCTACCTCTCGGTGCACTCCGCGGTCGCCGCGCTGGCCCCGACGGGCGCTGCCCTGATCCACGTGGCCAAGTATCTCGGCGCCAGCGCCGGCGATGCGCGCGCCGACGAGCGCGAGCTCGAGGGGCTGCTCGACCTGATCCAGCCCGGCTGGCGCGAGGCGATCGTGGAGCGGCGCTTCCTGCCCAGCATGAGCGTCACCGGGTGGCTGCCGACGGCCGCGAGCGGCGGCCTCGAAGGCCGGCCCGGACCGGAGGTGCCGGGGGCGGACGACCTGCTCGTCGTGGGCGACTGGGTCGGCGCGCAAGGACTCCTCGCCGACGCGAGCCTGGCCAGCGCGCGGCGCGCCGCATCCCTGGCGGTGCGGCGCTGCAGTGCGGAAGCGGCCGCCGCCTGAGCGGCTCGACCCCGCGTCGCGCAGCGCGCTCTACCCTCGAAATGCAGTCGTCTTCCCCGAACTACGCAGCGGTGTTCGACGCCGAGCGCCGCCACGTCTGGGGCCTGTGCTACCGCATGACCGGCGATGCGGCCGACGCCGACGAGCTCACGCAGGAGACGTTCGTGCGGGCGATCGAGTCTCCGCCGGCGAGCACCGACGCGCCGTGGCGGCCGTGGCTCGTCCGGGTGGCGATGAACCTCGCGCACGATCGCCTGCGGAGACGACGGCGCGACGGCTACGCCGGCACGTGGCTGCCGTCGCCGATCGAGGTGGAGGACGACGAGCCGGCGGCTTACGAGCTGCCGCCGGGATCGGGCAGCCCGACCGAGGGGCGCTACGAGCTGCTCGAGAGCGTGTCCTTTGCCTTCCTGCTGGCGCTCGAGGCGCTCACGCCGCGCCAGCGCGCCGTCCTCCTGCTGCGCGACGTGTTCGACTACTCGGTGCGCGATGCGGCCGAAGCCCTCGGCATGTCCGAGCCCAACGTCAAGACCACACACCACCGCGCGCGGCACGCCATGGCGGCATACGACCGCGAGCGCTGCGTGCCCGATGCGGGGCTGCGGTCGCGCACCGGCGAGGCGCTGGAGCGGTTCCTGGTCGCGCTGGCCGCAGGTGACGTGCCCGCGATCGAGGATCTGCTCGCCGACGGCGTGCGCAGCGCGAGCGACGGCGGCGAGTACGCCTCGGGCCGCCGCGTCGTGGTCGGCCGCGATCGGGTCCGGCGGCTGATGCTCGGCCTGGCTCGGCACCGGCCCCTGGCGGACTTCGAGGTGCGGTCGATCAACGGCCTGCCGGCGCTGGTCGCGAGGTTCGCCGGGAGGCACCCGCGCCTGGCGCCCTGGGGCGTGATCCGCTGCGATGTCGACCCCGCCGGGCGCATCGTCGCGTTCCACACCGTGCTGGCGTCGCGCAAGCTGACGGCGCTGCGGCTCCCGGACGGCGCACCGAGGTAATGCCGCACGCAATCGCGCGCCGCCTGCGAGCCCCGGGGGCGGGCGCAGGGCAGCCGAGCACCCCGGTGCCGGGCGCCGGCTCACTCCCGGCAGAGGGGGGCGCAGGCGCGGCCCGGGGCGCGCGGACGGCGAGCGCGCGGTGGCTTCGCTTCAGCGACGCGGCGGCGGTGGGTATGGGCCCGGGGGATACTCGTCGTGCCGTGGGAGCGAGTCGGTGATCTCGAACCAGGGCGCCTTCGAGCCGACGAAGACGTGCAGCTCCTCGCGCGCGCCGGGGTCGTCGTCGAGCGAGCCGGCGGGAACGACGACGCGGTCGCGCTCGGCATCGACGCGCGGGGCGCTCGAGCCGCAGGTGCGGCAGAAGACGTGCGTGAAGCGCTGCGCCTCGGGCACTTTGTAGGACTGGAGCAGCTCCGCGCCGCGCAGCCAGCGAAAGCGTGCCAGGTCGACGAACAGGTTCGAGGCGTGCGCCGCGCTGCGCTCCTTGCGGCAGCGCGAGCAATGGCAGCTCACGATCGGGCCTCGCGCGGGCGCGTCGATCTCGTAAGCGACGCCCGAGCACAGGCAGCTGCCGCGCACTACCCCGGGCTGCGGCTCGGCGCGTGGCGCGCCGGCGAACGGCTCCCCGTATCCCGGAGGGTAGGCGTCGAATCGCGGCAGGTCGTCGGTGATCTCGTGCCAAGGCGCCTTGGAGGCGACGAAGATGT
Source organism: uncultured Enterobacteriaceae bacterium (assembly GCA_964529315.1). Lineage (GTDB taxonomy): Bacteria > Desulfobacterota > Binatia > UBA12015 > UBA12015 > CAZGUU01. The sequence goes on from CAZGUU010000201.1 coordinate 7,051, forward strand.
TCGCCTGCGAGCGGACTCCCGGGTCGTCGTCGAGAAGGCCGGCCGGCACGTACCACGGCCCCGCGTCGGGTGCCTCGTAGGGCACGACCGAGCCGCAGCGCGTGCACGAGGCGCGATGCGCACCCGGCGACGAGACGTAGCGGAGCACGTGCTCGGTGCCGCCGAGCCAGCGAAAGCTCGCCGCGTCGACCAGCAGGTACGTCGCGAACGCGGCGCCGTGTGCCTTGCGGCACATCGAGCAGTGGCAGCTCGCCATCATCGCAAACGGCGGGTCGGCCGCGAAGGTGACCTCGCCACAGAGACAGCTTCCATGGACTGGCATCGGCTCTCCTCCTCGTCAGGTGGGCTCGCGCGAGGCTACCTCGGAGGCGGACCCGATGCAGCAGCTCACGCCGCGTGGCATCGCTACGGGCTCGTTGCCGTGAGGATGTCGTAGCGGAACGCGCCCGCCTGAAGCGCCGACCACATCGCCTGGCCGGCGCGCGCGTTGCGGATCTGGGTCTCGTTGCGCGCCCCGATCCGCTCGAGCAAGCGCATGGGAAGCTCGAGACGCTTGGTGAAGCGGTGGAGCCGCTCCATGGACCGGGTGACCGGCGCGGTGACGTCTCGCCAGCGAACCTCCTCGAAGCCGGTCTGGGCGAGGAAGTCCTGCCACTCGCCCTCGGTCGAGAGTGCCATCTCCCAGGCGGATACCCACGTGCGGAAGTCCTCGCGTGCCGCGGCGCCCGGTACGGCAAAGAAGTCGGCCACGGCAATGCGGCCGCCGGGGCGCAGCAGCCTGCGCATCTCGGCGAGCATCCCGACCTTGTCGGGCACGTGGCAGGACGACTCCTGGAGCCACGCGACGTCGAACGAGCTCGCCTCGAGGCCCGTGTCCATCAGATCCGCCTCGATGAACTCGGCGCGCGCGGCGACTCCGTACCGCCGGGCTCGCCGCGCGGCCCATTCGATCTGGCTCGGAACGATGTTGATCCCGACGACGCGCGCCTTGCGCTCGGCCGCGAGCCAGACCGAGGTTCCGCCCACGCCGCAGCCGGCGTCGAGCACTCTCTCGCCCGGCCGCACGCCCACCTGGTCGGCGACGGCCGCGTTCATCGCCAGCAGGCTCTCGGCGTGAGAGCGCTGCTCGGGCTCGACGTAGCCGCAGTGCATGCCCGCGGCACGCCGCGTGATCCAGCCCCAGCGGTAGTCGCTCCAGGTGTCCTCGTAGTAGCGGCGCACCGCGCTCCAGTCGTGGGTCGACAAGGAACCGCTCCCTCCTTTGGGCGGAGGTCGGGATTAGGGCCAGAAGCCCTGTCGACGGCGAACGCTCGCCCGCCTCCGCGACCGGGCCCGAGCATCATAGAAGAGGAGAGCGCGATCGCCCAGGGAGGCTCGAGGTCCTGGGATGGGCTTCGCGCCTCGGCGTGCGGCCGCACGCCGAGAGGCGGGTGCGACCGGAGGAGATCTCCGACCGCACCCCGCGTACCGCCAAGTGCGCCGTGCTGGTGAGGGCCGACCTCAAGCCGGTCAGCACTGGGTGATGATTGACACCGGCGTGTGGCAGGTCACGCCGTGGTCGTCGTAGCCCTCCGGGCAGGTCATGCAGCCCTTTGCCGACTCCCGGACCACGCCGCACTTGTCGTACCAAGGGCAGGCGGTTTGGCGAGCGCCAGCCGCGTGAGCTAGGATCCCCGCCGTCCGAACGTTCCAGGCTGCCGCGATCCAGGGCGACGAACCGAGGGTGATGAGCGAGGACGTTCCACGCGAGCCGCGCCCTGCCGAGGGCCCCGAGGCCTTTGCGCCCCCCTACCCACCGGGCTGGCTCGACCGGCTGATTGACTGGGTGAAGGGGCTCCCGGGCCCCGAGTGGGCCTACTATCTCGGGCTCGTGGTGGTGCAGCTCGCCTATGCCGACCTCGTCCTGTGGCTGAACCACAGGGTGGCATGGGGCAGCATCGACGCGACCCGGCCGTTCTTCGTCTACGCCGTGCCCTATCTGCTCTGGGGGCGATCGGCTCTCGACCGCATCGCGGGCCGCGCCTTCGAGACCCTTCGGCCGGCGTTGCGACTGGAAGACCTCGAGCTCGCGAGCCTGCGCTACCGACTGACCACGGCACCGGCGCGGGATACGTGGCTCCTGACCGCCTTCGGCATCGGCTTCGCTCTCTGGAGCTTCACGCGGCTACCGCCATCCCTCGTCGAGCATTGGGCCCCTTCGCTCGGGGTGGCACTCCTCGAGATGGGGCCGCTGATGGTCCTCTCCGTCGTCGTCGTCGTGCTGAGCATCTACCATGCGATCCACCAGCTCCGGATGGTCGCACGCATCCACGAGCGCGTCTGCCAGGTCGACCTGTTCAGGGCAAGGCCGCTCTACGCGTTCTCTGGGTTGACGGCGAGCACGGGCATCGGCCTCCTGCTGCTCGCGTACGGCTTCGTCGCCATCCGCCCGGACGTCTCGCTCGGCACGCAGATCGGCCGAATCCTGCTGGTCGCGATCGTGCCGACCGCCGCCGCCTGCTTCCTGCTCCCCTTGCGGGGCATGCACCTGCGGATCGCGGCGGAGCGGGACCGCTTGCTGGGGGAGGCGAACGACCGGCTCGCGATCGTGATCGAGCGGCTGCACCGGCGGGTGGACGACGACGCCATCGACGACGCCGAGCAGATCCACCGCCAGCTCGCGAGCCTCGTCCTGGAGCGCGACCACCTGGCGAAGCTCTCGACCTGGCCGTGGGATCCGACGGCGCTCACGGCGTTCCTCACGACGCTGGTCGTGCCGGTTCTCCTCTGGCTCCTCCCGCGACTGCTGGAGCGGCTGGGCTTCTGAGGGCGGCGGCCTCGCGGATGCCGTCGGAGCCGGGCGGCGCCCCGTGCGCCGCGTCGAACTCGGCGATGTGCTCGAGCAGGATGCGTCGCACCTCGTCGATGGTGCGTGGGTTGTCCTGGCAGGAGTGCCCGGAGGCGACCACGTACTCCGATTCGACGCCGTCGATGTGCGCGCTGGTGTACGCCACGACGCCGTCGGTCGCCTGGTCGCG
>CAZGUU010000202.1:0-10051 GCA_964529315.1 uncultured Enterobacteriaceae bacterium
CATGGTGCCGTTTCGAGCGAGCAAGGGGTCAAGTTCGTGGGGCGAGTCGCCGATGCTGCCCTGGAGGGGGAGGCCCCGGCGGTGCGCCGGGTTTGCGATCGAGCATGAAGAATTTCCTCTACGGACTCGTCTTTGGCGCGGCAGCCGCCTACCTGTACCAGACCCAGGGAGCCTTGCTCGGCTCGACTCTCGACTCGGTGGTCGCCTGGCGCGAATCCGCCCGCGGCTCGATCAGCGGCTATGGCGGAACGCACACCGCGCGGCGCTGAGGAGGCTCGCCACGGCTGCGCCGGCTCCTCGGGCGGCCGCTGGTCAGCTCGGGGAGCGGCGGCGGAATGCCGCCGCGTCGATCCGGTACTCGGCGAGCTTGAGCTGCAGGTGCTGGCGGTACATGCCGATCTCTTCGGCCGTCCTCGAGACGTTGCCCTTGTGGCGAGCGAGCGCCTCGATGATGAACTGGCGCTCGAACCGCTCGATCACCTGCTGCTTGGCGTCGCGAAAGCTGAGCTGCGAGGCGGCGGGATCGTCGAGCGCCTTCGCCGGGCGAGCTGCGTCGTCTCGGGGTCGGCGCAGCTCGGCGGGTAGGTCGTCGCGGTCGATCTGCGAGCCGGAGGCGAGCACGAGGGACTGCTCGATGGCGTGCTCGAGCTCGCGGACGTTGCCCTGCCACTCGTGCGCGAGCAGCGCGCGCATCGCGTCCGCCGTCAGGGTGAGGCGCGGCCGCTGCAGACGCTCGGCGACCGTGTCGAGGAAGTGCTCGACGAGAAGCGGCAGGTCGCCTTCGCGCTCGCGCAGCGAAGGCAGGACGATCGGCACGACGTTCAGGCGATAGAAGAGATCCCCGCGAAAGCCGCCGTCGCGGGTCTTCGCCTCGAGATCCTGGTTGGTCGCGGCGATGATCCGCACGTCGACCCGGATCGTCCGGTTACCACCCACCCGCTCGAGCTCCCTCTCCTGCAGGACGCGCAGGATCTTGGCCTGGGTCTCCAGCGCCATGTCGCCGACCTCGTCGAGCAACAGCGTGCCGCCGTGCGCCACCTCGAACTTGCCCTCGCGGGCCCTCGTCGCGCCGGTGAACGCACCCTTCTCGTGACCGAAGAGCTCACTCTCGACGAGCTCCCGAGAGAAGGCCGCGCAGTTGACCTTGACCAGTGGCCGAGCTCGCCGCGGGCTGTTGTAGTGGATCGCGTTGGCGACCAGCTCCTTGCCCGTGCCGCTCGGCCCGCGCACCAGCACCGTGAGATCGCTGTCGGCGACCTTGCGGATCAGGTCGAACACCCGCAGCATCGCCGGGCTCCTGCCGATCAGGCTCTCGAATCGGTACGTGCCGGCAACCTGCTCGCGCAGCATCCGGGCCTCGCGGCGCTCGACGATCTGCCGGAGCAGGCGCGACACCTTGAGCAGGAGCTCGTCGTTGTCGAACGGCTTGGGCAGGTAGTCCGCGGCGCCGAGCTTCATCGCCTCGACGGCCGTCTTCTCCGAGCCGCAGGCGGTGATCATGATCACCTGCGTCTCGGGGCGGTGCTGGCTCACCCAGCGCAGCACGTCCATGCCCGAGCACCTGCCGAGCGAGAGGTCGGTGATGACCACCTGATAGAGGCCACGATCGAGCTTCTCGATCGCCGCCTCGCCCGACGAGGCGACGTCCACGTCGCAGCCGTTTCCCTCGAGCAAGCGCTCGATGGCGATGCGGACCGCGGGCTCGTCGTCGACTACCAGGACCGTCGGCCTCACCCGGTCCTCATCCGTCACGCGACCGCGGCAAGTCAATCGCCGGGCGGGCAATGCTCCGCGGCCGGTGCGCAGCCGATCCGGCGTCGCACCCATCGCGACCGTGCTGGCCGGTGCGCTTGCCGGTTGCGGCCGGTCGGCGGACGACGTGGGTGGATGAGGGCGCACGCTCGGGGTGTGATATGTGCGCCGGGATGATCTCCGCCGCCCTGGTCGCTCGCCGGCAGCCCTCGGGTGATCTTGGATGAGCCTGCCTGAGCCGACCGCGTGGCTGCGGCCAGCGACTTCGGTCGTCTGCTACCTGGGCATCTTGCTCTACGGGGGGCTGCTGGCCGTGCCCGGGCGCAGGCGGCAGCCGGGTGCGGCCCCACAGCTCCTGCTGCTCTACATTGGGCTGTTTCCGGTCCCCGAGCCCTCGATGGCCTGGCTTGCACAGCAGGTGCTCGTCGCGGTCGCGCTCGGCAGCCTGGGGCCGTGGGTCCTCTCCTTCGACCTCGAGCAGGCGCTTGATCTCAGCCGCGCCCGACGCGGCCTGGAGCCGGGTGCGCTGCCAGTGCCGGTGCGCGCTGCCCTCTACGTGCCCGCGGCGCTCGCCGTCGGCTTCGCCTTGTGGAGCTGTGCCACGGCGCTGCTCGGCTCGGCCGACGACGCACAGGGCGTGGTGCGTGCTTTCCAGCGCAGCTGGGCGCTGGTCGCGGGTACCACCGCGGCGTACCTGGCCGCGGCTTGGCCCCTGGGACGGACCTGGGCGCGGGCCAGCTCACGCCTGCGCCTGATGACCACCTTCGCGCGGCTGAACGGCTTGAACGTCCTGGGTACGGTCGGCTTTGCGATCGTCGCCTTCGTCTTCCTTCGGGAGCCGCCGGGCTCGATTGCGGTGCAGTGGGCGACCCTGGGCCTGCTCGCAGGCTGCCTGCTGGTGGGTCTCTACGTGCTCGCTTGGAGCTACGATGCCGTGCTGTCGCGGCTGCTGGCCTTTCACGCGCTGGCCGCGATCGTGGCCGCGATCGTGTTCGGATTTCCCCGCGCCGCCGCGGCTCTGGGCCTCGGCTCCGTCCAATCCGAGTCGCTCACCGTCGGTCTGGTTTCGGTTGCGGCGATGGCGCTGCCTGGGTCGGTCACCCGCTGGATCGAGCTCGGCCTGTTTCCCGGCGCCGGCCGCCTGCGCTCGCGCCTGGCCAGCCTGGCAACCGAGCCGTTCGATGCCCGAACGCGGGCCGATGCGGCGGCGCAGCTCCTCTCCCGTCTCGTCGCGACGCTCGATGCTCGGGGCGGCATGGTGCTCCTCGGCTCGTCCCGGGGTGAGCCGCCCGTGCTGCGCTGTGTGGGGCAGGTCGATCCACGAGCCCTGGGCAGCCCGGCGCAAGCCGGGCGCCTGGTGAGCCGCCTGCTCGCCGGCGGTCGCGCGCGGCATGCAGAGCGTCTGGCGATGCGCGACCGGCTTCTCTTCATGCGCTGCGAGGTGGTCCTGCTCTGCCCGCTGCGCGCTGGCGATGCCGGCGGCGCGTTGCTCCTCGGGCCGCGACGCGGCTGGCTCTACGACACGGCGACGACCGAGGCCATCGAGCAGCTCGCCGATCGCTCCGGCCTGGCGATCGAGAACGCCGGGCTGCTGCGTGCTCAGGCGCACGCCGAAAAGCTCGCCGCGCTGGGCGAGGCGGCCGCGCGCATCGCGCACGAGATTCGCAACCCGCTGGCCGCGGCGCGCAGCCTGGTGCAGCTCGCCGCGCAGGACCCGCAGGTGGCCGACCTCGGCCGGCCGGCACTGGTCGAGCTCGATCGCATCGGGCGGCTGGTCGGCGATCTGGTCACGTTTGCTCGCCGCGAGGATCTGCTGCGGGTCGGTGCGCTCGATCTGGCCGAAGTGTGCCACGAGGCGCTCGCCCAGGTGGCTTCGCTCGTCGAGCGAGAGGGCGTCGAGGTCGCCGCGGATCTCGAGCCGCTGTCGTGGAGCGGTGACCGCGATCGTCTGGTGCAGGTGGTGGCCAATCTGTGTCGCAATGCCCTGGAGGCCCTCATCGAGGTGTCGGGGCCGCGCCGCCTCCATCTGCGGCTACGCGCCGCCGGCGGCATTGCGCAGCTCGACGTTGCCGACAACGGGCCGGGAATCGATCCCGATCAGGTCGAGGTGATCTTCGAGCCCTTCCGCACGACCAAGAGCACCGGAACCGGGCTCGGCCTGCCGATCGCAAGGCGAATCGTCGAAGCGCACGGCGGCTCCCTCGAGGTCGAGAGCGGCGCCGGCGGGGGGACGGTGTTTCGCCTCCGCTTGCCTCGCCTGCCCGAGGCCCCGCCCCCGAGCGAGCCTGCAGCACGCCTCGCGTGACCCGGCGGCGAGTGGCGGGCGAGCGAGGGCGATCGCGACGGAATCTGGTGGGATGGCGCCGGCGGACGCGACGCCGTGGCGCCTGCTGGGGCACTCGCCCGGTGGCCCGAGCCTGGCGCTGGCCGCGCTGCCGCCGTCGAAATCATGCGCTGCGGTGCAATCTGCGACATTCACCCGTTGCTCGAGCGAGCGTGTGCGAGCGTAGAATGCGAGGGATCCAGGGGCTTTTTTCGTGCCTCCCCGACGCCGAGCCGGTTGGCACCGACCATGCATGGTGTCCGGGCAGGAGGTGCGATCATGTATTCATTCGGTGCATTGGCGCAGGCCATCCCCTCGGCGGTTCCGGCGATGCAGCTGACCTACGACGCGAGCACGTTGGCGTTCGTCGCCTTCGTCTGCTTCGCGGCTTCGGTCGGTGGCGCGCTCGGCCTGCTCAGGCGTGCGCAGCGCGCCGAAACGGGATCGACCACCGAGGTGCGCGGCGAGTGCTGCGCTCCAGTCTCTGCTTGACAAAAGTGGCGCCGTACGGCGCGTGGCGGTCCAGCCCCGAGACCGCTGACGCCGAGGTCGAGTCGTGATTCCGGGGTCGGCTGTAGCCGAGAGAGGCCCGGGCCCAAGTGGTCCGGGCCTCTTTTTTCGCTTCGGCACCGCGGGCGGAGGCTCGAGCTGTGAGCCCGTCGGCCGGCGCGGGCGTCAGGGTCGGCTGCGGGGCGAGGCAGCCGAGCTCATTGTGCCCGAGCCCCGAGGAGCGACGGCAGGCGCGTACGGCCTCGCCGGTCGCTGGGTGCGATCTCGCCGAGGACGCGGACCAAGCCATCGACGAACTCGTTGCGCGGGTAGGCCGAGTTGGGGTCGTTGTGCGAGTAAGTCTCGGCGCGCTCGAGGAGCAGCAGGTTGCGCTCGGGGATGCCCGACTGGGTGGCCAGGAGACGCGCGCCATCGACCACGCGCTGTCCGCCCAGCGCCGCGCCGAAGGCGTAGATGCGCAGATCCCTCGGCAGGTCGTGGCCGTGCGTCGCACGCACGTCGAGGAGCTCCTGCGCCGGATTGGCGTTGCCCGCGGCCACCGCGCCCGAGTCGATCGTCAAGCGCTGCGGGTGGTACCAGGCGGTGCCGTCCAGACCCTCTAGCCCCATGCCCGAGAACATGGTCGCGTAGCGCAGGATCGGCGTGATCTCCCTGGCCTGGTCCCAGCCGCGCGGGTCGCCGCTCTCGGCGAGCTGCCCCAGGTGGGCCTGGGCCGCGCGCAGGCTCGGCGGCGAGGTCTCGGTGTCGAGCGCGTAGCCGTACTGACCCAGGTTCGTGGCGGGAACTGGCGGCTTCAATTCGGCTGGCAGCAGCGCGAAGGCCTGCCCGCGCGACGGTGAGTCCGGGTCGATCAGGGCTCCCAGCGAGCCCGTCGCGTTGAACAGCCCCGCAAAGGGAGCCTCGATGCCACCGAAGGTCAGCCAGGGCGAGCCGCTGTGCAGGTCGGCGAGGGACTCGCTCGCCTCGTCGGCACTCACTGCCGTCGCGCCGCTGCCGCCGTCGATGTAGACCAGCCCGTCCAGATCCACGGCGCCCATCTCGCCGTCGAAGTCCCAGGTCGCGTACGCGGTGGTGATCGAGCCGCCCAGGGAGTGCCCGCCCAGGACGACCCTCTGCGCGCGCCTCCTTGCGTCCTTGACGATGCGCCGCAGGTCCTCGACCGCGACCCGCATTCCCCATTCGCGGGCGTAGCCCACCTCGGAGTCCGGGATCAGCTCGAAGTGGCCGGTGATGCTCGGGTCGGTGAGCCAGCCCAGGTAGTAGTCGAAGACCTCGCTCCCGGTGGCCTGGCCGTTCTTCGCGCGGTCGAGCATCGAGTGGTCCTCGAGCTGGTTCTCGCGCCGCTCGACGGCCCACACCTGCCAGCCAGGGGCACGTGCGACTACGGCCTGGGCGAGGGGCGCGAAGTAGGCGGCGCTGGCCGAGGTGCCGGGGACGAGGATCAGCACGTTGCGCGCGCTCTGCGGGCCGATCTCGAGGACGCCGACGCGGTTCTGCTCCAGCGGCGTGCCGGCCGATTCGTAGCCGTCGAGCGTGCGCAAGCGCACCTCGCTCTCGGCGCGGGCGCTCGAGCGCAACGGTGCGACCATCAGGGCGACGGCAACGCCGGTGACGACCAGCACGAGGCGACGACGGTCGGTGGGGCTAGGGCGCATGCTCTGCTCTCCTCGGGCGCCGGTGCGCTTCGCCTCGAGCCTGCCTCGGGGAGCTTGCCGGCACGGTCGCGGAGGGACGATACACGCTCCGCGGGAAGGCCGTCCACCCGGCTTTTTCGCGAGCCGTGAATTCGGCAGGGCGAGACGGTGCCCCGGCCCTCGCGTGCTATCGTCGCGGCATGCCGGCCTACATGATCGTCCTACAACGGGTCGTTCGCCGACGGCGTCACGATGACCGACAGCCTCTTCGGCATCGCCGGCTCGAAGATACGCCTCGAGGACGTGAACACCTCGGGGAACGTGGTGGGCGTGAGCGCGTCCATGACCCTGCGCGCGACACGGCTCACGTCCGACGACAATCACTATGGGGGGCTCGTGGCCTACCGCAAGGCACGGATCGCCTCCTCCCACGTCACGGGCAACCGCGTGGTGGACATCGCGGCCAAGGTCTTCCCCCGCCTGACCGACACGACGTGCGATCACAGCGCCAGCCTGGCGGACACGACACAGCCCGGCGTCTACGCCCCAGGCCCGCCGTGGGCCGTCTGCACCGGCGACTGAACGATAGAGCTGCTCTCCCCAAGCGCAGTTGCAAGAGCTGCGCGCCGCAGTGACCGAAGCTCGCCGGCGCGACCGTCAGAGATCCGGGAACGCCGGCTCGGGCGGCGCGCGGGCGGGCAGCGGCCGCGGCGATTCCGTGGGCAGGCCGAGATGCGTGAGGATCCGGTGCAGGATGGCGGGGTCTTCGATCATCGCAAGGAGGCGCAAGCGGCCGCCGCAGGTGCGACAGGCAAGGACGTCCACCGCCCAGGTGCGGCGCAGGAGCTCGGCCCAGGTGGGGTGCGGACGGCGCCGGGCGCGGCGGGGGCCGGTTTGCCTCGGTAGCGGCGCGTCCGTGACTGGCGGGGCGGAACGACGCCTGGCCGGTGTATGGGTGGGAGCGTACGGGTTCCAAGTGAATAAGCCAAACAGGGCCGTCGCCCCGCACTCCGTCCGGTGAGCCGCCGTCAGTCGTTGGCGCACACGCCCCACGTGCCGAGATTGACGCTGCCCTCGCTCAGGCGACGGCTCGTCCCGCACGTGGTGCCACCCGGCAGGCGGGGAGTCCGCTGTGCACCGATGTCGGCGGTCGTGTTGCCGGTCACCGTGGACGTCTCGAGTCTATTGACGCCGGGATAGATCGCTCGCACTCCGTATCCGCCGTTGCCCGTGGCCGTCAGCCGCTCCGCCCTCAGGCGGTTGCAATACACCCCGTCACGTCCGTTACCGGTCGCGGAGACGTCGGTGAGACGCAGGTTCTTGCCGGTAATACCGTAGCCCGGATTGTCGAAGGCGTGGACGTTGGTGGCGACGAGGTGATCCGCGCTCGCGCCCCAGTCCTCGTGCCCTCGGAGCTGAACGTTGTCCAGCTTCAATCGATTGCCAAGGATCCCGATCCCGCTGTCGCTCACCTCGACGTCAGAGACCTCCAGTCGGCTCGGGTCGAGCCCGGTGATCGCGACGCCCCCGAAGCCGCTCACCCGGCCGGGCCCCTCGACGCGGCAGCGTCCCGCCAGGCAAGCGATGCCAACGTGGCTATTGACCGAGCTCTCCGTCGAGACGGCGTAACCGTTCATTTGCAACGTCGCCCCGCGCTCGAGCGTTATCGACTCGGCGAACGGGCAGACCAGGTCCCCCACCACCACCCCGACCGTCCCGGTAGGAACGGTCTGACCGCACGCGGTCACGTCCAGAGAATGAGCCGGCAGGGGCAAGGCGACGACCACCGTCGAGAGAACTGTAGCCGAGAGCATGCACCGCACCGGGCCAGGCGCAGAGAAGACACGCATCGGAGGCCTCCCATCGGGTTCTGATGCGCAGGCCCATATGTGATGAGCCGGCTCCTTGTCAATCAAATTGGTTAGCCAGGAGCGACGTCGAAAATCCTCGGCGTATCGGTTTCCGGGCCGTCTACAGCGTCGCCAAGAAATCGCAAACCCCTCATGCCGGGGCGTCGCTACCATAAACGGGCGATCTTGCGTAATGCGCCTGATCAGTGGTTCCGACCGCCGGATGGCCCCCGGCTCGCGAGCGCATGCGGCGACCCGGCGATCACCGTATACAAATGCGCGCGACGCCGGAGTGGCGGCCGCCGTCGCCGACGACGTAGAGCGAATCGCGGCGCGTGCCGAGGAACTGGTCGAGCACCTGCTGGGCGGGCGCGGGGGCGCGGAGCGAGGGGGCGTTCGTGGGGACCAGGTCCTTCGCGTAGGTGCGGAGAAGTGCCGCCGAAGGCGCCGCCCGACGCCGCGCTCGCGAAGAGCGTCGGCGTGAACACGCCGCCCGCGACGCCCGAGCCCGCCGTGATGCCGGTCGCCGCGGCCTTGGTCGGGGGGAGGAGCGCCGTCGGGGAAGAGCGGCTTGCATCAAGATGCACTCGGACTAACATCTGATGCATGCCCCGCACGACCGTCGACCTCGACTCGGACGTTCTGAAGGACCTCAAGCAGCGCGCTGCCCGCGAGGGGACCACCTTGAGCCGCATCCTCAACTCGATCGCCCGCCTGTCGCTCGGGCGGCCAAGGACGCGGCCGAGAGCGCTTCGGCTCCCTACGATCCCCGGCAAGCCGCGACCCGGCGTGAACGTCGAGGACCGCGAGGCGCTCTGGGATCTCATGGACGGGAGGTGACCGCGTGACGGTCGCCGTCGACACCAACGTCCTCCTGTATGCGCAGCGGAAGGAGGCGCCGCAGCACGCCGCGGCCACAGCGCGCCTGAAGGCGCTCCTCGATGCCGGGAGGCGTGTCGCTCTGCCATGGCCGTGCGTCTACGAGTTCATCCGCGTGACGACTCACGCCCGGGTCTACGACCGCCCTGCGACCGTCGAGGAGGCACTCGTATTCGTCCGCGCCCTCCTGGGACACCCTGCGGCGCTCCTCCTCTCGGAGACCGAGCGGCACGCGGACGTGATGGACCGAGTGCTGATCGAGGCCGGAGTGACAGGAAACCGGATCCACGACGCGCACATCGTCGCCCTGATGAGGGAGCACGGCATCGAGGATATCCTCACGCACGATGCCGACTTCCGGCGTTTCGACTCGATCCGCGTCCTCCGGCTGACGGAGTAGTCCCGCAGCGGAGGCTATCCCTCGCGCGAGGCGGGAGCGGGGCCCAGCACGACGAGCACGTCCCCGTCGGCGAGCGGGGTCTTGGCGGCAACGCCCATTGCGTCCTCGGGCGGGCGGATCTCGAGGATCCGCCAGTCCTCGGGGAGCTCCACGTACGCCGAGCCCGCGCCGCCCCGCTTGCCGACGCGCACGGACCGCGGCGTGTCCTCCAGCACCTCGTGGCGGAGCATGGCGAGGATGTCGCGGCGGGACAGGGACCCCACGAGCCGGGGTTGTTCCTTCGAGGCGACGACCGGGAGTTCGTCGAGCTCGGGGTCGTCGAAGCGCGAAGGCGCCGCGCCGACGGCGCTCGTCGACGCCTGCTACGAGTTCGCCGGCGCGGTCAGCACGCGCGTCTTCTTCGTCGTCGTGCTGACGCGCGGCATCGAGGTGCTGGTCGAGAGTAAGTACTCGCCGCAGCCCGTCTGGCCTTGACGGTTCTGCCTCAGCGACACTGGCACGAGCCCCGAGAGGAGGGGGCGTGTCATGGACCGAGAGGCAGTGCGGATTCGAGGGCTGGTACGGGGGACAGGGCCACGCGGGCGCGGAGCACGGCTTCCCGACGACGTGCGCCGCGAGCTGATTGCGTTTGCCGCCGGCGGTGGTGTGACGGGGTCGGGCTGCGGCGGATCGCCACGGCGACGGGCGTGTCGCCGGAGTCGAT
>CAZGUU010000203.1:0-9996 GCA_964529315.1 uncultured Enterobacteriaceae bacterium
GGTGCGGCGGCGACGGGGGCTGGTCGCCAGGCTGCGCGGCAGGCGCTCGACGCGGCGGCCGCTCGGCGTCAAGTACGCATGGCCCCGGCTTCGACCGTCGCGAGCTCCAGCGCCGCGGCGAGCAGGGCCCGCGTGTAGGCCTGGCGCGGCGCGGCGAACACCTCGGCCGCCGGCCCCTGCTCGACGACGCGGCCATCGCGCAGCACCAGCACGTGGTGGCTCATCGCGCGCACCACGCGCAGGTCGTGGCTGATGAACAGGTAGGCGATGCGGTGGCGGGCCTGGAGCCTTCGCAGGAGGGCGACGATCTGCGCCTGCACCGAGACGTCGAGCGCCGAGGTCGGCTCGTCGAGCACGACGAAGCGCGGCTCGAGGACCAGCGCGCGGGCGATCGCGACGCGCTGGCGCTGGCCGCCGGAGAGCTCGTGCGGGTAGCGGTGGCGCGTCGCGGGATCGAGCTCCACCTCCTCCAGCGCCCGGCAGACGCGCCGTTCGCGCTCGGCCGCGGTCCTCGCCAGGCCGTGCACCTCGAGCCCCTCGGCGACGATCCGCTCGACCGACAGGCGCGGCGAGAGCGATCCGTAGGGATCCTGGAAGACCACCTGCATCTCGCGGCGCAGCGGGCGCAGCGCCGCAGCGCGCAGCGCCTGGATCTCGCGGCCGGCAAAGCGGATCTCGCCCCGGCTGCCGATCAGCCGCAAGAGGGCCAGGCCGAGCGTCGTCTTGCCCGAGCCGCTCTCGCCCACCACGCCGATCGTCTCGCCGGCGCGCACCTCTAGGTCGACCTCCTCCACGGCGCGCACGTGGCCCGTGGTGCGCCGCAGGACGCCGGTCTGGATCGGGTACCAGACGCGCAGCGCACGGCAGCCGAGCACGGCCGGCGCATCGGCGGGCGGCGGTGCCGGCTCGCCGCCCGGCTGGGCGTCGAGCAGCTCTCGCGTGTAGGGATGGTGCGGCCGCGCGAAGACCTCCCCCACGGGTCCAGCTTCGACGATGGCGCCGCAGCGCATGACGCACACCCGCTGCGCGATGCGCCGCACGATCGAGAGATCGTGGGTGATGAACAGGATCGCCATGCCCAGGCGGCGCTGCAGGTCGGTGAGCAGCTCGAGGAGCTGCGCCTGGATGGTCACGTCGACCGCGGTGGTCGGCTCGTCGGCGATCAGCAGGTCGGGCCGGTTGGCCAGGGCCATGGCGATCATCACGCGCTGGCGCTGCCCGCCCGAGAGCTCGTGCGGCAGGCTCGCCAGGCGGCGGTCGGCGTCGGGGATGCCGACCAGGCGCAGCAGCTCGAGGGTGCGCTCGCGCGCCGCGGCGCGCCCCAGGCCCTCGTGCAGCAGCAGGACCTCGCTCACCTGCCGCTCGATGCTGTGCAGCGGGTTGAGCGAGGTCATGGGCTCCTGGAAGACCATCGCGATGCGGTTGCCGCGGATGCGCTGCAGCGCCGCCGCCGGCGCGCCGAGCAGCTCCTCGCCGCGAAAGCGGATGCTGCCCGAGGGGTGGCTCGCCGCACCGGGCAGGAGCTGCAGGATGGAGAGCGCCGTCACCGACTTCCCCGAGCCGCTCTCGCCGACCAGGGCCAGCGTCTCGCCGCGACGGATCGAGAAGCTCGCCCGGCGCACGGCATCGACCGCGCCGGGGCCGCCGCCGAAGCGCACCGCAAGCTCGCGCACCTCGAGCAGCGCCGGCTCGCCCGCCGGTGGCATCTCGGGCGCCCGCTCGCCGGGGTCCGCCTTGGCCGGGGCCACCGCAATCTCGCCCTCGCCTGCCAGCGGCACGGGCATCGCCTCCGGCCCGCCGGTGCCCTCGTCGCCAACCGGCTCTGGACCGCCTGCGAGCCCCTCGGCGCGCAGCGTCTTGCGCGGGTCGAAGGCGTCGCGCACCGCCTCGCCGATGAACACCAGCAGGCTCAGCATGAAGGCGATCACGAAGAAGCCGGTGAAGCCGAGCCAGGGCGCCTCGGGGTTGTCCTTGCCCTGCTTGAGCAGCTCGCCGAGCGACGGCGAGCCGGGCGGCAGGCCGAAGCCCAGGAAGTCGAGCGAGGTGAGCGTGACCACCGCCCCGCTGGTGACGAAGGGTAGGAAGGTCAGCGCCGCGGTCATCGCGTTGGGCAGCACGTGGCGCGCCATGATCGCCGGGTCCTTCACACCCAGCGCCCGCGCCGCGCGGACGTAGTCGAAGTTGCGCGCACGCAGGAACTCGGCGCGCACCACGCCGACCAGCGTCATCCAGCTGAACAGCAGCATGAGCAGGAGCAGCCAGCCGAAGCCCGGCGTGACCACGCTCGCCAGGATGATCAGCAGATAGAGCGTCGGCATGCCCGACCAGACCTCGATGAAGCGCTGTAGGGCGAGGTCGATCCAGCCGCCGAAGTAGCCCTGCACCGCACCCGCGGCGATGCCGATCAGCGAGCTCGCCAGGGTGAGCGTCAGGCCGAAGAGCACCGAGAGGCGGTAGCCGTAGATCAGGCGCGCCACGACGTCGCGCGCCTGGTCATCCGTGCCCAGCCAGTTGCGCCAGGTGGGCGGCGACGGCGCCGGTGTGGGCAGGTCGCGCACCACCGTGTCGTAGCTGTAGGGAATCGGCGGCCAGAGGATCCAGCCCTGCGCCTCGATCATCTCGCGCACGGCCGGGTCGGTATAGTCGGTCGCCGTCTCGAGGAAGCCACCGAAGGTCGTCTCGGGGTAGGTGACCAGCACTGGAACGTAGAGCTGCCCCTGGTAGGACACCAGCAGCGGCCGGTCGTTGGCGATCAGCTCGGCGAGCAGGCTCGCGACCAGCAGCACGGTGAACACCCACAGCGAGCGCCGGCCGCGCCGGTTGGCGCGGAACAGGGCCAAGCGCCGCGCCGCGAGCGGCGTCAAGCGCACGCCGAGCAGGCGCGCGCCGGCGGAGTCGGCCTCCGCGCGAGGCCCGGCCTCAGACCTCACGGCTCTCGAAGTCGATGCGCGGGTCGACCGCGACGTAGGTCAAGTCCTCGACGAGCTTCATCACCAGGCCGAGGAGCGTGAAGAAGTAGAGCGTGCCGAACATCACCGGGTAGTCGCGGTTGATCGCCGCCTCGAAGCCGAGCAGGCCCAGGCCGTCGAGCGAGAAGATCACCTCGGTGAGCAGGGCGCCGGTGAACAGGATGCCGACGAAGGCGCCGGGAAAGCCGGCGATCACGATCAGCATGGCGTTGCGGAAGACGTGCCCGTAGAGCACGCGGCGCTCGGAGAGGCCCTTGGCGCGCGCCGTCGTGACGTACTGCTGGTGGATCTGCTCGAGGAACGAGTTCTTGGTCAGCAGGGTCAAGCCGGCAAAGCCGCCGATCACCATCGAGAGCACGGGCAGGGCCATGTGCCACAGGTAGTCGAGCAGCTTGTGCAGCAGGTCGAGCTGCGCGAAGTCGTCCGAGACCAGGCCGCGCAGCGGGAACCAGGAGAGGTAGCGCCCACCGGCGAACAGCACGATGAGCAGGATGGCGAAGAGGAAGCCCGGCACGGCGTTGCCCACGATGACCACGCCCGAGGTCCACAGGTCGAAGCGCGAGCCGTCGCGCACCGCCTTGGCTACGCCGAGCGGGATCGAGATCAAGTAGACGAGCAGGGTCGTCCACAGGCCGAGCGAGATCGACACCGCCATGCGCTCGAGCACCAGGTCGACGACCGATCGGTCGCGGAAGAAGCTCTTGCCGAAGTCGAAGCGCGCGAGCTTGCCCATCATCAGCACGAAGCGCTCGTGCGCCGGCTTGTCGAAGCCGAACTCGCGCTCGATCTGGCGGATGAACTCGGGGTCGATGCCCTGCGCGCCGTGGTACTTGGCGCCGCTCGCAGCACCTGCGCTCGGCGCCTTCGCCTGGGCGCCGCCGCCCGCCTCGGCGCCCTGCCCGCCGCCGAAGCGCGCCGTCGCCTGCACGTCGGTGCCCTTGAGCCGCGCCAGGAGCTGCTCCACCGGCCCACCCGGCGCGGCATTGATGACGACGAAGTTCAGCACCATGATGCCGAACAGCGTCGGGATCATGAGCAGCAGGCGCCGGACGACGTAGGCGGTCATCGACGCGGCTTGCCGCTGCGCTCGGCGAGCCGGGCCGCGCTTGCCGGATCGAACCACCAGGTGTCGATCTGCACGCCCTGCTCGGGGGTGACCGCGGGGCGGCCGAGCTCGTCCCAGTAGGCGATCCGGTCCACCGGCGTGTGCCAGTGCGGGATCAGCCAGCGGCCCCACTGCAGGACGCGGTCGAGCGCGCGCGTGCGCTCGACCAGGCTCGTGCGGTCGGGGGCGGCAATGACCAGCTCGACCAGCTCGTCGACCGCCGGATCCTTCAAGCCGATCAGGTTCTGCCCACCCGGCCGATCGGCGAACATCGAGCTCCAGAAGCTGCGCTGCTCGTTGCCCGGGGAGAGCGACTGCGGGAAGCTGCCCACCACGACGTCGAAGTCGTAGTCGTCGAGCCTGCGGCGGTACTGCGCCGAGTCGACGGTGCGCACGTTGGCGGTGATGCCCAGGCGCTCGAGCGTCTTGGCCCAGGGCAGCGCCACGCGCTCGAAGAGCGGGCTCACCAGCAGGATCTCCATCTCGAAGGGCTCGCCCGCGGCGTTGGTCAGCTTGCGCGTCTTGGGATCGATCTTCCAGCCGGCCTGCCCGAGCAGCTCGACGGCGCGCTTCAGGTTGTCGCGATTGTTGCCCGAGCCGTCGGTGCGCGGCGGCACGTACTCCTGCGTGAACACCTCCTCGGGCACCCGGCCGCGAAACGGCTCGAGGATCGCCTTCTCGGCGTCGCTCGGCAGGCCGCGCGCGGCCAGCTCGGAGTTGTCGAAGTAGCTGCGCGTGCGCGTGTACTGCCCGTAGAAGAGCGTCTTGTTCGACCACTCGAAGTCGAAGGCGAGACCCAGGGCCTCGCGCACGCGCGGGTCGCGGAACAGCGGCCGGCGGGTGTTCAGCACGAAGGCCTGCATGCCGGCCGGGCGCGAGTGCGGCACCTCCTCCTTCTTCACCAGGCCGTCGCGTGCCGCGGGGAAGTCGTAGGCCGTCGCCCAGGCCTTGGATGAGCTCTCCGGGCGGAAATCGTACTCGCCAGCCTTGAACGCCTCGAGCTCGATGGTGTCGTCGCGGTAGTAGTCGACGACGATCGCGTCGAAGTTGTTGCGCCCTACGTTCACCGGCAGGTCCTTGCCCCAGTAGTCCGGGACGCGCGCGTAGCGCACTCGCCGGCCCGGCTCGAAGCTCTCGATCCGATACGGCCCGCTGCCCAGGGGAGGCTCGAGCGAGGTCTTGTCGAACTCGCGCGTCTCCCACCAGTGCTTGGGCAGCACGACGAGCTGGCCGAGGATCAGCGGCAGCTCGCGGTTCTGCCCGGGCTTGAAGGTGAACTTGACGCTACGCTCGCCGGTCTTCTCGACCTTGGCCACGCCGTCGTAGTACGCGCGGTAGAAGGGCTGCCCCTTGGCGCGCAGCGTCTCGAACGACCAGATCACGTCGTCGGCGGTGACCGGCCGGCCGTCGTGCCAGCGCGCCTGCGGGCGCAGGGTGAAGGTCACCCACGAGCGGTCGGCCGGCGTCTCGATGGTCTCGGCGAGCAGGCCGTACTCGCTGAACGGCTCGTCGGCCGACGAGGTCAGAAGCGTGTCGTAGATCTGGCCGATGCCGGTGACCGGGTTGCCCTTGACGATGAACGGGTTGAAGCTGTCGAAGGTGCCGACCGCCGCCTGCGAGAGCTCGCCGCCCTTGGGCGCATCGGGGCTCACGTAGGCGAAGTGGCGGAAGTCGGGCGGGTAGCGCAGGTCGCCGTGCATGGCGATGCCGTGTGCTGCGACCGGCCCGGCCGACGGCGCCCTCGGGCTCGCGGCCGCCTGGGGTGCGAGCGCCGGGGATGTCGCCGAAGCCTCGGGCGAGGTCGGCGTCGCGGGCGAGGCCCCCGGCGCCGGCGCAGCCCCGGCCGCCCCGCCGAGGGCGAGGCTCGCGATCAGGATGGCCGCGAGCGGGAGCTGGCGGGAGGCTGGTGCGGTCCTCGCAGCCGGCTGGAGGGAAGGGGTTGGGAGCGCAGATCGCTGTCGCATCCCGCGCAGCTTACCCGGAATCCACGCGGGTTGGCCATCGCGGGGCCCGCGCTCCCCCTGCCCTCGCGCCCGCCAGCGCCTCTGCGCGATCCGCGCGGCGACCGCGCCGGCCCTACGGCAGGGGCAGCGCTCGCTCGACGGCGACCAGCACCGTCGAGCGGATCGGGTGGGTGATCCCCGCCTGGCGGTAGGAGGCGACGATCTCGTCGAACAGAGGGCCCTCCGTCAGGACACGGGCCTTCCCCTTGAAACGAAAGCCCTTGCGCGCCGCCGGGTCGACCACGGCGATCTCCACCGCGGGGTTGTGGCGCAGGTTCTCGACCGTCGCCGGCGAGCGGATGTCGGCGAACACCAGGTGGTCGTCGTCCCAGACGGTCGTCGATCCCTTGGGCGACACGCCCGGCGTTCCGTCGGCGCACACCGTCGCCACGTAGCCCAGGCGCTGCGCGCGCACGGCCTCCTTCATCTCCTCGCTTAGAATGCCCATCGTCACTCCTCCCCGCCCGCGACTCGGCGAGCTTCGGCCCGCCGGGCCACGCCGCCAGCGCATCGGCGCCCCGGCAGGCACATAGACCTCGAGCCCGCAGGCCGCCACGGGCCCCCCTCCATCGACCGCACCGGCCGCGCGCGCCTGCGCGCTCTCCCTCCCTCAGCCGCCCGAGCCGCCGGTGCCGCGCGTCACCTCGACCCGCGCCGTCTCGCCCGGTGCCAGGCTCACCGTCGCAAAGGCGATCCCCTGGCGCGTGCGCCCATCCTGCAGCCAGGCCATCGGGCAGGTGACGTAGTAGCGGCCGGCCGGCAGCTCGCGGAAGCGGAAGCGGCCCATGGCGTCCGCCGTCTCCACCCAGACGATGTCTCCCGCGCGGCCCTTGGGCAGCGAGAAGCCGCCGGGGAGCACGACGTCGTTCAAGTAGCGGGTCGACGCCGTGGTGACCGGCGTCACGCGCACCGCGCAGGCGCCGCCGTAGACCGTCTCGCCCGAGGGCAGGTGCAGCAGCACCTGCCCCTCGATCGCCGAAGCTCCAGGCAGGCGATATGTGGCCAGCTCCTCGTCGTTCAGAATCTCGCGGCTCGACATGGTGTTCGAGCTGCACGCGGCCAGCAGCACCGCGCCGAGCGTCGCCAGCACGAGCGCTCCGGCCCCTCGGACGAACGATGCGGCGATGTCCCGCCGACGGCTCCACTTTCCCTGCGTTCCCATCGTCGGTCTCCCGTGTCTCTTGCCTCTTCCCGTGTCCCTGCGGCGGAGCCCAGGCGCGCGGCTCGCCTCACTTCGGCTGGGGGATCGAGTAGGTCAGTGTCGCATGGGCGATCATCTCCGGGTCGCCCTCCGGGTAAAGCGCGACGTCGCCCACCGCCAGACGGCGGCCGAGCTTCAGGATACGTGCTTTGGCAATCACGTCCACCGGATGCGGCCGGCGCATGAAGCTGATGCTCAGGTTGGTCGTGACGCCGAGCGGCACCGGGCCGAGCATCGCGAGCAGCGCCACGTACATCGCCGTATCGGCGAGCGTCATGAGCGAGGGGCCGGAGATCGTGCCGCCGGGCCGCAGGTGGCGCTCGTCGTAGGGCATGCGCACGCGCACGGCGCGGTCGGCGACCTGCTCGATGCGAAAGCGGTGCTCGTCGACCTGCGGGAACTCGGCGTGCAGAAAGCGCTCGAGCTCCACGGCGGTGAGGCACGGGGGGCCTGCTCTCGACATCGCCGTCTCGTGCTCAGGGCCAGGCCGCGGCGGTCGCGACGAGCGGCGCCGTCGCCCAGCTCGCGCGCACCTCGGCGTCGGCGGCGGCCAGGCCCGGCGCGTCGTAGTAGATCGTGCGGGTCGTCGCCAGAGACTTGTACGGCGGCGCGAGCGGATCCGTGTTGGGGATCGACTGGGCGAAGCGCGGGCCGCTCGATGCGTAGGCGAAGGCATCGCCGGTGCACTGCGTATCGGGCGGCGTCGAGTCGTCGAGGTAGTAGGAGGTCGGCGTGAGCCCGGCGATGTCGGTGTCGAGCGTGATCACGTGGGTGAGCGATCCCTGCCCACCGCTCAAGAGCTGCCAGGCGAGCTGGCCCAGCACCACCGTGTCGGGCACGCCGTCGACCGGCACGCCGGAGGGGTTCAGGCTGTCGCGGTAGGTCATGCCGCTCGCCGCGGGCGCGTAGTCGAAGAAGTCCATCACGCCGGGGATCGCGTGGACGCGCAGGAAGGTCCGGACGTCCTCGCGGCCGCGGTAGAAGAGGTGCTCGCGCTGGGTGAGCGGGCCGCTATTCGCACCCACGTAAGAGCGGATCGCGCGCACCGGTCCGCCGCGGTTGGCGACGAAGGCGCCCTCGCCATCCACGAAGGTGTCCTCGCTGCGCCCGCACACCGACGGGGCGAACAGCGCCTTGTGGCGGTCGAGCAGGTCGACGCCGCTGGCCGCGCCCGCCAGGATGCGCAGCTCGTCCTCGACCCAGCGATCCGAGAAGTGGCGCGCGTAGAGGTCGGTGGTCACCGTCGTGTCCTCGGGATTCGGGCCGTCGTTGATGTGGTAGGTGGTCAAGTAGGGGCCCGAGAGCAGATCGAAGGCGTAGTCGACGTACTGCTGCCCGGCGGCGGGGTCGAGTCCCGTCGCGTCGCGGAACAGGTACACGTACCCGGCGCCCGGCGCCGCAGGATCGGCGATCGCCACCTCCACACCCGAGCCCGCCTCGACGCCGGCCGGCGCGGACGAGGCGCCCGCGGGGCCTCCGGCGTCGGCCGCCATGAAGACGACCTCGTCGTCGGCGTCGAGCAACGGATCGGGATCGCCGCCGTTGTGCGTTCCCGGGTCGGCGTAGCCCGGAACGGTGACGCTGCCACCCTTCTTGCCGTCGTAGACCTCGAACATGCTCACGGTCTTGCGCTCGTCCACCTGCACGGGGATCTGCGCCCAGCCGCCAGAGAAGCGAAAGGCGACCAGGTCGCCGGGCGCGATCCCCTGGAGCGCCGGGATCTGCGCACCCGTCAAGACCACCGGGTCGGCCGGCCGGTCGAGCGTCGTGGGCTGGAGGTCGATGTCGCAGTCGGGGAGTGCCGTGGCCAGCGAGTTGCGCGCCACGAACCGGTTGGCCTGGTCGACCCGCACGGTCGACGGCCCGAACAGCGCGCACAGGCGCAGCGTGCCCATCGTCACCCGCACCGCGACCGCGCCCTGCGCCGCGGCCAGCGCGAGGCCCGTGTCGCGCGCGACGACGCGCAGCAGGCGCCCCTCGCGCATGGTCACCGCGCGCACCGGCGAGATGCCGGCCGGTGCCAGGCTGTTTGCGAACCAGTGGCGGTCGACCTCGCCCGCGGTGCTCGACCGCCACCCGGGCGTCCCCGCTCCCGCCGGGATCGGCAGCGTCGCCACGCCGGGCTCGGCCTGCGAGAAGACCTCCACCACCGCGCCGCCGGGGCTGCCCGTCGCCGGGTCGTCGGCCCCGCCGATCGCCGGAAACGGGGTTGCCGGATCCGTGGTGACGAACACCAGCGACTCCGCGCCGCCCGCCGTCCGCTGGATCACCAGCCGCTGGCCAGCCACGGGCTGGTCCAGGGCGGCAGCGGCGAGCGGCAGCGCCAGGCACACGAGCCCGAGGAGAGCTGCACCGAGGCGGCGAGGTACGAGCGTGCGTTCGACCATCTTGGGGTTCCCCTCTGGGGCGGGTGGCCATCCCCCCGCCGGCTGCGCAGCGTAGCCGCTCGGCGCCGGCTGGGCCAGCACCTTCGACACGGCCCGCGCCCTACGGTCCGAAGAGCGCAAGGCCGCGCGAGACCGTCTGCGCGAGCACGACGGCGCAGAGCAGCGCGACGAGCCACCCGCCGAGCATGCGCACGGCGCGCGGCAAGCCGAGGCGGGGCGGCGCGAGCGCGATCAGGAGGAAGCCGGCCGGCAGCCAAGCAGGGCTACCGTCGCTCAGAGCGTGAGCAGGAATCTCCTCCCGTCGCTCGGCACCACCGGGTGACGACGCAGC
>CAZGUU010000204.1:0-9977 GCA_964529315.1 uncultured Enterobacteriaceae bacterium
GGCCGTGGCGGCCGGGGCCGGGGCGCTGCTCCTGGTCGGGCAGCCGGGCTATCGCGCCCTGCTGCGCGCCGAGCTGCGCATCGGCTCGGTGCTCCTGGTGGGCGGCACGACCAGCCTGCTGACGCTCGCCCTGGTCGCGTGGGCGGCGCTCGCCGGGGGCGGTCTGGTCGCCGTCTTCGTCGCCGGTGCCGCGGCGAGCGTGGCGGGGCTCGGCCTTGCGGCGATCGTCGCGCGCGACCTGTTTCGCCCGCGCCTGGCGGCCGATCTCGGCCTGTGGCGAGACTTGCTCGCCGAGGCCTGGCCGGTGGGTGCCAACCTGCTGGTGATCGTCCTCGGCCTGCGGGTCGGTGCGCTGCTCCTCGGCTACGCGCGTGGGCCGGTCGAGGTCGGCTACCTGGTCTCGGCTTCGCGTCTCACCGAGTCGCTGAACCTGATCGCCGACGCGGCGATGCTGAGCGTCTTGCCGCTGATGGCGCGCCTCGCTGCGGGCAGCGGCGAGCACCTGCGCACGATCTCTCGCGCTACGGCCAAGGGCCTGGCCGTGGCGCTGCTCGCCGTGATCCTGGTCGTGCAGCCGCTGGCCGGCGAGATCCTCGCCGGGCTCTTCCGGCCCGAGTTCCGTGCCGCCGGCTCCACCCTGGCGGTGCTCGCCTGGACCGCGCTGCTCGCGGCGCTGGGCACCTCTACGCGAACCTGCTGGTCGCGGTCGGCCGGCAGGCCATCCTGTTTCGGCTGAGCTGCGTGGTCACGCCGTTGCAGATCGGCCTGCAGGCGCTGCTCATCGCGCGCTTCGGCCTGATCGGCGCGGCCGTGGCTGCCCTGGCTTCGAGCGTGGCCAGCCATGTCGTATTGGCCATGCTGCCGCAGACGGCACCGCTGGTGCGCCCCTGCATGGCGGCCGCGGCCGGGCCCACGGCTCTGGCCGGGTTGCTGCTGCTGGGCTCGGCCGCGCTGCCCGTCGCGCCGGCGGTCCGGGCCGGCGCACTGCTGCTCGCCTTCCCGGTGTCGTTGCTGCTCACGGGGCAGGTGGACGGGGCGGATCTTCGGGCGCTGCGCCGGGCTCTGCGCGGCGCGACCGAGCCGGCCGGGGGCTGAGCGTCGTGCGGCGGGCGGTCTCGCCGGGTGAGGCCCTCTCAGGCCAGGTTTTGCTTGGGTTCGGGGCGGCGCCTCTGCTAGGAAGGCCGGGAGCCGGAGCCCGCACCGGTGCGGCCCAAGGGCCGCCCTCGAGCCGGTCGGCTGGCGCTTCCCCCCAGAACTGCGGATCACCCGTGCCCGAGAAAAAAGTCGTCGTCATCCCCACCTATAACGAGCGCGGCAACATCGAGAAGATGCTGCCCGCACTTCTCGAGTTCGACCCCGGTCTCGAGGTCGTCGTGGTCGACGATCAGTCGCCCGACGGCACGGCGGACCTCGCCGAGCAGATCGGCCGGGATCGCGGCCGGGTCGACGTGGTGCGCCGCGGGCCCAAGCAGGGCATCGGCCCCGCCTATCGAGCCGGGTTCCACCGTGCGCTCGAGCTGGGGGCGGATCTGATCGTCCAGATGGACGCCGACTTCTCTCACCCGATCGGCTCGCTGCCCGACCTGTTCGGCAACGCGGATCGCTACGATCTGGTGCTGGGCTCGCGCTACCTCGACGGGATCACCGTGGTGCGCTGGCCGATCGAGCGCCTGCTGCTCAGCTACTTCGGCAACTACTACGTCCGCAAGCTGACCGGCCTGCCGGTGCGCGACACCACCGGGGGCTTCAAGTGCTGGCGACGGACCGCGCTGCTCGCGGTCGGGCTGGACCAGGTGCGCTCGAACGGGTACTCGTTCCAGGTGGAGATGACCTACCGGGCCTGGTGCAAAGGCTGCAAGATCCTCGAGATCCCGATCATCTTCATGGACCGAGAGGTGGGGATCTCGAAGATGTCCAAGCGCATCGGCCTCGAGGCGCTGTGGATCGTCTGGGAGCTCAAGTTCCGTCGCGCCCTGAACCTCCTCTGACGAGGGTGCGCCGCACCTCGGGCGGTCGCGAGCCGATGCGCGTTCTGATGCTCAACGAGCGGGACCTGGCTCACCCCCTGGCGGGCGGCGTCGAGGTCCACCTCGAGGAGACGGCGAGCCGGCTCGCGGCGGACCACGGCATCGAGACCACCGTGCTGTGCGCCGGCTTCCCCGGCGCCGCGCCCGAGGAGCGGCGCCGCGGCATCCGCTTCGTCCGCCTGGGCAATCGCTACAGCTACTACGCGCTGCTGCCCGGGCGCGCGCGCACCGAGCTGCGCGCGGCGCCGTACGATCTGGTGGTCGAGAACCTCTGCAAGCTGATCTTCTTCTCGCAGACCTACTTGCACGGTGTCCCGCGCCTGGGACTGGTGCACCACCTGTTCGGCTGGAGCGCGTTTCGCCAGGTGAGCCCCGCGATCGCCGCGTTCGTGGTCGCCCAGGAGGCGCTCTTGCCGCTGGCCTACCGCCGCTGGCCGATGGTCGTGGTCTCGCCGAGCACGCGCGACGACCTGATCCGCCGGGGGCTCTCGCCCGAGAGCATCCGGGTGATCCCCAACGGGCTGGATCACCAGCGCTACCGCCCGGGTGCGCCGAGCGCGGTCGAGAGCGACCGGGTGGTCTACGTCGGGCGGGTCGAGCACTACAAGGGCGTCGACGTGCTCCTCGATGCGTGGCCGTCGGTGGTCGCGCGGCGGCCCGGAGCACGGCTCGAGATTCTCGGCTCGGGGACCGCCCTCGAGGCGATGCGCGCGCGCATCGCGGCCTCCGGGGCGGCCAGGGGTGTCACCTTTCACGGCTTCGTCTCCGAGGAGGAGAAGGTCGCCTGGCTGCAGCGCGCCACCGTGGGGGTGCAGCCGTCGCGCAAGGAGGGGTGGGGGCTCACAGTCCTGGAGGCGAACGCCTGCGGGACACCGGTGGTCGCCGCCGACGTCCCTGGCCTGCGCGACTCGGTTCGCCCGGGAGAGACCGGCCTGCTCGTGCCTTCGCTGGACCCGGCCGCGCTCGGTGCGAGCCTGTGTCGTGTGCTCGACGAGCCGGAGCTGCGCGAGCGCCTGGCGCGCGGTGCGCGCGCCTGGGCGCGGCGCTTCGACTGGGATTCGGTCGGCGCCGAGCTGGCCGCCGTCCTGCGGGCCGCAGCCAGACGCTCGCCCTTGCCCGAGACCGCCGACTTTCTCGCGGCACCGGGCCCCGGGGGCCAGGGTGGCGGGGACGCCGCGGTGGACGCTGCGCCGCGCGAAGAAGGCGTGCGTCGCGCCGGAGCCGGCGGGTGACCCCGACCACGGCGGCCGGGATCGGGCCCGAGGTTCGGGCCTGGCCGAGATCGTTCGTGCGCGACGAGCTGCGCCGGGCGGCCTCGGCGCGGGTGCGGGCGTGGTTCGCCACCCTGCTCATCTCAGCGCTCGCCGCGTCGGTCTACGCGGCGTTCGTCGGCTACGGCTACAACCTCGACGACGAGGGGACGATCCTCTACCAGATCCTGCGCACACACCGCGGGCAGCGGCCGTATCTCGATTTCCACACCGGCTACACGCCCGCGGTCTTTTACTTGAACGCGTTGCTCTTCGACCTCTTCGGCGTGTCGGTGATCCCGCTGCGCGCCTTCCTGGTGGCGGTCAACACCCTCTCGGTCGCGCTGATCTTCCGCCTCGCGCTGCGCCTGGCACCGCCCGCCGAGGCGGCCTGCGCGGCTCTCACCTACGCCTTCTTCCTGCCCTTCTTCGGCGGGCAGTTCGCCTCGTTCAACATCCCGTACCCGGCCTGGTACGCGGTGGCGGCCTGGCTCGGAGCGCAGCTCGCCTCGGTCAAGGCAGTCGAGACGGGACGACGCTTCTGGCTCGCCGCCGCCGGCTTGCTCTGCGGCGTGGCGTTCTCGTTCAAGCCCAACACCGGCCTGATGGCGCTCGGCGCCGCGGTGCTCTCCCAGCTCCTGGTCGGCCCGCTGATCGTCGGCCGCCTGGGGGCGGCTCTGGAGACGGCGCTGCTCCTGATGGCGACCCTGGCGGTGTTCGCCGCGATGAACCTCGAGGTGTTCACGCCGCACTTCGGCACGATCGCCCTGCCGCTGGTCGTGCTCCTGCTGGGTGCGACCTGGCTGCGGCGTCGCGCGCGCCGCGAGGTGCGCCCCGGGGCGACGCGCACCGTGCAGGGCGCCTTGGTCGACGCCGCCTGCCTGCTCGGTGGATTCCTCGCCGTGAACTACGTCTGGCTGGCCTATTTCCTGCCGCGCATGGGCCTGGCTGGCTTCGGCCGCGACGTGCTGCTGCTCGGCGCGGGGGTCGAGCGCATCTACCTGCTCTACTTCCCGCTGCCCAACATCTGGACCGTGCTGCTCGCCAGCGCTCTCGTGCTGAGCTATCTCGTGCCGCGCGCGATCGGACGCAGCCCCTGGCGCCGCAGGCTGCTCGGCTGGCTCGGTGGGCTCGCCGTGCTCGCCATGGGCGTGGTGTTCTACCTGTTCGCCGCCGCGCCCGAGGGCGTGGTCGTCTCGATCGGCCTGCAGCTCGAGAACCTGAGCTTCGTCGTCATCCCGATCGTGCTCGCCGCGGCGGTGCTCAAGTGGCTCTACGCGATCTGGTCGCGTCGCCCGCTGGTGACGGGCCCGCTGCCCATGTCGCTGGGCGTGGCCACCGTCTCGCTGGTCTACGCGCTGCTCCTCTTCCTGCAGCTCTACCCGCGCATCGACTTCATGCACGTCGTGGTGGCGATGCCGTCGGCGCTGGTCATCGCGGCGGGCGCGCTCTACCGGGCGGAGCGCTGGTGGGTGGCGGAGCTGGGCTACGGGTCGCGCGCCACGGACGGCCAGGCGGCGCGGGCGATTCGCATCGCCCGGGTGGTCGCGATGCTGCCCATCGCGCTGGCCTTGCTCGCCCGGTGCGGCCCGATGATCGAGGCCCGCGTCGACCTCTGGGGCGCAGATGCGGGATTGAAGCGCCTCACCTCGTTGGGCCGCCCGCAGATGCCGGTGTCGATCGAGCGGGATCGCGACCACGACTTGCGCGAGCTGCGCGCGGTCGCGGCCTTCGTCTCGCGCGAGACCCGGCCGGGCGACGCGATCTTCGCCTTTCCGGCGCTGGGCATCATTCCGTTCTTGACCGACCGCGAGACGCCGGTGCCGCACGACTACTTCTTCCCCGGCCGCCCGGAGCACGCCGCGGAGGCCGTGATGACCGAGATCATCCACCTGCGCCGGCCGCCGCTCGTGGTGACGCTCAACGACCGCTACGGCTACTTCTCCGCCTCGCCGGCCTACTACTTCATCCTGCGCAAGTACGTGCAGGGCAGCTACACGCTGGTGCGGCGCATCGGCCGCTTCGACGTCTTGATGCGCAACGACCTGGCCGCAGAGCGCCCCGACCTTCCCCGGCCGAGCACGGCCGAGCGCGAGTTCTCGACGTCCTTGAGCCGCGGCGAGTATCGCCAGGCCGTCCTGCGCGCCCGGCGAGTCGCCCGCCGCGGTACGCTGGACGACTTGGTCGAGATCCAGCCGCTGCTCTCCGACGTCGACCGCCAGATGCGCGGTCGAGCCGTCGAAGCGATCCTGGCCGTCGCGGCGCGCGAGCCGGGCGGGCTCGACGCGGTGCAGAAGAAGATCGCTCCGGGACGCCGCGCGCGGCTCATTCTGCTGCGCGGGCTCGGCGAGTACGCTCCGCCGAGCGTCCTGCCCTACCTCTACCGCGCCTTCAAGTCGGGCGACGGCCGCATCCAGTGGGAGGCCGGGCAGTCGATCAACTTCGTGCTCGTGCGCGAGCTCGCCGGCCGCTACAGCCTGACCGAGGATGTGGCCAGGCCCCTCTGGGATCTGCCGCCGATGCGCTTCGAGCAGCGCATGCTCGAAGGGATCGACGAGATCCTCGAGCGCCAGCGCCTCGGCCCGCTCGCGGCCCTGCTCATGGCGCAGAAGGGGCGCACCGATCTGGCATGGCACCTCGACCACTTCGAGGAGCGCTACGACACGAGCTGGTGGCGCATCGTCGGGGCGCTGGCCCTGGTCCGCATGGACCAGCTGGGATCGATGGCGACGCTGCTGGGGACGATCAACGAGGGCACGCTGGGCGAGCACTACGTCCCGCCGATGATGATCGACCCATGGGTGATGGACCCCGCTCGGGTGGCCAGCTTCCTCGGCGGCCGGCTGCGCAACGGCACGCCCGCCGAGCGCGAGGTAGCGGCTTGGATGGCGCCGTACCTCACCGTGGCGGGCAAGGATCTCGAGCGCGCTCTGGCGGCGGCGCGCAACGACCCGCTGCAGCCCATGGAGGTGCGCGTCGCGGCAGACTGGGCGCTACGCAAGCGCGGTGGCTGGAGCGCGCGGCCGCCGCGTGAGCCACGGGAAACGGAGGCCGAGCCATGAGCGTTGCGTCCCGAGACGGTGCCGGCGGATCGCCGGGAGCTACCGCGGCCGTCGACCGCCTCTCGCCGCTGCACGTCGAGGAGGCTTACACCGGCGAGCGCCTGGCGGCCGAGGATCCACGCTTCCGGCCCGACATGGCACGCCATCTGGCTGCTTACCACCTGGTTGCGCCGCTGGTGGCGGGACAGCGGGTGCTCGAGGCGGGCTGCGGCGAGGGGTACGGGGCCGCGCTGCTCGCTCGCCAGGCGGCGGCCGTGGTCGCCGTCGACTACGACGCGCCGGCGCTCGAGCTGGCCCGGCGTCGCCACGGCGCGCCCAACCTGGAGTTCCGTGCCGTGGACCTGCTCGATCTGGCGCGCCGCGCGCCGGGCGAGTTCGACGCCGTCACCAACTTCCAGGTGCTCGAGCACCTCGAGGATCCGTCGCCGTTCCTGCGCGCTGCGGCGGCGTGCCTCAAGCCCGGCGGGCGGCTCATCCTGACCACGCCCAACCGCCTGGCGAGCGTCTCGGAGAATCCCTATCACGTGCACGAGTACGTCGCGGGCGAGCTGGCGGCGCTGCTGCGCCGCTTCTTCGCGGACGTCGAGGTGCGCGGCATCGTCGGCAGCGAGCGGGTCTACGCCTTCGAGCGGGCCCGGGGAGCACAGGCGCAGCGCATCCTGCGCTTCGATCCCCTGGGCCTGCGCCGTCTCCTGCCGCAGGCCCTGGTGCGCTGGGCGTTCGCCCGCCTGGCGCTCCTGGTGCGCTCGCGAGTCGCGGCGCAAGCCGGCGACCTGGTCGCGCTCGAGCCGGGCGACTTCGCCATCGCCGAGCGCGAGCCGCCGCAGTGGATCGATCTGCTGGCCATCGCGCGCAAGGCGGATGCGGGGACCGACCGGCCTGCCACCGGCGGCTGAAGCGAGCGGCGGGGAGGACGGTGCGTGCACTTGACCGGGGAGCCACCGCGAGGGAAAAGCCCCGGTGACGCCTCGCCGCCCGTCTCCGATTCGTCGAAGAATCTGGCCGCTCCACCGATGAACGACTCCAACAGGCAGAACGACGCTCCGGCGCGGCTCACCCTGAGCGTGATCGTGCCGGTGTTCAACGAGCGGCCGACGATCCGCGAGATCCTGCGCCGCGTCGCGGCTCGGCCGGAGGTCGACGAGATCGTCGTGGTCGACGACCGCTCGAGCGACGGGACCTGGGACGTGCTCGATGCGGAGCGCCGCGCCGGCTGGCCGGGGGTCGCCCGGGGGCTCTCTCGCCCCCTGCCGCGCATCGAGCTGCTGCGCCACGAGGTGAACCAGGGCAAGGGCGCCGCGCTGCGCAGCGGCTTCGAGCGGGCGACGGGCGACGTCCTGCTCACCCAGGACGCGGACCTCGAGTACGACCCGGCGGACTACGAGAAGCTCCTCGCCCCGATCCAGGATGGGCGCGCCGATGCGGTGTACGGCAGCCGCTTCGCCGGCTACCCGCGGCGCGTGCTGTTCTTCTGGCACTCGCTGGGCAACAAGCTGCTCACCACGCTCTCGAACATGCTCTGCGACCTGAACCTGACCGACATGGAGACCGGCTACAAGGCGATTCGCCGCGAGCTGGTGGTGCGCATGGTCCTGCGCTCGCAGCGCTTCGGCATCGAGCCGGAGATCACGGCCAAGCTCGCCCGCCTGCGCGCGCGCATCTACGAGGTGCCGATCTCCTACAGCGGCCGGTCGTACAGCGAGGGCAAGAAGATCGGCTGGAAGGACGCGGTCTCGGCGGTCTGGACGATGCTGCGCTGCGCGCTCACCGACGACCGCGCGGCCGTCGACCCGCTGCACGCCACGCTGCGGCGCATGGCGGTGCTCGACCGCTACAATGCCTTCCTGTTCGAGACCGTGAGCCCGGCGATCGGGCAGCGCGTGCTCGAGGTCGGGTCGGGCACCGGCACGATGACGCACTACCTGCGCGGCCGCGACCGGGTGTTCGCCACCGACGTCGACCCGCAGTACGTCCACTTGCTCGAGCGACGCTTCGAGCACGCGAGCAACGTCGAGGTGGCGACGCTCGACCTCGGCGAGACGGTGCCCGAGGTGGTCGCGCGACAGCGCTACGACACGATCCTCTGCCTGAACGTTCTCGAGCACGTCGCCGACGATCGGGCCGCGGTGCGGCGTCTGGCCGAGCTGCTCGAGCCCGGCGGACGCCTGATCGTCCTGGTGCCCGCACACCGTGGCCTGTTCGGCGAGATGGATCGTGCGGTGGGGCACCACCGGCGCTACTCGCGCGGCGAGCTGGCCCGGGTGCTCGCCGAGGCTGGCCTCGCGGTGGAGGGCGAGAGCTTCGTCAACGCGACCTCCACCCCGGGATGGTTCCTGAACGGGCGCGTGCTCAAGCGGCGCAGCGTGCCGGGCTTGCAGGCGCGCCTGGCCAACCTCCTCGTGCCGCTCTATCGCTTCGAGCGCCGCCTGGGCTTGCCCTTCGGCCTCTCGGTGATCGCCGTGGCGCGCCGGGCGGCCGATCCCGCTGCGGCTTGACGCACTCGGAGCAGCAAGAGAGGCGGGGGTGAGCCGTCGCGCGCGTGACACGGCGGCCGGCCTCGCCCTGGGCGTCCTGCTCGCCGCCGTCGTCCTGCGGCCCCTGCTCTGGCGGCCCGGCTCGCTGCCCCTGTACTCGGGGCCGATCGCCGCCTTCGACCTCGCCGACCGCAACCTGAACCTGTGGATCCTCGCCTGGACCGCGCGCGCCGCGGTCGAGGAGCCCGGCCGGCTGTTCGACGGCAACATCTACTTCCCGGCGCGAAACACCCTGGCGGGCTCGGAGACCATGCTCGCCCACCTGCCGCTCACCGCGGCGACCTGGTGGCTCACGCGCGATGCAACCTGGGTGCTCAAGGCCGAGATGGTCTGGGGGATCGCCGGGACCGCGCTGCTCGTCTTCCTGCTGGCGCGCTTTCTCGGCATCGCTCCGTGGGCCGCGGCGCTGGCGGCGGCAGCGGTGGCCCTCGAGCCGGGGCGGATCGACGTCGCCGGCGTGGCCTCGGGTGTCGGCGCGCAGCCGCAGTACCTGGGCTTCCAGTACGCGCCCGCGGCCCTGCTCGCGCTCGGCATCTGGTACGCAGGCAGGCGCACACGCGGTGCGATCTGGCTCGCGCTCGCCCTGGGCGCGCAGGGGCTGGCCTGCTTCTACCTCGGCTACTTCACCTTCCTGACCGTGCCGCTCTACGCCCTGGTGCTGCTCTGGCGGCGGGATGCATCGGCCGATCCGGCGAGGCGACGGGATTCTCGCCCAGCCTCCCCGCGCCGCACCGATCTGGCGGTGCTCGCGGCGAGCCTCGCTGGCGGGGCGCTGCTCGTCTTACCAGCCGCGATCCCCTACCTAGTCGCGCGCCGCGCCGGGGC
Source organism: uncultured Enterobacteriaceae bacterium (assembly GCA_964529315.1). GTDB lineage: Bacteria > Desulfobacterota > Binatia > UBA12015 > UBA12015 > CAZGUU01. Next base: position 9,699 of record CAZGUU010000204.1, read on the forward strand.
GGTGCGCCCGCCGGATCCGGAGCTCGCCTGGATCGGCTCGCTGATCGGCGCGGGGTGGCGCGCCGGCGCCGCGTGGGTGGGGCCGCTCGCGCTCGGCCTGGGAGCGCTGGGCCTCATCGTGCTCGTGGTGCGTCGCGAGCGCCCGGCGCGCTGGGTCGGCGCAGCGCTGTGCCTCGCCCTGGGCGCTCTGCTCCTCGCCCTGGGCCCGGAGCTGCGCCTGGCCGATGGCCGGCGCATCGCGCTGCCGTTTCGCTGGCTCGGTGCGGTCGTGCCCGGCTT
>CAZGUU010000205.1:0-9921 GCA_964529315.1 uncultured Enterobacteriaceae bacterium
ACAGGATCGCTGCCTAGCTACGACCCGATCCACAACTCTTGACAATATCTCGGCGAGGATGCGGGGAAGGCGATGCAGTACAGCGCAGGCTTCAAGGCGCGGATGGTGCGGCGAATGGTAGGGCCACAGCCGGTGAGTGCGACGGCGTTGTCGCGTGAGGCGGGGATCCCGCAGCCGACGCTCTCGAAGTGGTTGCGGGAGGCAGGTACGGTGCGGCCGATGAAGGACGGGGAGTCATCACGAGCGGCGCCGAGCCCTGTGAAGGCAAAGCGGCCGCAGGACTGGACGGCGGCGGAGAAGCTCGAGGCGGTGGTGGAGGCATCGCGGCTGGGCGAGGCCGAGTTGGGGGAGTTCTTGCGGGCGCGCGGGCTTCACCGCGAACAGATCGAGCAGTGGCGCAGGGCTGCCGAGGGGGGACTCGGCCGGCCTGGGCAGGCGGGCCCGGAGGCCCGGCGGGTGCGGGAGCTGGAGAAGGAGCTACGCCGCAAGGACAAGGCCTTGGCGGAGGCGGCGGCGCTGCTGGTTCTCAAAAAAAAAGTCCGGGAGATCTGGGGGGACGAGGACGACGACACGGAGCCGAGGAGCGGGAAGTGATCCTCGGGCTGGTCGAAGAGGCCAAGGCGCAGGGCGCGCGTCTGGCGCCGGCGTGCCGAGCCTTGGGCGTCGATGCGCGGACGGTCGAGCGGTGGCGGCGGGATCCCGGGACCGAGGACGGTCGGCGAGGGCCGCAAACCGAGCCCGGGAACAAGCTCACGGTGAAGGAGCGCAGCGAGGTCCTCGAGGTGCTGACGGCGCCCGAGTTCGCGGAGCTCTCGCCCAACCAGGTGGTGGTGCAGCTGGCCGACCAGGGCACGTACCTGGCCTCGGAGGCGACGATGTACCGTGTGCTGCGCCAGGAGAAGCTGCTTTCGCACCGCGAGCGGTCGCGGCCGCGTCGCAACCGGCGGCCGCCGGAGCACGTCGCGCGGGGCCCCAAGCAGGTGTGGTCGTGGGACATCACGTACCTGAAGAGCCCGGTCCGAGGAGTGTTCTTCTACCTCTACCTGATGCTGGACGTGTGGAGCCGCAAGATCGTCGGCGCTGCGGTGCACGAGGCGGAGTCGGCCGAGGCAGCCGCGGCCCTGCTCGAGCGCAGCTACGCCGCCGACACCGTGGCGAGCCATCGCCCGCCCCTGGTGCTGCACTCGGACAACGGCGGCCCGATGAAGGGCGCAACGATGGTGGCCAAGATCCAGGAGCTCGGGGTGATGGCGTCGCTGAGTCGGCCGCACACGAGCGACGACAACGCATTCTCGGAAGCGTTGTTCCGCACGCTGAAATACCGGCCGAGCTACCCCGACGGGGCGTTCGCGTCACTGGAGGAGGCACGCGGGTGGGTCGAGGCCTTTGTCGCCTGGTACAACGGCGAGCATCTGCACAGCGCCATCCGCTTCGTGACGCCGCAGGATCGTCACGAGGGCCGTGAGCGCGAGATCCTGGCGCAGCGCGAGCGCGTCTACGAGGCGGCTCGCTCGCGACGACCGGACCGGTGGACCCGCAAGACCAGGAACTGGACACCGATCGAGATCGTGCGGCTCAATCCGCCGCGCACAGTGCTCACCGACGAGACGGCCAAGGCGGCATGACGCGGAGGCCAAACGATCAAAGTCTCATGCGGCAACTATCTTGACACTCACCGCCACAGGCCGTAGCTCTTGATGACGGCGCTTGGACGCTCGCCCTCGCGTAGGCGCCGTACGGCCATTTGGCGGATGGTTTCCGATGTATCGTGCGAGAGCGTCCGCCCGACGACGAGTTCGCGAAAGATGTTCGAGCCGAACTGACCTCGGAACCCGAGCGCTACGCCGCTTACACGCGTGAATACCTGGGCTGGGGCGTGTTCGCGCTGATGACGCGGTGACGAGGGGATTAGCGCCCTGCGTCGGCTCGTCGGAGGTGGCACCGCGGCGGTGCCGAACCTGGCGCGCGGCCCACGGGCGGTGGACGCTGGCACCGAAGAGCCGAGGCAGATCCCGCCGCCGCTTGGATCGTGCGCGCACCCGTGGCAAGCCCCTTGCAGCGACCCTCGGCCGCAAAGGGGGGACGACCATGAAACTCCGGCTACGGGGAGGCGGGCTCGTCGCGGCGGCGCTGCTCGGGCTGCTCCGTGCGGCACCGGCGCACGCCCAGGGGACGTATTACGTCGCCACGAGCGGCAACGACGTCACGGGGAGCGGCACGTTTGCCGCGCCCTGGGCCACGATCACGCGCGCCCTCGACGGCGTGTCCGACGGGAGCACCGTCCTGGTGCGGCCTGGCACCTACAGTGGGCGCGTGCGCTTGCACGGCGTGTTTGCTGCCGGGGTCACCGTGCGCTCGGATGTGCGCTACCAGGCGCGCCTGCGCCACGACGCCACGGTGGTCACCTGCTTCGACGGCAAGGGGATCACGCTCGAGGGCTTCGACATCGCGCACAGCGGGCCCGGTGCGGGTGCGCTCGTCATCCAGATCCAGGACCTGATCGGCGAGGCGGGCGGCGACGACCGGGTGAGCCGCATCGTGCTGCGCGACAACGTCGTGCACGACAGCTTCAACAACGACCTCCTGAAGATCAACAACGGTGCGAGCAACGTCGTCGTCGAGGGCAACCTGTTCTACAACCAGTCGGGCAGCGACGAGCACATCGACGTGAACAGCGTGACCGACGTGATCGTGCGCGATAACGTCTTCCTCAACGACTTCGAGGGCAGCGGGCGGACCAACCGCAACGACACCGCGAGCTTCATCGTCATCAAGGACTCCAACGGCACCGACGACACCAACCTGGGCAGCCGCCGGATCGCCGTGCGGCGCAACGTCTTTCTCGGCTGGCAGGGATCGACCGGCAGCTACTTCGTGCTGGTCGGCGAGGACGGGCAGGAGTACTACGAGGCGCAGAGCGTGCTGGTCGAGAACAACCTGATGCTCGGCGACTCACCGCACGTCATGCGCGCGGCCTTCGGGGTGAAGGGCGGCAGCGACGTGAGCTTCCGCAACAACACCGTGCTGGGCGATCTGCCCTCTCTCGCCTTCGCCATGCGGCTCAACACCGAGGGTGCCAATCCGCCCAACCGCCGCATCCGCTTCGCCAACAACTTGTGGTCCGATCCGACCGGCACGATGGGCGCCGAGAGCCCGTCTCGCCCCAATGACTTCTCCGACACCCCGCCGGGCGAGACCGCCTCGTTCGTCCTGCTGAGCAACCTCTACTGGAACGGCGGCGCACCGGTGCCCTCCGACACCGCCGAGCTGGTCGACTTCGACGACGACCCCGACCGGGTCACCGCCGACCCCGGCCTCCCCACGCCGGCGGGAATCGTGCTGCCACGCTGGGATGCCGGCGCAGGCCGCTTTGCCGACGGCTCGGCGACGATCCGTTCGGCCTTCCGCCGCCTGGTGCAGCAGTGGGGCGTGCCGCCCGTGGGCAGCGCGGTGGTCGACGCCGCCGATCCCCTGCGAGCGCCCAAGCACGACATCCTGCGCCAGAGGCGCCCGGCCGGAGGCGCGCCGGACATCGGCGCGTACGAGCGCCAGGTCGGGGCCGGCTCGGCGGGATAGGTCGCGAGCGGCCGCGAAGCGCTAGACCGACCGGCGATCGAGCCAGGCCAGAATCTCGGCCTCGAAGTCGGTGAAGTCTGCGGCGCTGCGTTGGAGCGCCGCGTAGACCTTCTCCGGGTCGATCCCCAGGTAGCCGTGGACGAGCACGTTGCGGAAGCCGCCCAGGCCCCGCAGGCGGCCACCGAGGTCGCCGGAGAGAACCCCGCGCTCCACCAGGCCACGCACGATGCCCTCGTACTCGGTCGCGCTCTGACCGAATTCGCCGGCCAGGATGTGGTTGCCGATGTCGAGCAGCGCTTGCGCCGCGAGCTCGAGGCCGCGCTCTGCGACCCACTGCCTTCGGTAGTCGCCGATGAGCTCGTCCTTGCTCGTGGCGGCGACCTCGCGCAGGCGGCCGATCACCTCCTCGAGCTTGGCCAGGCGCTCACGCAGGGCTTCGAGGCGCAGAACCACGGCGCTCCTCCACGCGTGCGCGCAGGTACTCCTGCTGCACCCGCCGGACGGGCTGGAAGTCGAGGAATCGAGACAGGCTCGTGATCTCGAATTCCGCCTGCTCGCGGGGGTCGCGGGCGAGCAGGCAGCGGCCGCCGGTCAAGATCTCGAAACGAAGAGCCGGGAAAGCCTCGTTCAACAGGACGAGATCGAAGCGAGGGTCGAGGGCGGCGACGGCGGCGCGCAGCTCGCGCCCTTCGTCCCAGGTGGGCGGCGCTTGCAGCAGGACGGCAACGTCGATGTCGCTGAGCGGTCCGGCGGTGTCGCGCGCCGCGGAGCCAAAGGCATAGACGAGTCGGACCCGAGGGTCGGAAGCCAGTAGCTCGACGAGCCGGTCGTACGGGTCGTGGCTCACGCGGGGCATCATAGGCGAGCTTCCCGACGAGCGACAAGCGTTGGGGGGAGTGAGTGTAGGGGAGTGAGCGCCAACCGGAGAGGCGCACCTCGACGCGAGGGCCTGGAGGGCGAAGCAAGCGGCGAGGCGCGGCCGGCGCCGGTGCGCGGCGCTACGCGGCCGGCTCGCGATCGAGGAGCAGGAAGCCGGGGAAGCTCGCGGCGCGAAAGAGCGGCCGCAGGAGCGCCGGGAGGTGGGGCAGCGCGTCCTCCAGGCCGACCACGCGCGGGTTGCCGAGCGCGCAGCGGTGCCCCGCCCGGTCGATCTCGCAGTGGCCGGCGCGAGCGATGTTGCGCGCCCAGTCGACGTCGCGGCCGTAGGTCATGGGGACCACCATGCCCGCGGCCGAAGGGAAGGCGACCACCGGTGTCCGGTAGAGCCGGCCGCTGCGCCGGCCGACGTGGTGCAGCACGGCGAGCGGCGGAACCAGCCAGGCGAACGTCCCCGCGACCGGGTTCGTCACCAGGCGGTTCACTCGCCGCATGACGCGCGGAAAGTGCATTGGCGCCCCGCTACCGCGACCCGCGGCCGAGCCCGATCGGCGGGCGAGGCGCGCGGCTCTTCTCGAGGTGGGCCCACGCGGCTGGCAGCGAGATGTCGCGGTTCGGCTGGCGAGGGGGCATGTTGAACTCGGCGGGCGGCCTCCAGCCCATCGCGCGCATCGTCTCGCCGATGTGCTTCATGTTCAGCATGTCGTGGCTGTAGCAGAATAGGCCGTCGCCCACATAATAGAGGATCGAGAGGCCGGCCATCGATCTCTCGAAGAACGTCCGGATGCTCTCGCGGCCCTCGATGCGCCCCCAGCCCGGATCGATGTAGACCGCGTCCTCGGTGAAGAAGTCGGCGAGCGCACTCCAGGGCTTGCGGCCCCGGTCGATTTCGTCGCGCAGCGCGACGTAGCGCTCGTAGGTCTCGAGGGCCTCTCTCTCGGTTGCGCTCGACATGCCGAATCTCTCCTCCGATCAGTCGGCTCTCGCTGTCGCCTCGCCGTCACGCGCAGCCCCGCCGGGCTCTCGAGAGCCGGCGCCGCGCGAGAACGGCAAAGCTTCCGCCTGCAGCGAGCGCAGCTCGCCGAAGATCGCCCGGCAGGCGCGCTCGTCGGGCGGCGAGTTGGGATCGCGGCGGATCGCCTCCAGGGCTTTCTCCGGATCGCCGCCGAGCGCGGCGTCCACGACCAGGTCCACGATGGCGATCTGCCGGCGCATGATCTCGGCGAGCGGCTCGGGCAGGGGTTCGACCGTGGCCGGCTCGATCCGGCCGGCACCCGTGCAGGCGGGCACCTCGACGATCGCGCCCTCGGGCAGGTTGGGGATGTAGCCGCGGTTGGGGACGTTGACCGCGTCGAGCGCCGTCCGCTCGCCGGTCCACAGGCCCTCGATCAGCGGGAACGACTCCTCGCCGGTGCGGCCCAGGCGGTGCAGCGGCAGGCGCGAGCGGCCCTCGCCGTAGGCGGCGCTGATCCTCTCGAACATGCCCATCAGGCGGCGGTGCATGTCCACCGGTGCGGGGTGCCAGCCGGAGACCTCGCAGGCGAACGGCACGTACTCCCCGATGTGGCTGTCGACGGAGCAGGGCAGGAGCCCGTAGCTGCGAAACATGTGCCTCACGAGCGGCGTGTGGATCTGCTCGACGGCGAAGGCGCCAACCGGGTGGCGTGCGACCTGCCGTGCCAGCCAGGTGACGGCGGGCGGGTAGTCGAAGAAGCGCCGCGCCCAGAGCTGGCGTACGCGGGGGTAGAGGTCCTCGCCGGTGTCGGCGTGGCGGATCTCGGTGAAGAACGTGAAGTGGTTGATGCCCGCCGCTCGGGCGGCGATCTTGCGCGACGGCACGCGCAGCAAGAGTCCCAGGCGAGTCACGCCGATGCGGAACTCGTGGCACAGCCCGACGCTGCGCAGCCGGGTAGCGCGGGCGATCGCCTGCGTCACGCGGCTCATCGGGTTGGTGAGGTTGATCAGGAAGGTGTCCGGGCAGTGGCGCTCGAGGTCCGCGCAGATGCCGAGCACCGTGCGGATCGCGCGCAGGGCGTGGAAGACCGCGCCCGGGCCGCCGTTCTCGCCGTTGATCTGCGTGGCGCCGTAGCGGTTGGGGATCTCGTAGTCCTGCTTCCAGTAGCGGAACCGCCCGACCTCGGTGCTGACCAGGCAGAAGTCCGCGCCGGGCATGGCGACAGCCGGCTCGACCGAGCTCTCGATGCGCACCGGGCTGCCGTGCGCGGCGTTCAGCCGGTGCGCCATGCGCGTCACCCGCTCGAGGCGGGCCGGATCGACGTCGTGCAGGGCGAGCGTCGTGCCCGAGAGCCGCGTGCTGCGGATCGCGTCGATCACCATGGACGGCCCGAACGACATGCCGCCCGCCCCGATCAAGCAGATCCGCGGGCCGCGATCCCTCGGGCGAGCTGCCGCGCTGCTCGACCCATCGATCATCGGTACCTCATTCGATCCGTCATGCCCCAGGACGCCTCGATCGTCGCAGAGTCCCAACCTCACCAGCCCTCGTCGGGGTCGGGCACGTCACCGCGCAGCAGCGCGATGTCCGCCTGGTCGCGCAGCCGCTTGCTCCTGCGCCGCGAGGGGTCGGCAGCGGCGCGCTCCTTCGTCGCGATCAGGTCGTCCTTGCGAACGATCGCCACGGCGACCCCTGCGACGTCGAAGCTCTCAGCGCGCGCGATCATGGGATCGAAGGCCGGGTCGAGCGCCACTTGTACCGGCTCGCCGCTCACGTGACGGAAGTTCACGCTGTGCGGGAACTCACCGGTCTTGCGAAAGCCGGCGCGCTCGAGCGCCTCGGCCAACCTCGCGCGTGCGACCTTCGAGTCCACGGCCAAGTCGACGTCGAGGGTGGCACGCGGAGCGCCGGAGTGGATGCCCACCGCCACGCCGCCGATCAACGCGTACGCCAGCCCCGCCGCCTCGAGGGCGCGAGCCGCGGCCTCGAGCGCCGCCAGCGTGTCTGGTGCACGCTCCATGAAGCCCCTCCCCTCGCGACGCGACGAGATCAGCCATTGATCGCGAGCCGTGATTCTCGAGATCTCGGCGAGGCGAGCTGCTGCCGACCGGTTCACGAACGCACCATATCAGGCCCCGGGCCAGGCGGGCGAGCGCGGGAGATCGGGCAGGGCGGCGGCGAGAACCCTTCGCTGCTGGACCCGCATTCGCCGTCACGGCTGCGTCGTCACCCGGTGGCGCCGAGCGACGGGAGGGGATTCCTGCTCACGCGCTCAGGCGTCGCGCGTCGCCTCGGAGTAGATCTTGGGCAGCTCGCGCGGCAGCGCGGCCAAATCGTCGATCACCAGGTAGCGGCTCGCCTCGCACATCTCGCGCAGGTAGTCGTGCCCGGCTCGGTCGACCGTGATGCAGAACGGTCGCACGCCGGCCTGCTGCGCCTCGCGCAGCGCCATGGCGGTGTCGCGCAGGCCGTAGACGTTGGAGCGGCGGTCCTCGCCGTAGTCGAAGTCCTGCGGGAAGCCGTCGGAGAGCAGGATCAGGTGCTTGGCGCGCGAGGCGACGGAGCGCAGCTTGGTGATCGCCTGGCGCAGGGCGGCGCCCATGCGCGTCGAGCGCTGCGGCTCGATCGCCCCGATGCGCGCGCGCACCGCCTGGGTGAGCGGCTCGTCGAACGACTTGACGTCGAAGAACTCGACGCAGTCGCGCCCGTGGCCCGAGAAGCCGTAGATCGCGTAGAGGTCGCCGATCTCCTCGAGCGCCTGGGCCATGATGACCAGGGCCTCCTTCTGGATGTCGATGATCCGCCGCGGGCGCTTGCCCGGCGCCGAGCCGCGCGCCGCGCTGCCCGCACCGCGTGCAGCTCTCGCCGCACCACTGCTGCCATCGTGCGGCGCAGCGCCGGCGGTGCGACCGGGGCGGCTCGCCCCGGCGCCGCTCCCGCTGGCGTGCGGTGTAGAGCTTGGGCGAGGGGGAGCAGCGCGCGCGCAGGTCGGAGCGCGCCGTGACCACCGCGTCGAGGTCGAAGTCCTCGCCGTCGAGCAGGCCGTGGATCACGCGGTAGCCCTCGGGCTTCACGCGCTGGAACTGGCGGCGTACCTCGGGGAGCATGTCGCTGCAGCGCTGCAGCGTGCCGGCGAAGAACTCGCCGTCGTCGCCCTCGAGCGCGATCTCGAGCACCCGGCACCACTGGTGGCGATAGTCGCCGATCACGTAGTCCCACTCGTCGTGCAGGAAGACGCCGCGCGCCTTGTGGCCGTGGCGCGCCAGGGCGAGCGCCGACTCGCGCGAGAGGCTCGCGTTGCGCGACGAATCGCGCTCGTGCGCGCCGCCGCCGCCCGTGAGGCCGCTCACGAACAGGCCGGTTGCGTCGATCGGGCCCTCGGCGCGCATCACGACCAGGTCGGGGCGCTGCTCGAGGTAGGCGCGCAGCATCTGCGGGTCGAGGCTCGTGCCCGGCGAGGTCTCGTCGCTGCGCCGGCCCTCGCCCTGCGGAGAGTCGGCGCTCGCCTGCGGGCCGGGGGCACCGTCGTCGCCCGGGCCGGGCCGCTCGTCGCCCTCGGGATCGAGCAGGTAGGAGAGCGTCGGGTCGTCCTCGAAGAAGCTCTCCATGCCGTAGACCGGGATCAGCTCGCCCGCCTCGAGCTGCTCGCAGAGCAGGGCCATCAGGCTCGCGCTCTGCTCGACCGTGGCCGTGCCGCGGCGCGCAGCGGCCGCGAGCTCGGCGAGCGGCGCTCGCCAGGGCGCACGGTGCTCGAGATCGGCCGTGGCGTGACGCTCGATCGCGCCCTGGGCCGCGGCGCCGCCTTCGCGCGCGCTGCGGTCGTCGAGCTCGAGCGCCGTGAGGTCGCCACCCAGCGCCAGGTAGAGGATCGCCTCGGGCGCACCGTGGCCGGCGCGCGGGCGATCGCCGGGGAAGACCCGCGCGCGCAGCTGTGCCACGTCGGCGGCAAGCCCGGGGTAGAGCCGTGCGAGCAGCGGGGCTGCGCGCAGCGCCTCGAGGTGGACGAGCAGGCCCGCCGCCACCTCGGGCTGGGCGAAGCGGCGGAAGAGCTCGGGCAGGCCGCCGGTCGAGTCGTCGCCCAGCCAGCGGCCCAGCGCGAAGTTGCGCGTTCCGAGCTCCGACCACAGCACGCCGAGCGTCGCCTGGAGCTTCTGCAGCGTGAAGTTCTCCTCCCAGGTGGGGAACACCTCGGCGCGCGCGCTCACCGGAACCGAGGTCTCCTCGAGCGATACCGGCGGGAACAACCCGCCCGCGCCGCTCGCTTCGATCGCCGGGCGTGCGCCGGTGATCAGGTGGAGGTAGCCGCGCAACGTGCTCTCCACGTCGTCGAGCAGCGCCGCGACGTCGTGGCGGCGAAGGAAGGCGCGCGCGCCGCGCGACTCGAGGGCGAAGAAGGCCAGCGCCGCGGCGGGCTGCACCTCGGCGAGCGCCAGGCCCTTGTCGACGAAGGCCTCGAGGTCGGCGCCGAAGCCGACCGCTTCGCCGACGCGCAGCACGGTGCGCAGGTAGCGGGG
>CAZGUU010000206.1:0-9863 GCA_964529315.1 uncultured Enterobacteriaceae bacterium
CGCGCCGCTCGCGGCCGGCGCGCTGAGCCCGAGCCGCGGCCCGCCGGCTCGGTGTGGGGTGGTCGCGGCGAAGCCGGGCCAGATCCTGACCGGCGCCGCGGACACGGGCGCCGGTACGCCCGGCCGCGGCCCGCGGTGGATCGTGGCGGAGCTGCTGCTACGCAGAATTGCGTATGCGAAATTCCTTGCTTCCCATCTTTTTCCTAGCGTACCATGGCTAGTCCGTGCTCACGTGGGGCGAGGTCTGGACCGAGAGGTTCGATGGAGCGCTCGATGATGGTCTCGCGCAGCCGTGGGGGGCGCCCGCCCAGGAGCCGCAGGCTCGCGCTGCTCGCCGCGGCCGCCTTGCTCTGCCTCGCCGCACTCGCCGAGCCGCGCGTGGCTCGGGCCGACTGCGAGCCACCCCCGCCGCCGGACGGGCCCTGCTGCGACGACTGGCCCAACCGGTGCTGCTACGTGCCTCCCTTCGCCTGGTGCGAGCTGATCCAACGCATGGACGTGACGCTCACCGCCCGCGCACCCGACGGGACGGCGCTATCGGGGCAGATCTCGCTCGCGCAGGCGATCACGGTCGAGGTCAAGATCTCCAACAGCGGCGCATCGGAGCTCCACGACTTCAGCTTCGCGAACGACTACCCGCTCATCCAGGATAGCCGCAGCACCGGCTACATGAAGTGGCTCTCGGGCGCCACGCCGAGCGTCGACCCGAATCTCACGCTCGCCCCCGGCCAGTCGATCACCTACTCGTTCGAGCTGAGCCCGATCCGCAAGGGAATCGTCGCGGCCCACACCAAGGTGACCGCCGAGGGCGAGGACGGCAAGCTCTTGTGGGACGCCCAATCGCTTCGCTTCGACATCGCCGACGGCGCCGAGCTGACCGAAGAGCTCGGGCGCTGGGTCTTGCTGCAGGCGATGGACCAATACCTCCAGAAGTCCTACCGCAGCTGGCACGAGGCCACGGCCAAGCGCGGCGAGGCGCTCTACGAGCGCATCAAGGCCGTCCTCTCCGGACCCGAGCGCCGCAAGTGGTTCGGCAGCGCGCGCCAGCTGCTCCTCTCGCCCTTCGACCATGCCATGGCCCGCCTGCGCGGCGTCGCGGCAGAGATGGTCGCGGCATCGCGGCCGAAGAACCCCTTCAAAGGGTTCACCGCGGAAGAGCTGAACGACGTCTACGCCGAGTCGTTCAAGGACGAGGTCGGCAACGGCGTATCGGAGTGGGCGAAGGGCTGGGCCGATCTCACCGACTCGGCCAAGAAGGGCCTCAAGGACTCGTGGGCCGAGGCAACGCTCGCCGCGTCGTACTACTGGGGCTCGGCCACGCCCGACGAACGCCTGCAATTCGAAGCCTACGCGATGACCCTGGTCGACGGCTCGGCCGCCTCGGCGGACAACCTCTACAACACGGTCAAGAATGAAGTCCCAAGATGGCGGGAGAACCTCACCTATCTCGACGAGGCGCTCGACATGGCGGTGGCCGACGCCACGCTGCAATCCCCCGACATCCAAGCGCAGATGGCGGCCGAAGAGCAGTGGCGGCAGAACATGATCGACCTCGCCCCGGCGGACCCGGTGCTCTTCCAGCGCGAGTGGGCCAAGCGCGACGCCGAGATCTTCAACCTCGGCATTCCCCTGGTGTTCGATACCGTGATCGGGGGCGGCGTGTTCCGCGCGGGCGGAGCCCTCTCGGGAGCGGTGGTGCGCGGCAAGGGCGCCGCGATCATGCGCGCCGGGAAGGCCGCTGGCGTGCTCGACGAGGGCGGCAACGTCGCCAAAGGCGCGAAAACGGCGGTGAAGCCGCTCGCCGCCGACGCACCCCGCGGCGTCGCGTTGGGCGACGTCGCCGAGATCGAGCGTGCGGGCGGCTATCTCGACAACGTCGAAGGTGCGACGATCGTCCAGTCGAGCGATCTCGGCAACGTCTACGAGCTGCCCAATCTAGGCGGCGTGCCCGAGGTGACGCTCGACGCCAAGGCGGGGATCCTCGGCGAGCTCGAGGCGGAGTACCTCACCCGCACCGGAGAGCAGGTGAAGCTCGCCGAGGTCTTGAAGCCCTCGAGCCCGCTGCGCAAGCCGGGCGGCGTGGCCAAGGTCGAGCTGATCGGCCAGAAGACGGGCAAGCCGGCGATGCTCGACGCGGGAGCCCCCAAGGACGTCCTGGCCGAGGCGAGCGTCTGGCACAGCCCGACCCGCCCGCAGGATCTCCCGGGCTTCAAGAGCATGTCGAAGGCGCGCCAGCAGGCGGCGATCAAGGAGTGGAAGGCCGCCAACACGCGCTGGGAGGAGTGGAGCAATCCCGCGCCGGGCTCGAAGACCGCGCGCCTCAAGGAGTGCATCGGCCAGCGCCGCCGTGTGCCGCTCGACACCGAGCCGAATGCTGCGGGCATCCAGCGCTTCGTCACCGCGGAGTTCGAGGAGGTGACGGTCGTCCAGGGCAACGCCGAGGCCAAGCTCTTGCGCGCCAAGCACTACGAGGTCGAGGTCGTGGACACCAAGACCGGGCGTACCGTCAACCGCAAGACGGTCGTCGACGCGTCCGAGGCCGCTCCGATGACGCCGGATGCCGACGGCGTGGCGGTGGGCAAGGTCGTCGGCACCGACCCGGCGGGGCGGCCGATCATCGAGCCGCTCAGCCGCTCCGAGCGCGAGTTCGTCATGCCGCGCTACATCGACAAGAACCTCAAGGCGCGCAGGAAACCCCCGGGTTCGGCCGGCGCGATCCCCGACGCCGCAGAGCACGGCGTGACGCTGGTCATGGACGATGCGAGCGCGCAGGCCGCAGGCAAGCTGCTCGCGAGCTACGGCGTTCCGTTCCTCCCTGAGCGTGTGGGCCTCCCCTTCCTCAAGCGCATCGCCCCCTTCGTCTCGAAGGCCGGCGCGACGACGGAGGAGATCGCGGCGACCTACGAGCAGCTCGTCGCCGTCGTGCGCTCCGAGGGCGGCTTCAGCCAGCACGCCGTCGTCGTCACCTCGGACAGCCGCTACCTCGGCGAGGTGCCGTTCGCCGAATGGTAGCCCCGGAGGATGCCGGGGCGGGGCTCCCTGCAGGGGGTTGTATGGCGGTCGACCCGGGAGAGCGGTTGGTGATGATCACTGGCGCGACGGGCAACCTGGGCAGCGCCGTGGTCGCGGCGATCGAGCGCCAGGGCGCCCGAACGGTCCTGCTCGACCGCTCGGCCTCGCGGCTGCGCGAGCGCTTCGGCGGCGCAGGCCAGGGCGATCGACGGCTGCTCGTCGGCGACGTCGACCTCGCCGACGAGCCAGCGCTGCGCGAGGCCTTGCGGCCCGTCGAGCGCTTCGGCTGGCTCGACGGCCTGGTGAGCTGCGCCGGCGGATACCGCGCCGGGAAGCCGGCCTTCGAGGAGGACCTCGAGACCTGGGACTTCTTGCTGCGCCTGAACCTGCGCACCGCGCTGGTCGCCTCGCGCGCCGTGCTCCCGGGCATGCTGCAGCGCGGCCGGGGTTCGATCGTCCACGTCGCGAGCCGCGATGCCCTGGCCGGATCGGCCGGTGCCGCCGCCTACGGCGCATCCAAGGCCGCGTTGCTGCGGCTCACCGAGAGCCTCGCCGAGGAGGTCAAGCACCGCGGCGTGCGGGTGAGCTGCGTGCTGCCCGCAGCTCTCGACACGCCGCAGAATCGAGCAGCCATGCCCGAGTCCGCATGGCCGGCGCTGGTCTCGCCGGCCGCGGTCGCCGACGCGATCGCCTTTCTCGTGTCGGATGCCGCGCGAGCGATCACCGGAGCGGCGCTGCCGGTCTACGGGCTCGGCTGAGGATCGGCGGGGCGCGCCGCGATCGACGGCGCGCCCTTCGACAGGTGCGGCTCGAGCGCGCGTACCCGCGCCGTCCACGAGCTGCTGCGTCCGAGAGCGCGCAGCCGCTCGCGGAAGCGCGCGTCCGTCCCTCGGGCGCGGGCAGCGTCGAGCGCCGCCGCGAACTGCTCGGCATCGGCGGCGATGTGAACTTCGGCGAAGGCCTCGCACTCCGGCATGGGCGTCGCCACGACGGGCTTGCCGCCGGCGAAGTACTCGTAGAGCTTGAGCGGCGAGGTCGCCCGGGTGACGTCGTCGATCACGAACGGGATCGTCGCGACGTCGAAGGCTTGCAGGTAGGCGGGCAGGACCGCGTACTCGCGGTGTCCGATCCAGCGCACGTTGCGCCGTGCGAGGAGCGATCGGCCGCGGTCGTGCGGGCTCGCGTCGAGCGCCTGGCCGATCAGCAGAAAGCTCCAGTCGGGCCGCAGCGCCGCCACCTGGTCGAGGAGCTCGTAGTCGAGCCAGCGCGCCAGCGAGCCGTAGTAGCCGGCAAGCGGCCGTCCGCCTGCGCACAGCTCGGCGACGACCGGGTCGTCGAGCGGGGCGATCGGAGCCTCGGCGAAGCGCTGGTACTCGACGCCGTTGGGCAGGTAGATCGCGTCGCGACGCAGCTCGAGCGCCTGCTCGTGGAGCCGTCGCGCGACGCTCGTGACCACTGCGGCCTCGCGCATCGCCCGGGCGTGGTTGCGCTCGAGGAAGTCGCGATCGAAGGGGAACACCTCGAGGTCGTCGATCCAGTCGTAGACCACCCGACACGATCGGGGATAGGCGTCGCGCTCGTGGAAGTTGTAGGTGAAGCTCCAGAGCACCGGGTCCGGGATCTCGGCCAGGAGCGCCGACGGCCCGCGATACAGGAGCAGGTCGGACTCGATCTCGCGTAAGCCGTCGACGTCGTCGTACTGGTTGCTGCAGTCGAAGATCGAGATCCAGCCCTGGCGGGCGAGCTCGCGCGCCAGGTGGTGGTGTCTTTGCGCCGACGAGATGTGCCAGCCGGTCGACGGCAGGAAGATCACCGCGCCCTTGCGCTCCCGGAGCCGCTCGCGGACCGCTGCCAGCTGCTCGCGGTAGACCCGTGGCCCGGAGCGCCGCAGCAGCGAGACCAGCCGCTGGGCGCCGCGCAGGGTCCGGGAGGGCCGGCTCGCGTCGCGCCGCTCGAGGCCGAGCATCGCGTAGAGGGGCAGCAGGTATCGATACTTGAGGCGCCCGTAGGCGGTCAGGAGGCGCCAGACCAGCGAGCCCAGCCGCGTGCCCAGGGTCGCGCCCCGCGCGCGGTCTCGCGCCGCGAGCTTGCCGATGTCGTTCGTCACCCGAGCCGTGGCAACGGTAGCCGTGGCGTTGCGTGGGTGTCAACGGACTCGGGGACACGGACCCGGGATGCGGCCCTCGGATGTGGCCGCGCGAGCCGAGCCCGGCGGCTCACGGGCCCCCTGGACTGCCGGGTCCGCGGTCCTCTTCGGCGGCACGGCACCGAGGCCTCGCGCGCCGGCTCGATGCGCTGGCGCCGTGCACGATTTGGTGTACGGTGCGCGCAGATCGAGAGGCAGCGCCGCGGCTGGGGCGAGCTCGCGTCTCCGCGCCGCATCGACCGTGGAGACGGAACACCCGGGGGGAACCCAGGGAAACTTGGGAGCTCTTGCCCCGCGGCCGATGCCAGGCTCCGCCGAGCTCGAGGGGAGGAATCGACGTGCTGCGATCTTCGACGGTAGGCCGGCTCGCGTACTTCGCTGTCCGCAGTCTCACCGCGGGCAGCGCCAAGGGGTTTCGGAGCGCCGAGGGCCGAGCGAGCGCCCGGCGCCGCAGGCTACGCCGGGCGTCGGCGCTGCTCGGGTTGGCTCTCGCGACCGGCGCGGGCGCCACCGCGGCGGTGGCCGCAGACCCAGATCTGCAGGCGGCCGAGGCGCCTCGCAAGAGCGACTGGTCGTTCCAGGTGATCCCTTACTTCTGGCTTCCCGAGGTGCACGGCACGGTCGCCACGCGCGGCCGATCGTCCCAGGTCGACGTCGACTTCGACGACATCTTCGATCTGCTCGGAGACGGCGACCTCCTGGGCGGCATGGGCCACTTCGAGGCCAAGTACCGCCGCCTCTCGTTGTTCGTCGACGCGGTGGGCGGGACGGCTCGACCGTCGAACCAGATTGCCTTCGGGCCGCGGCAGAAGGCGACCGCGAACGCTGATCTGACGATGAACTTCGCCTACGTGGAGTTTGGCCCCGCCTATCGCGTCCTGCAGCTTCCGGTCGGCGGGAAGCGCCGGGCGATCACCATCGATCTCCTGACCGGCGGGCGGTTCATGTACTTCTATCAGTCGATGTCGCTCACCGGGACCGGCGGCCGGTTTGCGGACAGCGCCAAGGCGACGACCACCTGGGTCGACCCGTTCGTCGGCGGGCGCTGGTCGGTGCCGCTGGTCGGCGAGCTGGACCTGATCTTCCGCGGCGACATAGGCGGCTTCGGAGCCGGCTCCGAGCTCGCCTGGAACCTGATCGGCGGCTTCCAGTACGAGCTGCCCTGGCATCCGGGCTCGGCACGGACGTTCGTGGTCGCCGCGTACAAGGCCTTCGACTTCGACTACCGGACCGGCAGCGGCGACGAGGAGACGTCGATCGCGCTCGACCAGCGCGGTCCGGGCATCGGCTTGGGCTTCGAGTTCTAGCCGGCACGCGCCACCCGTCGGGCCGCTCGCCGGCGTGCGCGCGGGTGACGCCGGTTGCTTCGTCGCCCGGGCGATGGTTTCGTCGATCCCGCCCATGCTGGGACGCGGCGGCCGAGCGCCCCCGGCGTCCCGCAGCCACGGAGGAATTGCCGATGCGCTTCTCGTTCGCCGAGTCGATGTGCGACCCCGCCCAGTACCTGCCGCTCGCCCGCGCGGCCGAGGAGTGCGGCTGGTCGTCCTTCATCGTCCCGGACAGCATCTGCTACCCGCGCGACTCCGACAGCAAGTACCCCTACACGCCCGACGGCGATCGGCACTTCTTGGAGGGCAAGCCGTTCATCGAGCCGTTCGCGCTGATCCCGGCGATGGCGGCGGTGACCGAGCGGCTGCACTTCAACACGTTCGTCGTGAAGCTGCCGATTCGCCACCCCGTTCTGGTCGCCAAGCAAGCGACCTCGGTCGCCGTGATGACGGGTGACCGCTTCGGCTTCGGCATCGGGACCAGCCCCTGGCCCGAGGACTTCCAGGTGACGGGAACCGATTGGAAGACGCGCGGCAAGCGCATGGACGAGATGATCGAGATCATCCGCGGGCTCGCCACCGGCGACTTCTTCGAGTACCACGGCAAGCACTACCAGATTCCGAGCATCAAGCTCTGCCCCGTGCCGCGCCGGCCGATCCCCATCCTGATCGGCGGCCACGCCGATGCCGCGCTGCGCCGCGCCGCGCGTCTGGGCGACGGCTGGATGCACGCCGGCGGGGGCGACGAGCCGCTCGAGGCGCTGCTGCCCAAGCTGCAGGCCTACCGCAAGGAGTACGGCCGGGAGCGCGAGCCGTTCGAGATCCACGTGATCTCGCTCGAGGCGTACACGCGAGACGGCGTGCGCCGCCTCGAGGACCTCGGTGTGACCGAGGCGATCGTCGGCTTCCGCAACGTCTACGCGGAGACGGTCGACTCGATGACCCTGCAGCAGAAGATCGACGCGCTGCGCGCCTTTGCGGATGCGGTGATCTCGAAGGCGTGATCAGCGGCCCGCCGGGCCGGGCGGGAAGGACTTGGGCACGTACGCGCTGAAGGGGTGCGACTCGAGGCGAGAGAGGTCGATGAAGCGCTGCACGCTGGCCATCATGCGGCGCTGGTTCTCGGCGAGCTTCTCCTTGGAGCCACCGGCGTCGTAGAAGACCATCGGGTCGCTTGCTGCGCCGGCGGGAAAGGCCTCCTCGACGATCGCCGTCCAGGGGGGCGCCTGCGGCGTCACCGGGCGCACCAGGACGTTCTGGACGTAGAGGAACGTGCTCTGCGTCTCGATCGCCACCTGGGTGTGGCTTCCCTGCCAGATCTCGAGCCAGGAGTCGTAGTCGAGGAAGTCGGGCTTCTCGAGGAACGCCACGGTGTAGAGCCCCGGAGTGCGCTCGCCCGGCGCCACGGGGTGCTGGGTATTGACGATCGGCACGGACTCGAGCGCGAGGTACCCGGCCAGGCGCGAGGTGAGCCCTCGCAGCACATCCTCGAGCGGCGCCCGGCCGAGCGCGCTGTCCATCCAGATCGACACCGTACCCGTCATCGGGGGATCGAGGTGGGTCATGCGCAGGCGCGCTGCCGCGGCGGCTTGGTCGTCGGCGAGGTTGACCGCGACGCCTCGAGCGCCGAGCTCGGCCAGGCGCGCGGCGGCGGGTCCGAGCATCTCTTGGGCGAAGGCGGCGACCGTCAGGTCGCCGCGCTTCCACAGCACGTAGACGAGCTTCTCCATGGGTCCTCCGGTTCGGACGGGCGCAGTAGCACGGCCCGCTCGGCGTGAATAGGGCCCGACGCAATCGGGCAGGTCGTGGCGCGCGCCGCGGGGCTCCTCTAAGACCGTGGCCATCTCGATTCACCTGCGGAGGGCCAAGGCGTGAGCGACCAGAGGACACGAGCGTCGGACGTGCGCGACGCGGCAGAGGTGCGGAGCTGGGACGACGAGGCCGACGTGGTCGTGGTCGGCTTCGGCTGTGCCGGAGCGTGCGCCGCGATCGAGGCGCGCGAGGCCGGGGCGGACGTCCTGGTGATCGAGCGCGCCGGTGGCGGCGGCGGCACCTCGGCGATGTCCGGCGGGCTGATCTACCTGGGCGGCGGAACGCCCGTACAGAAGGCCTGCGGCTTCGAGGACAGCACCGAGGACATGTTCCGCTTCCTGATGGCGGCATGCGGCCCCGAGCCCGACGAGGCCAAGGTGCGCGTGTTCTGCGACGAGAGCGTGGCGCAGTTCCACTGGCTGGCCGACCACGGTGTGCCCTTCAAGCCGACCTACTACGACGAGCCGTTCAAGGAGCCCCCGACCGACGACTGCCTAGTGTTCTCTGGCGGCGAGGACGCCTACCCGTTCGACCGCATCGCCCGGCCCGCGCCGCGCGCGCACAAGGCGCAGTTTCCCGCGGCCGCCGGCGGCTTCCTCATGCAGAAGCTCATCGTCGCGGCCGAGCGCGCCGGCGTGCGTGCGACGTGCGATGCCCGCTGCGAGACCCTCGTGGTCGATGCGCACCGCGGCGTGGTCGGCGCGGTGGTCTGGCAGGACGGCCGCGAGCGCCATGTGCGCGCCCGCGGCGGGGTGGTGCTCGCGGCGGGTGGCTTCATCCGCGATCGCGACATGGTGCGCCGTCACAGCCCGTTGCTCCTGCGCGCCAACTATCCGCTCGGCGTGGACGGCGACGACGGCCGCGCCATCCGCATGGCCATGGCTGCCGGTGCGGCGACGATGCGCATGGACGCGGGCGAGGTGGCCATCCCGCTTGCGCCGCCGAGGCGCCTGCTGCGCGGCATCCTGGTCAATCGCCACGGGCTGCGCTTCATCAACGAGGACGCCTACCCGGGACGCATCGGCCAGGAGGCGCTCTTCCAGCAGGGCGGCGAGGCGTACCTGGTGGTCGACGAGCAGATCTTCGAGCGCAACGACGTGGGCATGGAGCCGAGCCACGTCGAGGAGACGATTGCCGACCTCGAGCGCAGCGTGGGGCTGCCCGACGGCGCGCTGCAGGGGACCGTCGAGCTGTACAACCGCCACGCCGCCCGTGGAGAGGATCCGCTGTTCCACAAGCAGGCGAGGTTCCTGCAGCCGCTGGTCCACCCGCCGTACGCCGTGATCGACTGCCGGACGAGCAGCGCGATCTACGCCGTGTTCACCCTGGGCGGCTTGCACACCCTGCCCACCGGAGAGGTGCTCGATCGCGAGGGCCGGCCGCTCGACGGGCTCTACGCGGCGGGGAGGACCACCTCGGGGATCGCCTCGTGGAGCTATGTGAGCGGCGTCTCGCTCTCGGACGGGATGTTCTTCGGGCGCAAGGCCGGTCGCAGCGCCGCGCTGCGCGCGCAGGGTCCGCGCGGCTAGCCGAGGCGCGCTCCGCGCGGCCCCGGCGCCGCTGCT
>CAZGUU010000207.1:0-9863 GCA_964529315.1 uncultured Enterobacteriaceae bacterium
CGTCGCCCATCGGCCGGGCGGTGAAGCGCTGCCGCAGAAGAGAGCCCGCACCGAGCGGCGGCGACTCGCCGACCGGTGCGGCGGGCAGCAGGTCGGGGCAGCCGTCGGGCTCGAGCGCCCGGTGGGCGGGGTGCTCGCCTGCCGCCGGGGTGCCGGAGCGTGGGGCGGCCAGCGGCTCGACTCTCGCTCGGCCGGGCCGGCTCGAGCGCGCGTCGCGCAGGATGTGCACGAGCTCCTCGGCTCGAGGCTCGGGCGAGAAGCGCGCGTGCACGTCGGTGAAGGCGCGATCGCCCATCGCCTCGCGTCGCGCCGGGTCTGCCGTCAGCTCCTCGAGGGCGGCGAGCCACTGGGCGGGGTCGGCCGCGAGCCGGCCGGTCTCGCTGTCGCGGATCGCATTGTGGAAGGCCGGCGAGGGGCTCGCGACGGTCGGGATGGCCACCGAGCCGGCCTCGATGTACTTGCCCTCGCCCTTGGCCGCCGCGAAGCGCTCGCGCCAGGCCAAGGGGGCGAGGCTCACGTCGGCCTGGGCGACGACTTCGGGCAGCTCGGGCCATGGGACCAGCGCTTGGCGCCGCACCCGGCTGCCGAAGGCGGCGAACTGCTGGTCCAGGATCAGCGGGCCGACGATCAGCAGATCGACCTCGGGGCGCCGGTGCATCAGCTCGAGCAGGGCCGTGCGGGCCTCCTCGAAGTCCGCGTCGTGGGTCGCCGTGCCGCTGAAGTAGCCGAGCGTGACCCGTCGGCTGCCGCCCGCCGCGCGCAGTCTGGCGCGCCGCGCCTGGCGCGCCCGAGCCCCCAGGCGCAGCTCGATCGCCGAGGCGGCGTCGCGGTGCAGGTAGGCGGGCAGGCCCATGCGCTCGGCCTCGACGGCGAGCGGCTCGGCCGCGGCGACGAAGGCGTCGCACAGCTCGAGCGTGGCGCGATAGCGGGCGATGCCGTCCAGCCACAGGTCGCGCGCCTGCTCGTCGAGGTGCTCGAGCGGCGGCAGGGCAGAGGGCTCGGGGACGAACAGCAGATCGTCGATCGAGCCCAGGACGAGCTGCCCCGCGCGGCGTGCGCGTCCGATCAGCTCGCGGACCAGGGGCGACTCGGGCGTGCGGTAGAGGAAGACGGCGCTCGAGCGGGCGACGTCGTCGAGCGAGCGCGGGTCGGTGAAGTGCCGGACGGTGGTTGCTATTGCGCGCAGGTGCAGCTGCGCAGCCCGGTGCAGGACCTCGTAGCGGTGGCAGAAGCCGTCGATTCCGCTGATGAACAAGACCTCCACGGGCCCTCCCGGCACACCGCAACGGCTGGCGGTGCTACCCCCCACGAACCGACGTCGCCTAGCGCCTCGACTTTCGCGATTGCACGGTGCAATGCAAGTCGGCGCGACAGGCGAAGGAGCGTGGTGGCCGCGGCGTCGATTCCCCAGCGTGGGCGCGGCGCGACGGCTGGCCGCTCGCGGCAGCGGGGAGCGGTGCGGCGATGAGGGATCCTTGGACGGACCTGCGCTATGGGCGCCTGCTGCCGCTCGCCGCGCGCAGCCGCCGGCTGGGGCGAGCCTACGCGCGAATCGCGGCCGCGGTCGAGCTGCGGCGAGACCCCGAGCGCCGCGCCGTGGCCTGCGCCCGGATCACCCGCTGGACCGGCCAGGAGGACGATGCGGCACGGCTCACCTATGTCCGCGCCCTGCGCTCCGAGGCGCTCGAGGAGGCGGACGCGAGCTACTTCATGCGCCGCACCGACCGGCTGGACGCCGCCTGCCGCGGGCCTGGGCCGGCTGGGCCGGCCCAGGGCGAAGTGGGCCCCGTCTGCCCGAGCAACGCGCTCGGTCCGTCGATCTACGTCTCGCTGCACTTCGGCAGCCCGCTCCTGCTCTTCCTCGCCCTGCGCCGGGTGCGCCGCCTGCCGGTCGCGGCGATCGCCCGCCCCTTGGAGAACAACGAGGCGCTGGCCCCCGCCAAGCTCGCCTACGCGGAGCGCAAGGTGCGCTGGTCCGATGAGGCCGCCGGCTGTCCCTTCCTCGGCACCGACGCGCACAGCATGCTGCGCGCGCGCGCCCAGCTGCGTTCGGGTGGCTCGCTCTACGTCCTGGCCGACGTGCCCGGCGACCGGGTCGCCCGGCACACGCGGGTCGACATGCTCGGTGAGATCGTGTCCGTGGCCGCCGGCATCGAGAGCCTCGCGCGGATGGGCGCGCGATGGATTCGCCCGCTGGTGATGGTCGATCGCGGTGGTACCCTGTGCGTCGCCGAGCGCCCGGCGCTCGAGGTCGCAGGCGGCCTGACCATGGCCGAGGTGCTCGCGACGCTCGTGCCGTTCGTCGCCGAGGAGCCAGGCGAGTGGTGGCTCTGGCCGTACGTCCATCCGGTGGTGCAGCGATGAGGTCGAGCGAGAGGGCGATCAGGGGCTCCCGGAGCGAGGCCGGGCAGGGCACTGGGCTCGCCGCCCGGGTGACCGGTACGGGCGCGGCGTTCCCCGCCACCCGCGTCACCAACCACGAGCTCTGCTCGCTGGTCTCGGCCAGCGACGAGTGGATCCAGTCGCGCACCGGCGTGCGCGAGCGCCGCCTGTCGCGACCCGGCGAGCCGAGCGAGTTCAACTCGGCGCTCGGCGTGGCCGCCGCGCGCGGCGCCCTCGAGGCGGCTGGCCGTTCGGCCGACGAGGTCGACCAGATCGTCTACGCCACCTGCACGCCGGACACCCCGATCCCCTCCACGTCGTGCTGGCTGCAAGCCGAACTCGGTGCCTCTCGCGCGTGGGCGATGGACGTGAACGCGGCCTGCGCCGGGTTCGTGTTCGCGCTCGTCACGGCCGAGCAGTTCGTGCGCTCGGGCGCGGCGCGGGTCTCGCTGGTGATCGGCGCCGACGTCCTGAGCTCGGTGACCGACTGGCAGGATCCGACCTCCTGCGTGCTGTTCGGCGACGCGGCCGGTGCCGTTGTCGTAGAGCGCGCGGCGGCCGACGACCCGCAGCGCATCCTGGCGAGCCGCCTGCGCACCGACGGGACGCTCGCCACGTTGCTCGCCGTCGAGGCGGGTGGCTCGCGGCTCGCCGCCGGCCCCGAGCAGCGCCAGGCGCGGCTCGACAAGCTGCACATGCGCGGCAGCGAGCTCTTCAAGGTGGGAGTGCGCGAGATGGCGAGCCTGGCCGAGGAGGTGATCGCCGCCTCCGGCTACGCGATCGAAGACGTCGACTGGCTGATCCCGCACCAGGCGAACATGCGCATGATCGACGCGGTCGCCGAGCGCTTGGGCCTGCCGCGCGAGAAGCTCGTGACCAACATCGAGAGCTGCGCCAACTCCTCCGCGGCCACCATCCCGACGGCGCTCGACGCGGCCGTCCGTGCAGGCCGGATTCGCAGCGGAGACCTGGTCCTGCTCGACGCTTTCGGCGCCGGCGTGACCGGGGGCGCCGTCCTTCTGCAGTGGTGAGGGCACCCCGGGCCGAGCCCGTCCAGGCCGCGGTCCGACGAGCAAGCCGCCTTCGGTTGCCGACGACGAGGAACACCAGCTATCGTCGCGACGACCCGCCCGCGCCGCCACGGATCGTGCCCGGGTCCCGGCGCAGGCAGAGCCCACCCACATGACCCAACCCCCAGCCAAGCCCTCCCCGCGCCCCGGCGCGGGCCGCCTGCGCTCCGCCCTGCGCCTGACCGTCAAGGTGCTGCTCACCGTCGGTGCCTTCTACCTGCTGCTCGGCCATCAGGTGATCGATGCCGAGGGCAAGCGCGCCAGCACGTGGAGCGTGATCGGTGCCTTCCTGCCGCAGATCGACGGCGCTATGTTCGTGCGCTTCGTCTTTCTCGCCACCGCCACCAAGCTGGTGGGTATCGCGGCGAGCATGCTGCGCTGGTGGCTCCTGCTGCGCGGGCAGGGCATCGAGCTGCCCTTCGGCCACGTCGCCGGCTCGTTCCTGATCGGGCGGTTCCTGGGCACCTTCTTGCCGTCGACCATCGGCCTGGACGGCTACAAGCTGTACGACGCGGCCCGCTTCTCGGGACGCTCGGTCGAGGCCTCGGGGGCCACGCTGGTCGAGAAGGTGCTGGGCTTCACCGGGATCTTCTTCACCATCCTGGTGGCACTGCCCTTCGGGGTCTCGATCTTCGGCGCGCAGGCGGGGCGCATCGCGGCGGTCACGGTCCCGGTGACGCTGCTCCCGATCCTCGGCTGCGTGGCGCTCTTCGTCTGGCCCGGCCCACGCCTGATCGCCTGGGCGGTCGAGCGCGTGCCGCTCGGCCCGTACGCCGGCTTCCTCACGCGCCTGGCCGCGGCGGTGGCTGCTTACCAGGGCAAGGCCGCAATCGTGCTCGCGGCGGCCGGGCTCTCGTTCGTCGTCCACTTCACCACCGCGGCGATGTACTTCTTCACCGCGCTGGCCATCGGTGTCACTGCCGCGCAGGCGAGCTTCTGGCAGGTGACCTTCGCCTCCAGCATCCAGATTCTCGCCACGGTCTTGAGCCCGTTCACCATCGCCGGCGAGGGCATCCGCGAGATCGCCCAGTACTACCTGCTGGGCCACCTGATGGGCCCCGCCCAGTCGATCGTCTCGGCGGCGCTCGGCTTCTGGGCGGCCGAGGCGCTGACGCTGGTCGGCGGCGTGGTCTGGTGGGCGCGGCGCGCCGACTACGTACCGCGCTACTGCCGGGTCGCAGGCCAGCAGGTCGACTGGGCTCGAGCAGCGCTCGCCGCGCGCGACCTCGGCGTGATCGCGCCCGCCGCCGGCGCCGACGGACAGCCCGCCGTCGCACCGCTGGCTGCACGGCTCGGCTGGAGCCTGCTGCTCGGCGCAAGCGGCGGGGTCGTCGCAGGGATCCTGCTCGGCGTGGCCGAGGCGACGGTCACCGTACTGCTCGCCGGCCCGGGCGAGGAGGCGCAGGTCCTGTGGTACGCAATCGCGCTCTACGGCTGCGTGCTCGCCGCCGTAGGCGCGGCGGTGGGTGTCGGGCTCGCGGTGCTGCCGATCGCCTTCGAGGCCCAGGCTCGCTTCACCCCGTTGCTCGCCTTCGTGGCGAGCGTCCTGCCGCTGGGCCTGGCCGTCACCTTGTTCCGCCTGCAGCGCGACGCGTGGGCCGAGCAGCGCCCGCCGATCGGCGTCCTGCTGGCAGCGGCGCTCGCGGCCATGGCTCTGACACTCCTGCTCGCCTGGTTGCTCGATCGCGTCTGGCGAAGACGGCGCAGTCCGGGCACGCCGGGTGCCATCGCCGCCAAGCGCCTGGCCGCGGCGCTGGCCATGCTCCTGGTGGCGATCGGCATCGGCGGGCTCGTCGCACGCCTGCGTGCCCCGGCGCTCCACGCACCGCCTGCCACACGCAGCGAGGTCCCCCAGGCGTTGCGCGATGCGCCCAACGTCGTCCTGGTGATCGTCGATACGCTGCGCGCCGACCACCTGGGCGTCTACGGCGATCGGCGGGGCTTGACGCCGGCGATCGACGCGCTGGCCCAGGAGGCGACGGCCTATCGCGGCTTCGGCCAGTCGTCGTGGACCAAGCCGGCGATCGCGACGATTCTCACCTCGCTCTACGCATCCTCGCACGGCGCGATGAGCAAGACCGCCGTGCTGCCCGAGTCGGCCGTGACGCTCGCCGAGGTGATGCGCGACGCGGGCTACACCACCGCCGGCTTCGTCTCGAACGTGAACCTGGCACCCTCGTTCGGCTTCCAGCATGGCTTCGCCGAGTACACCTACCTGGCACCCGACTACCTCTTCGGTGCGAGCGAGTCGTCCTCGAAGCTCGTGCTCTACAGCCTGCTGCGCAAGGTCTGGCTCACCGTGAACAAGAAGCGCACGGTGAGCCAGTACTACCAGGATTCGCACACGGTGAACCAGCTCGTGCTGCCCTGGATCGAGCGCCACAAGGACGACCGCTTCTTCCTCCTGGTCCACTACATGGACCCGCACGACCCCTACTTCCGCCACCCGTACGACGGCGAGGCCATCGCCCGGGTGGAGAACCCCAACCCGAGCGCGGCACTCGCCCCGCGCATGCGCGAGCTGTACGCGGGCGAGGTCCGCTACATGGACCAGGGCTTCGCCGCGCTGGTCGAGGCCCTGCGCCGCGCGGGGGTCTACGAGCGCACCGCCCTGGTGCTGACCGCCGACCACGGCGAGGAGTTCCAGGATCACGGCGGCTGGTGGCACGGAACGACGCTCTACGAGGAGCAGATCGACGTGCCCCTGCTGGTCAAGTGGCCGGCAGGCGCCCCGGGCGGCGCGCCCGGGCTGGTCGCGGGCGGGCGCGGCCGGCTGCTCGACATCGCACCGACGATCGTCGCGCTCACCGGAGCGAGCATGCCGGCGAGCTGGCAGGGTGCGGACCTGCGCGCCGGAGTGCCGGCCGATCGGGCGCTGTTCGCCGAGGAGGACCACGAGGGCAACGTCCTCTCGGCCATCCAGTCCGGCCCGTGGAAGCTGATCCGGGCCAACCCCGGCAACCCGCGCGGCCTGCGTCCGGCCGAGCTGTACGACCTCGCCCGCGACCCGACCGAGAAGAGCGACCTGGCCACGGGCCGACCCGAGGATCTGGCTCGTCTCGACCTCGCTCTGGGCGAAGCGGCCTCGGTCGCCGCCGGCCAGGCGGTGGCGAGCAGCGGCGAGGTCGAGATGGACCCGGCCACACGCGAGCGCCTGCGCGCGCTGGGCTACGTACAGTGACGGCCTGACCCGGCGGGCCACGCGGCGCGGGCGATCTGCGGGCCCGCGCTCGCGCATCGCGATCGACTCCCCCGCGCGGCACGCCTTGCCAAGTGCACGGGCTGGCCAATGATGGTTTCCATGGGTCGCTCACCCGAACCCCGCCCGGCACGCCCCCGAGTGCCGGCACCGCATGCCTTGCCGATGACCGCGGGCGACCCGCGTCGTCGCGCCGCCCGCAGCCTGAGCTCGGCGCTGCTGCTGCTCGGCCTGCTCGCCTCCTGCGGCGGCAGCGACGACGACGCAGCCGGCGGCGGCGGGCCGCGCGACGCCTACTGCGCACCTCAGGCGGGCCGCGGCGTCGCCTTCGATTCCGCGCAGCCCCCGTGCGAGCGCCTCTCGTCCTATCGCCTCTTTACCGACGGCGGGCGTCAGATCCCCAACGACGGCGTCGTGCCCTACGAGCTGAACACCCCGCTGTTCTCGGACTACGCGGCAAAACACCGCTTCGTCTACGTGCCCCCGGGGCAGAGCGTGACCTATCGAGTCGACGCCGGCTTCGTCTTCCCCGTCGGTACGGTCCTGGTGAAGACGTTCTCCTACCCCCACGATCTGCGCGATCCCGCCCTGGGCGAGCGATTGATCGAGTCACGCCTCCTGCTGCACGGCGACGACGGCTGGCGTGCCGTCACCTATCTTTGGGACGACCAGCACTCCGAGGCGACGCTGCTCACCGGCGGGGCATCGGTCGACGTCGATTGGATCGAGGCGTCGGGCCGCGAGCGCGGCGTCGAGTTCCTCGTGCCGTCGCAGGCGCAGTGCGCTCAATGCCACGAGGAGGCCGAGCGCGTCCTGGGCCCGGTCGGCCCCAAGGCACGGCACCTGAACCGCGACCTCGCCTATGCCGACGGCAGCGAGAGCCAGCTCTCGCACTGGACGCGCCTGGGCATCCTCTCCGGCGCGCCGTCGCCCGAGACCGCGCCACGCAACGCCGTGTGGGACGATCCGTCGACCGGGACGGTCGAGGATCGGGCCCGCGCCTACCTCGACGTGAACTGCGCCCACTGCCACAGCCCGACCGGCCGGGCACGGAGTTCCGGGCTCGACTTGAGGCGCGGCAACGCCGACCCGCTCACCCTGGGCGTGTGCAAGGCGGCAGCGTCGGGCGGAGGCTCGGGGGCGTACCGCTACGACATCGTGCCAGGCCGGCCCGAGGAGTCGAGCCTGCTCCATCGCATGCGCTCGGTCGACTCGGGCGTTGCCATGCCGCCGGTCGGCCGGCAGCTGGTGCACGACGAGGCCGTTGCGTTGATCGAGGAGTGGATCGCCGGGCTGGCGGGCTCCTGCGATCGATGAGCTGGCCCGTCGTGCCCGCTCGCCGGTCCTTGCGGGGTCGGCTGGGCAGGACGATCCGTAGAGCGGGCCGAGCAGCTCAGGCGATCGCGCCTGCGCCGCGCAGCCGCTCCAGCTCGCCGGGCGCAATACCCCAGGCTGCCAGCGCTTCGTCGGTGTGCTGGCCAGGCTGCGGCGCGGGGCCCTGGATCTCGGCGGGCGTGCGGCTGAAGCGCGGGGCCGGCGCGGGCTGGAGGAATCCCGCGACCTCGACGAAGGTGCCGCGCTCGCGGTTGTGCGGGTGCTGCGGCGCCTCGGTCATGGAGAGCACGGGCGCGAAGCACGCGTCGCTCCCTTCGAGGATGCGGCACCACTCCTGGCGCGTCTTGCGCCGGAAGACCGCCCGCACGCGCTCCTTCATCGCCGGCCATTGCGGCTGGTCCATCTGCCCGGGCAGGTCCTCGGCGTCGAGCCCGGTGAGCTCGAGGAGCTGCGCCCAGAACTGTGGCTCGATCGCGCCCACCGAGACGTACCTTCCGTCGGCGCACTCGTAGACGTCGTAGAACGGAGCGCCCGTGTCGAGCAGGTTGGTGCCACGCGTGTCCTGCCACATGCCCCCCTGCCGGAAGCCGTGGAACATGGTCATGAGCGCGGCTGCGCCGTCGACCATCGCCGCGTCGACCACCTGGCCCCTACCCGAGCTCTGGCGCTCGAGCAGGGCGCAGACCACGCCGAAGGCGAGCAGCAGACCGCCGCCGCCGAAGTCGCCCACCAGGTTGAGCGGCGGTACCGGGGCTTCGCCGCGTCGGCCGATCGGCTCGAGCGCCCCGGCCAGCGCGATGTAGTTGATGTCGTGACCGGCAGCGTGCGCCATCGGCCCGCTCTGTCCCCAGCCGGTCATGCGGCCGTAGACCAGGCGCGGGTTGCGCGCGAGGCAGACGTCTGGCCCCAGGCCGAGCTTCTCCATCACCCCGGGACGAAAGCCCTCGAGCAGCCCGTCGGCGCGCTCGACGAGCGAGAGCACCAGTGCCACCCCCGCCGGGGATTTCAGATTCACGCCGGCGCTGCGCCGGCCGCGGTTGAGCAGGTCGAAGGAGGCGTGCGAGTCGCCGCGCACGCGATCGGCGCGGTCGATGCGCAGGACGTCGGCGCCCATGTCGGAGAGCATCATCGCGCAGAACGGCCCCGGGCCGATGCCGGCGATCTCGAGAATCTTGACACCCTGCAGTGGACCCACTTCGCGATCCCCCTTCACGTCACTTCGAGCCACATCCGTTCGCGTCGCGCAGCATCGCCGGTGGCACGAGGCTCCGCCCCGGCCCGTGCCGGGACTCCTCTCGACCAATCGCACGGCGACCGCACCGCCCGGCGCTGGTCGTTGTACGGGTCCGCCGCCCGCCGAAGCAACCGTCGCCACGCGCGCATCCTCGCTCGATGCCGCGACGAACGGGGACGCTGCGCACGCTAATCGCCGCGGCCGGCTGCCCCCCGCGGCAGCTCTGCTCGCCCCGTGCCTCGTGGGAGCGCCGGGTCCCTTGGCTGCCCGAGCGCGGCCCGCGGACGCGGGCTCGGCCCGCTCAGCGCCGCCGGGCGGCCTCGCGGCCGGTCACGTAGTCGCCGAGCAGCCCGCTCGAGTGCTCCGCGTCGTGGCAGTCTGCGCAGAGGTTCTCCCAGTTGCTCCCGTCGGGCGGGTTGTGGTCGTGGTTGCCGTCCTTGTGGTGGACGGTGAGCAGGTGGAGGGTGGCGAGGTCGAACTCGCGCGCGCAGCGGGCGCAGATCCAGCCGTGCAGCTCGAGGGAGCGGGCTCGGTAGCCCTGCGCGCGGGCCAGCTGCTCCTGGCGCGCCTCACGGTGCAGCGCATCGAAGTCCTGCGCCGGGGCGGCGGCGCTTTGCGCCTTCGAGCGCGAGCGAGGCTTGAA
>CAZGUU010000208.1:0-9833 GCA_964529315.1 uncultured Enterobacteriaceae bacterium
GCCGCGCGCGTCGCTAGAGGCGCACGCATCGCCCGAGCCGCACGCCGCACGCTCGCGGTGCGTCGAGCGCGAGGCGGACGAGCCGTCGGAGCCACGGGGCGGGACGGTCGTGGGCGAGGTCGCACCCGGCACCCCGCGCCTGGGCGCCATGCTCCCCTCGACGCCGCTGCACCGCCTGCTGCTCGCGGCGGTGGCCCGGCCGCTGGTCTGCACCAGCGGCAACCTCTCCGAAGAGCCGATCTGCATCGATGACGACGAGGCCTGCCAGCGCCTGGCGGGGGTCGCCGACCTGCTCCTGGTGCACGACCGGCGCATCGTCCGCCCGGTCGACGACTCGGTGGCGCGCATCGGGCCGCACGGCCTCGAGGTGCTGCGCCGCGCCCGCGGCTTCGCGCCGCTGCCGGTCGCTTTGGCCGGCGTGGAGCCGGGCATCGTCGCGCTCGGCGCCCAGCAGAAGAGCACGGTGACGATCACGCTCGACGGCGAGGCGGTGGTCAGCCAGCACCTCGGCGACCTCGAGTCGGCCGAGAGCGCCGCGCTGCTCGAGCGCAGCGTCGACGACCTGCTGCGGCTCTTCGACGTGCGCCCGCGCCTGGTCGCGTGCGACCTGCACCCGGACTACCTCTCGACCCGCCTGGCCGAGCGCCTCGCCACCGCCTGGGGCGTGCCGCTGGAGCGCGTGCAGCACCACCACGCGCACGTCGCGGCATGCCTGGCGGAGCACGGCGTGGACGCGCCGGTCCTCGGCCTGGCCTGGGACGGCGCCGGCTTGGGAAGCGACGGCGCTCTGTGGGGCGGCGAGGCGCTGATCGTCGAGGGCGCGGGCTTCCGCCGCGTCGCGCACCTGCGGCCCTTCCTGCTGGCGGGCGGCGAGCGTGCGATCCGCGAGCCTCGGCGTGCGGCATTCGCCCTGCTGCACGACATCGCGCGGCCGCTCGCCGAGGCCTGGGCCGAGGGTCGCTTCTCGGACGAAGCGGCGCGCGTGCTGCTCGCCGTGCTCGACCGGCGGCTCGGCGCGCCCGAGACCACCAGCGTCGGGCGGCTGTTCGACGCGGTCGCGGCGCTGGTCCTGGCGCGCGACGTGACCAGCTTCGAGGGCCAGGCGGCGATGGAGCTCGAGCTCGCGGCCGAGGGCGTCGGCGAGGTGGACGGCTACCCGCTGCCGCTGCGCGGCGCGGAGGTGGCCGTCGCCGACTGGGAGCCGCTGGTGCTCGCCGTGCTGCGCGATCTCGAGCACGGCACGGACGCGGGCCTCATCGCGGCGCGCTTCCACGCGGCCCTGGTCGACTTGGCCGAGGCGATCGCCCGACGCGCGGACCTGCGCCGCGTGGTGCTCACCGGTGGCTGCTTCCAGAACCTTCGGCTGGCGCGTGCGGTGCGCGCGCGGCTCGAGCCGCTCGGCTTCGAGGTGCTCTCGCCGCGCCTGCTGCCGTCGAACGACGGTGGCGTGTCGCTCGGGCAGGCGGCGGTGGCGGCGCGGCGGTCGGCCGCGCGGCGTGCACTGGAGCCGGAGTGCGGCGCAGCCGGTGTGCGCGGCTCGTCGGCCGAGCAGGGCGTCCCTGCGGGGAGCAGCGCCGGCCGCCCGCTGCAAGCCGGCGCGCGGAGATGAAGGAGCCAAGCGATGTGCCTCGGCATTCCGGGTGAGATCCAGAGCGTCGCCGAGGGCGATCTGCGCACCGGGCGGGTCGCCTTCGGCGGCGTGGTCAAGGAGGTGTGCCTCGAGTACGTGCCCGAGGCCGGCGTCGGCGATTTCGTGGTCGTGCACGCCGGGTTCGCGATCAGCCGGCTCGACCGCGAAGCCGCGGCGCGCACGCTGGCCTACCTCGAGGAGCTCGACGCGGCCGGCGATGGCGAGCTCGCCGCCATGGAGCGCCGCGGCGGCGAGGGCGAGCCGTGAAGTTCGTCGACGAGTTTCGCGGCGCGGCCGAGGCGCGGCGCGTGGCCGGCGCGATCCGCGCGCTGGTCACCCGGCCCTGGACGCTGATGGAGGTGTGCGGCGGGCAGACGCACTCGATCGTCCGCTTCGGCATCGACGAGCTGCTGCCGGAGCAGGTCTCGCTGATCCACGGGCCCGGCTGCCCGGTCTGCGTGACGCCGGTCGAGACCATCGACCGGGCGCTGGCGATCGCCGCGCGCCCCGGCGTGATGCTCTGCTCGTTCGGCGACATGCTGCGCGTACCCGGCTCGACCCAGAGCCTGCTCACCGTCAAGTCCCAAGGGGCCGACGTGCGCATCGTCTACTCGCCGATGGACGCGCTCGAGCTCGCCCTGCGCCACCCCGATCGCGAGGTGGTCTTCTTCGGCGTCGGCTTCGAGACCACGGCTCCGGCCACGGCCATGGCGGTCTACGAGGCGCGCCGCCGTGGGCTCGCGAACTTCTCGCTGCTGGTCTCGCACGTCCTGGTTCCGCCGGCGATCGAGGCGATCCTCGCCTCACCGTCCTGTCGCGTCGACGCCTTCCTCGCCGCGGGCCACGTCTGCACGGTCATGGGCATCGAGGAGTATCGCCCGCTGGCCGAGCGCTACCGCGTGCCGATCGTCGCCACCGGCTTCGAGCCGCTCGACCTGCTGCAGGGCATCCACATGTGCGTGAAGCAGCTCGAGGAGGGCCGGGCCGAGGTCGAGAACCAGTACGCGCGCTCGGTGCGTCTGGCGGGCAACGAGCCGGCGCAGCAGCGCATCCGTGAGGTCTTCGAGGTCGTGCCGCGCAAGTGGCGTGGCATCGGTGCGATCGCCGCGAGCGGGCTCGGCCTGCGGGCCGAGTATGCCGCCTACGACGCCGAGCGGCGCTTCGAGGTCGGCGACGTGGGCGGGCCCGAGTCGGCCGAGTGCCGCGCCGGGGAAGTCCTGCAAGGGTTGCTCAAGCCGCCGCAGTGCCCGGCGTTCGGCGCGCGCTGCACGCCGGAATCGCCGCTCGGCGCGACGATGGTCTCCTCGGAGGGCGCCTGCGCCGCTTACTACCGCTTCAGGAGGATCGAGACGCCATGAGCTCGCAGCCCAGGGACTTCACCCCGATCTGCCCCGTTCCACCGGGGCGCCACGAGACGGTGCAGCTCGCGCACGGCGGCGGCGGCCGCCTGATGCGCGACCTGATCGAGCGCCTCTTCCTGCCCGCCTTCGACAACCCCGCACTGGCCGCGCGCCACGACAGCGCGGTCGTCGAGCTGGGCGGCGTACGCCTGGCCTTCACCACCGACGGCTACGTCGTCCACCCGCGGCGCTTCCCGGGTGGCGACATCGGCGCGCTCGCGGTGCACGGCACGGTGAACGACCTCGCCATGGCCGGGGCGCGACCCGCCTACCTGAGCGTCGCCCTGATCGTCGAGGAGGGGCTGCCGATGGCCGAGCTGGGCGGGATCGCGGCCTCGATGCGTGCCGCCGCGGAGACGTGCGGCGTGGCTCTGGTCACCGGCGACACCAAGGTCGTCGACCGTGGCAAGGGCGACGGGCTGTTCGTCACCACGGCCGGCGTGGGCCTGGTGCCCGCGGGGGTCGACGTCCGCCCGACTCGCGTTGGCCCCGGGGACGCCGTGCTGCTCTCGGGCGACGTCGGCCGCCACGGCATCGCCGTGCTCTCGGTGCGCGAGGGGCTTGCCTTCGAGACCCAGGTGGAGAGCGACTGCGCACCGCTGCACGGGCTGGTCGCCGCGCTGCTCGACGCGGGCATCGACGTCCACTGCCTGCGCGACCCGACCCGCGGCGGGCTCGCCGCGGCATTGAACGAGATCGCGCTGGATGCCGGCGTGGGCATCGAGGTCGACGAGGCATCGGTGCCGGTGGCCGAGGGCGTCGCCGGAGCTTGCGAGATCCTCGGCCTCGACCCGCTCTACGTTGCCTGCGAGGGACGCCTGGTTGCCTTCGTGCCCGAGGCGGAGGCAGAGCACGCGCTCGAGGTGCTGCGCAGCCAGCCGCAGGGCGCGGGTGCGATGCGCATCGGTACGGTGCGGAGCGCAGGCGGCGCCGGCGCACACGCATCGCCCGGCGGCGCACCGCCGGGCACGGTGGTGCTGCGCACCCGCCTGGGCACGCGGCGCGTGCTCGACCTGCTCTCCGGCGAGCAGCTGCCGCGGATCTGCTGAGCTCGGGCGACCTCGGGCGGCGCTGCGCCCGTCATTCTCCCGTGCCTCGCTCGCGCTCCCGGTACGCTTCGCGCAGCTCGACGAACTTTCCGGTGTCGATGGCGATGAAGAGGCCACTTGCCTCGGCCACCAGCAGATCCCCCGCGTAGATCCCGCCCGAGGTGTGGATCTTGCGGCCCTCGCTGCGATCGAATCGCGCCTCGATGCGCAGGTGCGTCTTGATCGGGGTCGGCTTGCGGTAGCGAATGGTGAGCTGCCCGGTCATGGCGGGCCCGCCGCCGAAGGCCGTGGCCATGCCCAGCGCCTCGTCGAGCACCGCGGCGACGAAGCCGCCGTGGACGCAGCCCGGTGCGCCTTCGTAGGCGTTGCCGAAGTAGACGCGGCCGCGAACCAGGCCGGCCTCGACGTCGACCTCGAGCTCGAGCGGCATGGCGATCGGGTTCGAGAGCCCGACGGTCGGGCTGCGGTCGAGGAAGGTCTCCATGCCGCTCACCAGCGACGACTCGCCGACGCCCGGCGGGTCCACCATGCGCGGCTGGCTGGCGAAGCGGCGGGCGCTCGCCTCGACCTGCTCGGCGATGGCGAGCAGCTCCTCCTCGGGCGCGTCCGTGGCGCACAGGCTGTCCATCAGCTCGCGCACGGCGGCGGCGAGCTTGCGCTTGGCCGGCCAGCTCCCGGCAGCGCCCTCGACCTGTGCGCGGTGGGCGCGAAGCTGATCGGTCAGCGAATCGGAGATGGTCACGCGAAGCTCCTGGGATGTGCGAGCGGGCGCGCTCGGCCGGTCCGAGCGTGCCGTAGCAACCACGGCGTCGCGACGCTTGCCTGTGCGTGGCGCGCCTGCGCTCGGTGCTGCGGGCGTCACCGCGGAGCCTGCAGGATGACGCCTCGCGGGAGACGCTTGCCGCCGGGGCTGAGCTCTCGCTCGTCGCGTCAGGCCGCCCCGCGTCCCGTGAGGCCGTGGCCGCTGCTTGTTCTCATGGCCTCATGAGGCTACATTGGCTCGCGTGATCCGCACGGTGAACATTCGTGCGCTGAAGGACAGGCTCTCCGCGCACCTGCGCGACGTGCAGCGGGGTGACGTGGTGCTGGTCACCGACCGGGGCCGGGTGGTGGCCGAGATTCGCGAGCCGACCCTCAACGCGGCCTCGCTCGACGCCGCCCAGCGCCGTCGGCAACGGCTTCTCGATCGGGGGATTCTGCACGCCGGCCTGCCGAACTCGGCCGATGCCTACGAGCCGGCCGAGGTCCACGTCGCGGCGGCCGAGGTCGACCGCGCCCTGGACTGGGCTCGCGGCGACCGATGAGCGCGCTCTACGCCGAGTCGAGCGCGGTTCTCCGCTGGCTTCTCGGTGCTCCGGACGGGCCGGCGATTCAGGCGTTGCTCGGTGCCGCGAGGGAAGTCGTCTCGTCCGCGTTGACCGTGGCCGAAGTCCACCGAACGCTGCATCGCTTGACGGCGCTGGGGACTCTCACCCCCGAGGCGCGCGACCGGGCGCAGGCGAGGTTTTCGCGGGCCCTTGCGCGATGGGCCGTCCACGCGGTGACCGAGGATCTGCTCCGCCGGGCCGGGGAAGGGTTTCCGTGCGAGCCCGTCCGGACGCTGGACGCCGTACATCTTGCGACTGCCGCCTATTGGGCGCGAGAGATCGAGCTGGTGAGCCTGCTCTCGGTCGACGCGCGCGTGCGGGAGAACGCCCGCGCGTTGGGGCTGGGTGTCGAGCCGACCGCGAGCGACCGGGAGTCGTGAACCAAAATCGCTGACTGGTGCGGGCCCGGCCGGCTGCGGAGGGTCGAGGCTCGCGAGCCGGCAGCTCGCCCAGGTAGCGCGGCACAGATGGTTGGCGCAAGGCATTCGAGCCTATGACGCCCTCCTCGGCGAATCGACACCCGAGGTTCGGATGCTCGGAGCCGCCGTGCGGATGGCGACGGCGCGTGGGATTCCCTCGCTCGTCGTCGTGGTGCCGATCCCGTGGCAGGAGCTGGCCCGGAACGGGTGGTACGACGAGCTCAGGTACGGCGAACGAATCTCGCTCCTGCGCCGAGTCGTGACCGCCAACGGCGGCAGCCTCATCGACCTGCACCGCGAGCTCGTCGACAGTGAGTTCAGCGACAACGGAGGGCACCTCGACACCCGTGGGGTGGAGCACCTGATCCGCCGCCTCGCCCCGCCCGTGCTCGCCCTTGCGGGCGCCGCTCCGCCCGGCGCAGCCCCTGCCCCCGCCCGCGCCTTCCCTCAACGCTCGCCGGCCAGCGGCCCGACGCACTCGTCCATCAGCGCGTCGCCGTAGATCTTGCGGCACAGCTTCTCGAACGAGACGCCCTCGGGCAGGGCCATGCCGCCGTCGACCGCGAGCACCTGGCCGGTGACCCACGCCCCCGAGTCCTCGGCGAAGTAGACCACCGCGTCGCCGATCTCCTCGGCCTGGCCCGGCCGGCCGAGCGGCGTGAT
Source organism: uncultured Enterobacteriaceae bacterium (assembly GCA_964529315.1). Lineage (GTDB taxonomy): Bacteria > Desulfobacterota > Binatia > UBA12015 > UBA12015 > CAZGUU01. The sequence goes on from CAZGUU010000208.1 coordinate 6,529, forward strand.
CTCGACCAGGTGCTCCTTGTCCTCGGCGTCGAAGGCGAGGTCGATCGCCTCGGTGGGGATGTAGCCGGGCTGGATGCAGTTCACGCGGATGCGGAACGGCGCGAGCTCGACCGCGGCACAGCGCACCAGCGACTCCACCGCCGCCTTGCTCACCGTGTAGGGCGCCATGAAGCGGGCGATCTTGAATCCTTCGACTGACGAGATCGCCACCAGGCTGCCGCCGCGTGCGCGCATGGCCAGGCCGGCGTGCTTGAAGGTGAGTGCCGTGCCGAGGACGTTGAGGTCGAAGACGTAGCGCCACGGCTCGCTGCCGAGTGCGAGGATCGGTCCCGGCGCCCCGCTACCCGCGTTGGCCACGGCGATGTCGAGCGTGCCGCCGGTACCCGCGGCGTGCGCGACCGCCGCGGCGACCTCGCTCTCGACCGTCACGTCGCAGCGAACCACGCCGACCTCGGCACCCGCGATCTCGGAGCGAAGCCGGGCGGCCGCCTTCTCGAGCACATCCTCGCGCCGCGCGGCCAGGGTCACCTGCGCACCCCGCTCGAGGAGGCGGCGCGCGATCCCGAAGCCGACGCCCGTGCCGCCGCCGGTGACCAGCGCCCTCTTTCCTGTCAGCGAAGCCGTCGTCATGAAGGAGTCTCCGTATCTCGTGGCGTGGCTCCGGCAGCACGGCTCCTGGTGCTCGCTCGGCTCGTCTGGCCGCGGCGCGGCCGCGGCCAGCGCCGGTGCAGACGAGCTGCCGGCTGGTGCGCTTCAGGGCACGTCGATCTGCTCGAGGGTCACCTCGGTGGCGCGGACGATCTCCTCGAGGGTGTGCAGCTTGTAGGGCTTCTCGTAGTAGACGTGCTTGATGCCGGTGTTCACCAGCGTCTTCAAGCAGTGGATGCACGGCGAGTGGGTGATGTAGACCGACGCGTCGCGGATCGCCGAGCCGTTGCGCGCCGCCTGGGCTATGGCGTTGATCTCGGCGTGGATGGTGCGGAAGCAGTTCTCCTCGACGTCGCCGGTCGGGGTCTCTGAGCGGTAGATCAGGCAGCCCACGTCCGTGCAGTGCGGCATGCCGGCCGGCGCGCCGTTGTAGCCGGTGGCGACGATGCTGCGATCGCGCACGATCACCGCGCCGACCTTGGCGCGGGTGCACGTCGAGCGCTCGGCCACCTGGCGCGTGATGGTGAGGAAGTACTGGTGCCAGGTCGGGCGTTGGCTCATGCGGCGCGGACTCCTGGGGTGATGGGTCGCGAGGCACGCCCGCCGCCGGCGTGAGACGCCTGGCGCAGGGAGTCGAGCGCGCCGAGTCCCGCGCGGCCTTCGGGCGCGCGGGGCGCGAGGCGGATGTGCTGCAGCGGCACCGTGCCCGGCTCGGCGGGCTCTTCGTCCCGGTCGGGCGGGCCCGGCCGGCCCGGGGGCTGCGTGCCGTGCGGCAGCGGTGCGTGCTCGATCACCACCTGCGGCTGCACGACGGTGATCGGCACGGGCATGAACGTCAGCGCGAAGACCCCGATCGTCGCCCAGGCGGCGATCTTGCGCGCCGGGTCGAGCGGCGTTTCGGCATCCATCGTCGGCGGGTGGTCGACCTTGAGGACGAAGGCGAGCATCAGCGCCCAGAGGAACCAGCCCTCCCAGCCGAGGAAGCCCAGGCCGAGGACGACCACGAGAAACAGCCGCGCGATCGCGCGATGGCGGCGGCCGAACAGCGCGTAGACCACGTGCCCGCCGTCGAGCTGGCCGATCGGCAAGAGGTTCAAGAAGGTGACGAAGATGCCGAACCAGCCGGCGAGCGCGACGGGGTGGAGGAGGATGGTCGCGGAGTCGGGGTCGGTGTGGAGCACGGCGCGGGAGAGCCCGTCGAAGAGCAGCGAGTTGCCCAGCGCGAGGCCCCCGCCGGCGCCCTTCGTCAGCGGTTGCACCTCGGACCAGAGCAGGCCGAGCACGACCGTGGGGATCGCGACGAGCAGGCCCGCCCACGGCCCCGCGGCACCGACGTCGAACAGCGCCCGCCGGCTGCGCGGCATGCCTCGCATGCGGATGAAGGCGCCGAACGTGCCCACCAGGAAGGGCGGGCCGGGCAGGAAGTAGGGCAGCGTCGTCGGTACGCCGTGGCGCAGGGCCGCCGTGTAGTGGCCGAGCTCGTGGCACAGCAGGATGGTCATCAGCGGGACGGAGAACGGCAGCCCCGCGCTCATGGACCACGGATCGGAGAACGGATCGACGCCGGCGTGCATCGCCCCGGCCATGGTCGTCGTGACGAGCGTGAGCAGGAAGAGCACCAGGTTGACGAGCGGCGAGCTGCTGCGCCGTGGCGGCACGACGATGCGCGGGCGTGCGGCGCCGAGGCGGTCGTAGCCCGCATACGGATCCCAGCTACGCGGTGCCCCGTAGGGCGGCAGGGTCGAGAGGTCTCGCTCGTCCATCGTCGCTCCCGCGACGCCTCAGAGGCGCCGGCTTCGCGCGGAGCGCCGAGCTCCGAGCACGGCCAGGCGCTCGAGCACGGCGCCGGCCAGCAGCGGGAAGAGCAGCTCGTGGTGTCCGGTGATGTGGATGCCGCGTCCCCCCGCAGCCGTGGGCCGCGACACGACGTTCACCCCGGGCCGGTAGTGGCGCAGGAAGTCGAGGTCGATCGTGTAGAGCGGCCGGACGCGGTGGCCCAGGTTGCGCGCCAGGTTGAGCGCCTTGACGAACACCTCGGGGAGGACGACGGCCGAGCCGAGGTTGACGTAGACGCCGCCCGAGAGCCCGGCGACGACCCCGGCCAGGCGGTGGAAGTCGCGCAGGCTGGCCGCGCCGATGGCGGCGCCGTCGGCCGCCGGGTGCATGTGGATGATGTCCGTGCCCAGCGCGACGTGCACCGTCACCGGGATGCCCAGGCGCTCGCCCGCCGCGACCAGGCTCAGCTCGCGGTGCGGGTAGCGTCCCCGGTTCAGGTGGCGGCCGAGGGCCTCGCCGATCCCCAAGCCCTTGCGCGCGGCGTCGCGGATCACGCGGTTCAGGACGGCGCCGGTCTCGCGCGCCATGCCGAAGCGGCCGCGGTCGAGGCCGGGGCCGACGTCCTCGGATGTCGTGCCGGCCAGCGCCAGCTCGAAGTCGTGGATGATGCCCGCGCCGTTGAGCGCAACCGAGGTCAGCACGCCACGCTCCATCAGGTCGACGAGCAGCGGCGAGAGCCCGACCTTGATCGCGTGCGCGCCCATGCCGATCGCCACGCCGCGGCCGGCCAGGCGGGCCCGGGCGATGGTGTCGGCGGCGCTGCGCAAGTCCGCCGCGGCGAGGATGTCGGGCAGCCGCTCGAGCCATTCGGCGAAGCGCAG
>CAZGUU010000209.1:0-9805 GCA_964529315.1 uncultured Enterobacteriaceae bacterium
GAGCTCGTCGGGGAGGCCCAGGCGCCAGCGCCGCTGCGCCGCGCCGTCGGCGTGGCGGTGCTCAACGCGCTATCGGCCCGGGCGGTCGAGCGCTCGGGCCTGCCCGCCGGGCGGCTCGTGCCCAGTGCCGATGCGCTCGACGCCGCGGGCGTGCAGCCCGCGGACGCGGTGGCGATGGTCGGTGCTCTCGTACCGTTCATCCGCTCGCTCAAAGGCCGCGTCGCGAGCCTGCGCATCGTCGACAAGCACCCCGGGGCGCTCAAGGACGACGAGCGGCCGCTCTGGTGCCCGCCCGAGCAGGCGCAGGCGGCGATCCGCGCCGCCGACGTGCTCCTCGCCACGGGGTCCGCCCTCGTCGAGGGCGGTCTGGAGGAGATGCTCGCAGCGGCGCGCGCCGCGCGCCGCGTGGTCCTGGTCGGGCCGACCGCGCCGCTCTGGCCGATCCCGTTCTTCGCGCGCGGGGTCCACGTGCTGGCCGGCATCCGCGTGCAGGACGGACCCGGCCTGCTCAGGGTGGTGGGCGAGGGCGGCTCGGGCTACCTCTTCGAGGGCGTGGCCGAGAAGATCTGCGTGGTCGCCGGCGGCTGAGCGCCCCGCGCCGGGAGCGGCTCCTCGGAGCGGCGTCGCCCGCCCCGGGCCGGCGACCCCAGCGTGCGACGCAGCATCCCGCCGAGCCGCGCCGAGAGATCGCGCCGCGGGTCTTCGCGACGCTCGTCGAGGAGCGTCTTCGTGCCCCGCTCGATCGCTCGCTGGACGCGATCGCGTAGCGCGCGGCAGGCCTGGTCGTCGTCCTGGCGGCCGGCCAGGCCGGTGGTGCGGATCGGGGTGGAGAAGTGGAAGTAGAAGCGCTGCGGCCGCGGCAGCGGCCCGATGCCACTTACGATCGGTGGAATCTCGTCGGCTCTAGGTGCGAAGCGGTCGAGCAGCGGACCGAGCGGCGAGCGGCGCAGGTCGTCGGCGTCGGCGACGATGTCGTAGCACTCCTCGGCGCCGACCGCGGCGAAGGGCACGATCGGGTAGCCGAACTCGATGGCGAGGCGCACGAAGCCGAGTCGGTCCTTCCAGATCAGGCGGTACTTCTCGCCCTTGCGCTTGAACACCTCGCGGCCGCCGCCGGGGAACACCAGGATCGATTCCCCCGCGCGCATCAACGCGCGGCAGTTCTCGCGCGTGCCGTCGACCGTGCCCAGGCGCGCGAGCAGGTCGCGCCAGATCGGCACGACGAAATGCAGGTGGTCGCCGAGCGAGCGGACCAGGACGCCGCGGCGCTCGTGCAGCTCGACCAGGAGCAGGGGCACGTCGAGCACGCCCATCAGCGTGTGGTTGCCGACCAGCAGAAACGGCCGGCGCCTGGGGACTCGATCGATGTGGCGGAACACCGGCGCGGTGAGCCACCGCCAGGGCTCGAGGAGCAGCTTGACCGCGGCGATCTCCTGGGCCGCGGGGAGCTGGCCGACGCCGCTCGGCGAAGACGCGCGGCGCGCGGCGCGCCCGCCTGCTGCGGCCGCCTTGCGTGGTTGGATCGGTGTCTCGCGCATCGTCCGCCCGTGCGGCGACGATAGCAGGTCATTGAAAGGCCAGCGATGGCTCGGCGGATCCATGGCTCCTCGGATCCGCGCTGTGTGTGCGCTGCGCTCTCAGGGTGCCAGGTCGCGCAGCGGGACGACCCGGGTCGCGAAGCGTGGCAGGGGCTCGGCCGTGCGCGACCAGCGAAACAGCATGGTCCCCTCGCGGTGGCCGAGCGTGTCGAGCCAATTCGGCACGCCGGGGTCGGCCTGCGCGATCACCAGGCGCACCGAGCCGTCGGCCGCGCGGGTGGCCGTGCGGTCGTTGCGGTGCGAGCGGTGGTCGTCGTAGGAGAGCGGCTCGAACCAGTAGTTGGTCAGGTCGAGCCCCCAGTAGGGCACCTCGGGCGCCGAGAATTCGACGACCAGCGCCTGGTCGGGCTCGATGCGGAACCAGCCGGCGGCGAAGCGGTGACCGACCGGCATGGTCGGCTGGCCGGCGCCGCCGACGATCGGGATCTCGTGCAGCAGGTTGGGCTCGGCGGCGGCGCGCCGGTCGACGACCCCGGCCCAGAAGTGCGCCGCCGCGTCGACGAACGCGGCGCTGCGCTCGAGCGCGCGGCGCACCTCGTCGAGCGATGCGGGCGGCCGGCGGCCCGCCGGCGCGGGCTCCCGGCGGATCGCGAAGCTGGCGCTCTGGGTGCGCGACCAGTCGTGCGCGTACTGGCGGATGAAGAGCAGCGTCGTCGCCGGCGTGGTGCGGATCCAACTGCCCAGGCCGGGCTCGGGGCCCAGGCCGACCTCGAAGGAGCCGTCGGAGGCAACCTCCAGATCCCGCTCGGTGAGCGCGCCCACCTGGCGGCTGGTCGCCTCGAGGCCGATCTTGCCCTCGTAGGCGGTGAGCTCGATCAGCGGCGCCGTGCCCCGGGTGCCCGTCAAGCGATAGGTCTCCGAGCCGTCGATGAACGCCTGATGGTAGCGCGCATCGGAGGTCTCACCCTCGCCCGAGGTGGTCGCGCCGACCGACCGGTAGACACACGGGTGGCGCGGGTCGCCGTACTCGTGCACCGCCTCGAAGGCGACGCGCACCAGGCGCACCAGGTGGCGGTAGCCCTCGGCGCGGGTCAGTGGGTCGCGCGGTGTGCTTGCCCGTCCCAGGACGCGCCCGGCCCGCTTGAGGCGCTCGCAGAACTCGTCCCACAGGGCGTCGTGGCCGTCGCCGTCCGGCTCGCGATCCGACATGGCGGCCCCTCCGTCAGCTCGCGGGCTCCGAGGCCACCGCGAAGCGCTCCTCGTAGAAGCGGAACTGCTCGCGCAGGCGGCCCGCATCGAGCCCGAACTGCTCGACCTCGTAGCGATGGCCGCCGTGCTTGCCCTGTGGGTTGGCGGCGAGGAAGACCCGCATGCGCTGCTCGGCCTCGGCGTCGAACGGCAGGCCGAAGTGGTCGTAGATCCGTCGCACCGCGGCGATCGGGTCGCGCACCAGGTCCTGGTAGTGCAGATCGAAGAAGCGGCTGGCATCGACCGTTCCGGCGTCGCGAAAGGCGATCCCCTTGCGCAGCGCGCGCTCCCAGCTGCCGCTCCACTCGCGGCCGATCTCCTGCGGGTCGACCTGGTCGCTGCCCATGCGGCGGGCCATGGTGACCAGGCTTGCGTGCGAGGCGACGAACTTGCGCGGGTCGCGGTGCGTCTGCACGACCAGGGCGTCGGGGTAGGTGGCGAAGAGCTCCTCGAGCCCCCAGAGGTGGCCGACGCTCTTGAGCACCCAGCGGCCGGGGCAGCGCCACTGGAGGTACTGGAGCTGGCGGCGGTGCGTGCCGTAGACCGGGCCCAAGTCGCAGCTCTCGACCCAGGTCTGGTAGCTCGGCACGCGGAACTCGTGGTGGAAGATGATGCTGGTGAAGTCGAAGGCCTGAAGCATCACGCACTCCTGCGCGAGCTTCGCCCCCATCGGGTGGATCGCCTTGAACTCCGGGATGAGCGCGCGCGAGGTGCGCTCGAAGTGAGCCTCGGAGCGGGCGATGCGCGGGTCGGTCTCGTAGGTCGCGCGCTCGGGCGGTGGCGAGGGGTGCTGGCACTCCCAGGTGAGCGGTGCCCGGTTGGCCGGATCCTGGGCGAGCAGGTCGTGAAGCAGGGTGGATCCGGTGCGCGGCAGGCCGACGACCAGCAGCGGCCGCACGACCCGCTCGCGGCCGATCTCCGGGTAGAGCTTCCAGTCGCGCGTGACTCGCAGGCGGTTCTCGAGGTGGCGCGAGATCTCGGCGTGGGCGATGCGTCGCCCCACGGCGTTGAGCCGCGCCTCGGCCTCGAGCGACCCGAGCAGGCGGCGCAGGCCGTCGCGGAAGTGCGTCGCGCCGAAATCGTCGAGGCCGGTCGTGCGCCGGGCCTGCGCGAGAAGGTCCTCCTCGGCGAGCGAGATCTCCGCGGTTTCCTCTGCCATGGCGATCCTTCTCCTTGCGCAGCGCGGCGCCCGGCTGCGTCGCCACACCCACCGATCACGCCGATCGCCGGGCCTGGCCCGCGCCTTGCGCGCGGCGGGCGTCGTGCCTATCCCGCCGCCGGTGGCGCCTCTCAGCGATCGACCGAGAGGATCAGCGCGCTGGTCGGTACCGCGGTCCCGGCCGTGACCAGCACGTTGCGCACCCCCTCCACCTGGTTGACCGACGTTGCGCGCACCTGGCGCGCGGCTTCCGCGATGCCGTTCATCCCGTGGATGTAGGCCTCGCCGAGCTGGCCGCCGTGCGTGTTGATCGGCAGGCGACCGCCGAGCTCGATTGCGCCGTCACGGATGAAGTCCTTCGCCTCGCCGCGCGCGCAGAAGCCGAACTCCTCGAGCTGGGGCAGGACGAGCGGCGTGAAGTGGTCGTAGAAGACGGCGGTCTGGATGTCCTTCGGGCCCAGGTCGGTATCCTCCCAGAGCTGGCGCGCGCAGAGTCCCATCTCCGGGATGCCGGTGATCGAGGGCCGGTAGTAGCTCTTCATCATGTGCTGGTCTTCGCTGCTGCCCTGCACCGCGGAGGCGATCACCGCCGGCGGCTGGCGCAGGTTGCGCGCCCGCTCGAGCGTGGTCACGACGAACGCTTGCCCGCCGTCGGACTCCTGGCAGCAGTCGAGCAGGTGCAAGGGCTTCACGATCCAGCGGCTCTGCTGGTGCTCCTCGAGGGTGATCGGCTTGCCGTGGAAGAACGCCTTGGGGTTGGTCGCCGCGTGCTTGCGGCAGGCCACCGAGACCCGCCCGAAGTCCTCGCTCGTCGCGCCGTACTCATACATGTAGCGCTGCGCGAACATGGCCACCCAGGAGGCCGGCGTGAGCAGGCCGAAGGGCGAGCTCCAGCTGAAGTCGACCTCCATGGGCGTCGGCGCGGGCCGGCGATCCTGCACGCCGGCGCCGAAGCGCGTCTCCGAGCGCTCGTTGTTAGCCCGGTAGACCAGGACGTGGCGCGCCGCTCCGGTGTGCGCCGCCATCGCGGCCATGTGCATGGTGCCGCAGGCGGCACCGCCGCTGTGGTGGACGCGGCTGAAGTGCGTCAGGTCGGCGATCCCCAGGCTGCGCGCGACGTCGATCTCGTGGTTCTCGTCGGCGGTGTAGGTGACGATGCCGTCGATGTCCGCGGGCGTGAGCCCGGCGTCGCGGATCGCCGCCTCGCTGCACTCCACCGCCAGACGCAGGGTGCTGCGCCCCGAGCTCTTGGAGAACTCGGTCGCACCGATGCCGGCGATGGCCGTCCGTCCTGCAAACGTCTTCTTCATCGCGTCCCCCGCGCTGGAAGCTCGAGTGCGACCGTGCCCGTGACGTGGTCGCCCAGGCGGTTGTAGCCGCGCAGCCCGACCTCGATCGTGCCAGCGGCGCGCCCGCCGGCGCCGGCGGCCCGCTTGGCCAGGACCCGCCCGCCGAGGGTCATCGTGTCGTGCGGGTAGTTGGGCGCGCCCAGGCGAATCGAGAGGCCTCGCAGCACCGCCTCCGGTCCGGCCCAGTCGGTGACGTAGCGGCTGCACAGGCCGGAGCTGGTCAAGATGTTCATGAAGATGTCGGGCGAGCCGCGCCGGATCGCCATCTCGCGGTCGTGGTGGACGTCCTGGTAGTCGCGCGAGGCGATCGCCCCGGCGACGATCAGCCGGGTGGTGATCGGGATGGGGCAGGGCGCGAGCGTCGTGCCGACCTCGACCGCGTCGAAGGAGAGCGTCGTTTCGCGGCGCGGCGGGCGCCGCGGGGCGAACATCGGCAGCGTCAGCTCCCGGTCCGGCGAGCGCAGCACGAGCTCGAGCGGCATGCCGATGCTCACCTGCGCCGGGTCGACGTCGACCACGTCGGTCAGCAAGCGCGTCCCCTCCTCCAGCTCGACCAGGCCGACGACGTACGGGTAGTCGAACGAGGGCACCTGCGGGTAGCAGGGCTCGACGAAGCTGTAGAGCGTCGCCCGGCCGCTCGACACGGTGAAGCCGAAGTCGTAGCCGCCGCACTGCGGGCAGCGGACCTTGGGCGGGTGGTGCAGGGTGCCGCAGCCCGAGCAGCGCTGGATGCGCAGCTCTCCCTGCTCGAGGCCCTTCCAGAAGAACTCGGTGTCGCGGCTGACACCCGGGCGGGGGCGCAGCGGCCGCGGCGCGTCGGCCGTGCCGCCCGCCGGGGCGCGCCCGGTGCCCGGCTTGAAGAGCAGGATGACGAACTTCATCCGCCCGACCAGCTCGCCCGACTCGGTGCGGTACTCGGTGACGCTGGTCGCGAAGTGGCCGACGCCGAGCGCGGTGCGCTTCTCCGGCGAGACGTCGCTCAGCGTCAGGGTGCCGACCGGGCGGTCGCCGGGCCGCAGGTAGCGCAGGTACTCGTGCTCGGAGTTGGTCGCGACGACCGAGGTGAAGCCCGCCTCGGCCAAACGCGCCAGTAGCCGCTCCTGCGGGTCGTCCTGCACGCGAGCCCGCGGCGCAAGCCCGGGCATCGACCACACGTTGAGCATCGCCGGCGGTGCCACGATGCCGCCGTGGATCGAGCGTGCGGCGAAGGCCGGGTCGGCGTAGACCGGGTTGCGGTCGTCGAGCGCGTCGCACCAGTGGTGGATCATCGGTGGGTTGACCGGGTCGCGGGCCGCCACGGGTGCGGCGGATCGGCCGACCCCCTGGCGCAGCTCGTCGAGAAACGGCGTGGTCTCGGCTTGGCTCATCGTGGTTCGACTCCTCGGGGGTCCGGCTGGCCCTGCGCTGGCGCGGCCTGCGACGTGGCCTGCGCCGCCGGCGGGACCGCGGGCGGGGCTCCGGATTGCGCGGGGACGGCTTGCCCGGCCGGCGCGCGGCGCTCGGCCAGGACGATCTCGACGCGGGTTCCGCGATCGGTCGACCCGGGCGTTCCCGCCGCCGGCAGGGGCTGGAGGTGGAAGTAGCCGCCGGCGAGCTGGATCGGGTTGATCGGGCTCGGCGTCACCGCGGCGTACGATTTTTGGTCCTTGAACTGGTAGGGCTCCCAGGCGTGGTAGACGATCACCTGGCCGCGACGCAGGCTGGGTGAGAGCTTCGCCTGGATCTCGAAGGCGTCGACGTCGTTGAACACGCGCACCCTGTCGCCGTCGGCGATGCCACGCGCCGCGGCGTCCTCGCGGCCGAGGAGCAGGATCGGCTCGCCGCGGTTGAGCCGCAGCATGGTCGCGTGGTCGCGCCACGACGCGTGGATCGACCAGCGGGTGTGGCCACCGGTCAGCTTGAGCGGGTAGTCGCCGCCGATGGGCGGCAGGTCCTTGTGGACCGGCAGCTCCTCGCCGAGCTCGACGTAGAACGGGTGGTCGATGAAGAACTGCATGCGGCGGGTGAGTGTCGGCCAGGGCAGCTTGTCGCGCGTGTGCCAGGTGCAGGCGGTGATCGTCTCGCCGGGTCGGATGTCGGTTGCGTTGCCCAGGTTCAGGTGCGCGGAGCCGAGTTCGGTGTAGCGTGCGAAGCCCCGGCTCGCGAGCTCGCGCCAGCGGATGCCGTCGAGGTTCGTGGTCAGCTCGAGGATCTGCTCGAGGAAGTCCTCGGGGTTGCTCTCGGTGAAGCGCCGGCCGAAGGTCAAGGCGTCGTACAGGCCGGCGAACGAGCGCGGCTTGCCCTCGCGGTCGCGGAACCCGTCGAGGCCGCGCTCGTGGGCGCGTTGCTCGATCGCCCCGACGAGCAGGCAGTGGAAGGCCCAGTCCGTCCTGGCCTCCGCGAGCGGCTCCACCGCCCGGGTGATCACCTGGGCGAACGGCGCGATGGGCGTGGCCCAGGTGATGTCGTCCTTCTCGTACCAGGCCGCGGCGGGGATCACGTAGTCGCTGTGCAGGGCGGTGTTGCTCAGGCGCCAGTCGATCGTCACCAGGAGGTCGAGCCGGGGCAGCAGGTGCTCGATCAGCTTCTGGTAGCCGCGGATGCGGCGCAGCAGGTTGCCGCCGTCCTCGAAGAGGATGCGCGGGCGCACCGCGGGCACGACCTGCCAGCCCTGGGCCACGGCCTCGGCGAGGTAGTCGTCGACCTCGCGGCCGAGCGACGGATCCCAGCTCTTGGAGCGCCCCCAGAGCTCCGCGACGCCGCCGAAGCGATAGAAGAACAGCGTGCTCGAGGGGTAGCTGCCCTTGGCGTAGCGGTTGCGGGCGAGCTCGTAGAGCACCATCTCGCGGGTCAGGCCCTGGTCGAGGAGCGCCTTCACCGCTGGAGCCGAGAGCCGCTGCAGCTCCTGCAGAGCTTGCGCCGGGGCGAGCGTGCCGGGTGCCACCGCGAGCCCGCTCATCCCGGCCAGCGAGAGGTAGGGAAAGCTCATGAAGCCGGCGCCTTTGCGGCCCATCTGGCCGGTGAGCGCGAGCAGCAGGATCTGCGCCCGCTCCATCTCGAGCCCGTGGTAGAACTTGGAGAAGTTCGATTGCGTGATGCAGCAGGCGGCGCGCGCGCGCGCCAGGCGACGCGCCAGATCGCGCAGCATCGCCGGCGGCGTGCCGGTGATCCGGCTGGCCCGCTCGGGCGTGTAGCGGGAGAGCTGCTCGTGAAGCAGGGCGAACACCGGCGTTACGGCGACCTCGCCCGCGGCCGTGCGCACCCGGATCTCGCCGTCGAGTGCGGGGTCGAGCCCCTCCAGCGACAGGCTCGCGCGCGGCGCCTGGCGTAGCTCGCGGCTCTGCGCGTCGAGGACGTAGAACACGTCCTCGGCGCCGCCGGCCATCAGGTCGGCCTGACGCAGGAAGCGGCGCGTGTCGCTGCGCACCAGCAGGGCGAGGTCGGTCTGCTCCTTGACGAACGCGGCATCGTAGAGCCCCTCGGCGACGATCACCTGGGCCAGCGCGAGCGCCAGGGCCGCATCCGTGCCGACCTCGACCGGCACCCACTGGTCGGCGTGGATCGCCGAGGCGTTGTAGTCCGGGGCGATGGTCACCACGTGGGCGCCGCGGTAGCGCGCCTCGTTGATGAAGTGGGCGTTGGGGATCTGCGTGTAGGTGGGGTTGCCGCCCCAGATCAGGATCAGGTCGGAGTAGAAGAGGTCGTCGGCCGAGCTCGAGAAGGAGATCTTGCCGCAGGTCGCCTGCGCGCCGGGGTGGTGGTCGCCGATCTCTGCATTGACGTCCAGGACCGGCGTGTCGAGGACCAGCGAGGTGCGCATCGCGCCCAGGCCCGCGGCGCCGCTGGTCTGCGCCGTGCCCTGGTCCCAGACCACGGCGGCCGGCCCGTCGGAGACCAGGACGTCGATCGTTCGGTCGGCGATCTCGCGCAGCGCCTGCTCCCACGAGATGCGCTGCCAGCGTCCGGCGCCGCGCGGTCCGACGCGCTTCAACGGGTAGCGTAGGCGGGCGGCATCGTACATGCGCTCGCCGTAGCAGGCGCCCTTCTGGCACCCGCGCGGGTTGAAGTCGGGGACGTCCGTGTTGGTGCGCGGGTAGGTGGCGGCCTGCTCCTCGCGGAACACGATTCCGTCCTTGACGTAGACGTCCCAGTTGCAGCCGCGCTGGTACCAGCAGTTGACGAAGTGGCTGCCCTTGGCGATCCGGTCCCAGGTCCACGGCTGCCGGTAGAGATCCTCCCAGCCGCGGTAGTCGCTCCACGCCGGGGGGAGCGGGGCCGCCTCCGCCTCCGCCGACGGCGGCGCGACGCGCCAGCCCAGGCGCACCAGCGAAAGCGCCAGGGCGGTGCCGCCGCTGCGCAGGATCTGCCGCCGAGTGATCCTCCCTTCGATCATCGCGTCCTGCCGCTTGCGCGTCGTGCGGCGGCGACGCGGCACGTCTCGCCGCGTCGCGTCCCGCCGCGATGCGCTCCCGCCGCGCGGCCTGGCCGGGCACGCCGGAGGTCGGTACGGCGAGCATCGGCCCCTGCTGCCT
>CAZGUU010000210.1:0-9782 GCA_964529315.1 uncultured Enterobacteriaceae bacterium
GTCGCCATGTGCGCAGGCTTACACACGCCCGCGCACAGGTTCAAGGAATCGCCCCGCGCGCTCAGTCGATCCAGAGGCGGCCCATGTCGAGCGCGATGGCGGCGAACGGCTCGGCGCGCACCGGATCCGAGCCGGTGTGCACGGCGGCGACCACCCAGCGGGCGCGCTCGAGGGCGAGCACCTCGAGGGTGCGCGCGATCGGGTCGAGGAGCCAGAGGTGCGCCACACCCTCGCGGGCGTAGATGCGCAGCTTGCGGCCGCGGTCGATCTGCGCGGTGGACGGCGAGAGGGTCTCGCAGACCCAGTCGGGAGCGACCTCGATCCACGGGGCGTTCGGGATGCGCGCCATGCGTGCGCGCCGCCAGCCGGCGAGGTCGGGCACGACGACGTCCGTGCCGAAGTGCAGCTCCGGCTCGAAGAGGATCCACCAGCCGCCGGGCCGCTCGGGGTCGCCCGGCGGTCCGTCGAATGCCGTCGTGATCCGCGCGCCGGCGATCGACGACGCCCTCGCGTGCCGGTATGCCGGCCGCGGGCTCAGGAACAGCTCGCCGTCGAGGATCTCGGCGACCAGGTGCTCGGGGGCGGCGAGGACGTCGTCGTAGGTCGCCTTGCGCTTGGGCTCGGCCACGGGCGAGAGGATACCAGCCATGGCGCTGCGATAGGAAGCCGCGGCGCATGGCGCCATGGCAGGGAGGACGTCTTTCGTGGCGTGCGCAGCAAGCGCGCGCAATGCGCAGGAGAAGCCTGAAAACCTGCCTTTACCGAGAGTGGCGAAGCTGCTACGGGGCCAGCGCCGCAGCGCTACATCCATACGGCGGCAAGGAGGAGATCATGAAGCGCACGTCGATCCGCAGCCTCATCCTTACGGGAGCCCTTGCGTGCGCCCTGGCCGCACCGACCGGCGCTACCCCGACCGATGCGCAGAAGGGCGAGCTGGCGACGATTGCAGCGATTGCCCCCGAGGGGCGCCCGCTCAGGACGGGGCAGAGGAGCTGCTGGGATGGCAGCGGGAATCTCGTCGTGTGCACGGGCACGGGGCAAGACGGCGAGCTGAGAAAGGGGGTGCAGCGCATCTACACCGACAACGGCGACGGGACGGTCACCGACGAGCAAACGGGTCTGATGTGGGAGAAGCTCTGCGCCGACGGGAGCATTCACGACGTGCGCACCTACTACACCTGGGACGACGCCTTCGCGGTCAAGGTGGCGACGCTCAACTCGGGTGGGGGTTTTGCCGGGTACACGGACTGGCGGGTGCCGAACGTCAACGAGCTGCAGAGCCTCGTCAACTACAAGCGTTACCACCCGGCGGTGTCGCCGGTCTTCGATGGCTGGTGCCCGACATCCTGCACGGTGCTCACCTGTAGCTGCACCAACTCGTCGGGCTATTGGTCGTCGTCCACGGACGTCGCGAACCCGACGCACGCGTGGAGCGTGAACTTCAACGCCGGCAACATGAACGCGGACGACAAGACGTACGACAACTACGTTCGTGCAGTTCGTGGCGGCTCGTGACTCGATCACTTGGTTCGTTGCTCTCTCGATGATGTCTCATCTTGCGGGGAGGCTGTGAGCCCGCCCGGCAAGAAATGCTCGAGTGAGACATGGCGCGAGCCGAGCACCTGCCGATCCACGAGCGTGCCTACGATCTCTGCCTGAACCTGGACCCGGCGGTGCTCGGTTTCCCGCGCCACCGCGAGTCCGCTGCGCTTCGAGGTCGACCTCGAAGCCAACCTGCTCGCGCTCGGGGCCGAGCTGCGCGAGCACACCTGCCGGCCGGGCCGCTCGAGCTGATTCGTCGAGCCACGCGAGCGGCTTCCCGCGCCGGGCGAGCCGCGCTGGCGCGCCCGCGCTCGACGCCCTCGTGTCCAGCTCACCCGCGCGCGATCCGGAGCCGCGTCAGACGGGCGATGCGCCCGAAGACGGCGTCGCGGCTCAGCAGCAGCCCTTGGCGGTCGAGTGCGCACTGCGCGACGTGGGCGTCGGGCGTCGAAACCGCAAGGCCCCGGTCGGCCAGGCGGCGGCGCAGCTCGCCGACGCGTACCCAGTGCTCGGGCGGGGTCTCGTGGAGGGGAAGCTCCGCGAGCAGCTCGGCCACGGCGTTGCGCTGCTCGGGCCTGCGGGCGCCGCTGATCAGCTCGGCGGCCACGATCGGCGGCACGACGACGCAGCGCCGTGCCAATGCCTCCTCGAGCTGAGGGGCGCCACGCCCGGCGAAGAACTCGATCCACACCGAGGTGTCAACGACCGTTCCGCTCACGCGACCGCTCGAGATCCACGTCCAAGTGCAGCTTGCCGCGCAAGGCCATGGCCTTCTCGAGCGCCCGCGCGCGGCACACCAGGCGCAAGCCCTCGACGAGCGTCTCGGTGATGCCCAGCCCCGTCACCCGCATGGCGTCCCCGAGCGGAGGCTCGGGAAGACTGGCGGTCACCCGGCGCAGCCGACCCATGCCACCAGCGCAGCCGGCGAGCGTGCTCGCATCGATACGCCCGTATGTATCCACGTACATATCGCGTGGTGCGCGCAGCCGGCGCAGACGATCCGCAGACCTAGGGCGTGGATCCGGGCCTGAGGCGCGCCAGATCGATCACCGAGACCACCGGGTTGGAGTGGGTGACGTACGCGAAGCGCCCGTCGGGAGTGATCGCGATCGCGCGTGGCGTCGGCCCGACGTCGGCGCTCGCCACGACGCGGCTCGAGCGCGCGTCGATCGCGGTGAGCGCCGTCCCCTGGAAGCTGGTCACGTAGACCAGCGAGCCGTCGGGGCGCACCGCGACGCCCAGCGGCTCGGCCGGGACGGGTACGGTGGCCACGACGCTGCGTCTGGCCAGGTCGACCACCGAGACGCTGCCCGCAAGGCCGTTGGCCACCCAGGCGCGCGTGCCGTCGGGCGAGAGCGCGAGCCCGCCGGGCACCGAGGGAAGGCCGACCTCGGCCAGAGGCTTGGAGAGCGCCGCGTCGATCACGTGCAGCGTGCCGTCGGAGCAGAAGCCGTGGCAGCCGACCACGACGACAGATCCACCGGCTGCGCCGGCGGCGATCGCCCCTGGGTGGAAGTCGAGGCCGCGCTGGCGGATCTCGCCGCTCGCCGTGTCGAGCACGCGCACGCTGTCGCCGGGCCCCTGCTGTTCGGGCTGGCTCACGGTGAAGTAGGCGCTCGCGCCGTCGGCGCTCACCGCGATGCCGGGGCGGAGCACGGGGGTGCGCGGCTCGCCGACCCAGACCCGCTTGGCGACCTGGTCGGTCGTGAGGTCGAGGATCCAGGCCTGCTGCTCGAGCAGGTCGACGGCGTAGGCTCGCCTTCCGTCGGGCGCCATTGCGATGGCGTAGGGGACGTTGCCCGTGTCGATCTTGGCCACGACGCCCCGGGTGCGGGTGTCGATCGCGAAGATGCCACCGCTCGCCGCGACGTAGGCCCGCGAGCCGTCGGGTGTGATGGCGACGCCCGTGCCGAAGCTCTCGACCGGGATGGTCGCGACGACGGCGGCGCTGGGCGGCGCCGAGGCGGCGATCCGCTGCGCGGCACCTGCGCCGCAGCCGAGCAGCAGGCATGCAGTCAAGCAATATCCGGCCACGCGGTGGGCAGCCGGCGCGACGGGCCTCCGAGCTCGTGGTTCCATGGGCGCCAGCACTACGCCCGGGCGTGCTCGGCGTGCAAGCGAGCCGGAGCGCGTAGGCCGACGGCCGCGGGTGGGCGCGCTCGAGCCGGCGGCGATCAGATCACGCCGGCTGCGCGCAGCCCCTCGAGCTCGGCGGCCGAGAGCCCGAGCAGATCGCGGAAGATCTCGTCGTCGTGCTCGCCCAGG
Organism: uncultured Enterobacteriaceae bacterium; assembly: GCA_964529315.1. GTDB lineage: Bacteria > Desulfobacterota > Binatia > UBA12015 > UBA12015 > CAZGUU01. The sequence goes on from CAZGUU010000210.1 coordinate 3,808, forward strand.
CGCGGCGCGCCGCAGCGGATCGCGCCCGGCGTGCGCGACAGGCGCGGGTAGACGCCCTGCATCTTCACCCGACCGATCACCGGATCGTAGACCGTCTCGAGATCTCCGCGCGCGGCGACGTGCGGATCCTCGCAGATGTCCCGCACCGTGTAGGCGCGGGCGAAGGGAACGTCCGCCGCGAGGCAGCGGCGCTCGATCTCGGCGGCCGGGTGGCGGTGGCACCACTCGGCGACGATTCCGTTCACCCGGTCGGCGTTGGCGCAGCGCGCGGCAAGCGTTGCGAAGCGTGGATCGGCGAGCAGGTCCTCGCGCTCGATCATCCGCGCCAGGCGCGGGAAGAGGCCGTCCCCCGCGGCGACGATGCAGACGAACTGGCCGTCGGCGGTCTCCCAGTTGTCCAGCGGTGCGGAGTTCTCCAGGCGGTTGCCCTGGCGGCCGCGCACGATGCCCAGACGATCGTAGGCCGCGATGGTGTGCTCGAGGACGCGCAGCACCGAGGCGTAGAGCGCCAGGTCGATCACCTGGCCACGGCGCGCGCCTGCAGCGCCGGTCGGCGAAGCGCCGCCTGCAGCCGTGCTCGCGCTCCTCCCCGGGCCCGCGGACCGGCCCGCGCCCGCAGCCGCGCCCCTGCCCGCGCCCTCGCGCGCACCCGAGCCCGGCTCCCGGTCGCGGTGGTAGAGCGCGATCAGGATGCCCAGCGCGTTGAACAGCCCCGTCAAGTAGTCGGAGACGATCACCCCGGGCCTGACCGGCGGGCGGTCCGGGTAGCCGGTGATGTGCAGCAGGCCGCCCATGGCGATGCCGTTGCGGTCCAGGCCGGGCCGCGCGCGGTAGGGCCCGGTCTGGCCGTGGACGCTGACCCTCGACACCACCAGGCCGGGGTGGATCGCCTCGAGCACCTCGGGGCCGAGACCCCATCCCTCGAGCGTGCCCGGCTGGAAATTCTCGACCAGCGCATCGGCATGGGCGACCAGCCGCTTGAAGAGCGCCTGCCCCTCGGGCTTGCGCAGGTCGAGGGTGATCGACTTCTTGTTGCGCCCCTCGACCGCCCACCACAGGGAGTAGCCGTCCTCGAAGGGGCCGATGCCGCGCATGAAGTCGCCGACGCCGGGCTGCTCGACCTTGATCACCTCGGCGCCGAAGTCGCCGAGCAGAGTCGCGGCGAACGGCGCGCCGATGCGCGTCCCGACGTCGATGATGCGCAATCCCTCGAGGGGGAGCTCTGCCATGGGCGGTGCCTTCCTCACACCCGGGCCGCGGCGAGCCCGGGCGTGCGGCGCGCGGATGTCGCGCGCAATCGCGCGGCCGGCCAGCTTCGAGCCCGACGCGCGCCACGGCGAGCCCAACCTGCCGCGCACGATTGCGTCACGTCGCCCTCATGCACCTCGGGCCGCGGCTCGGCAAGCGTGGTCCGGTCTCGCGGGAGCTCCGGCTCGCGCGGGCCGGCGTCGGAGGCGGGCTGCCGAGCTCGGCTCGCGCTTGCCGGCGGCGCGCCAGGGTGTCTTCGAGCAGGCGCCCGCTCGGGCGCTCGACCCGGCTGTCGACGGGCCGCGGAGTCTCTGGTACCCGCACCCCACGCCAGCGCGACCGAGCGCCGGCGCCACTCGCCCCTGGGAGGGAGATGACCATGCAGCCTTCACCGCAGGGCCCGCGGCGGCCCGCTCCGGACCCCTTCGGCAGTGCCGCGCTGGGTCCACGCATCCTGCGCAATCGGATCGTCCGCTCGGCCATGTTCGAGGGGCAGAGCCGCGACAATCTGCCGAACGACGAGCTCATCGAGGTGCACCGTCGCGCAGCCGCGGGCGGTGTGGGCTTGACGACGGTGTCGTACCTGGCCGTCGCGCGCGAGGGCCTGGGCGCCCCCAACGAGGTCATCGTCTGCGATGCGGCCCTGCCCGGGCTCGGCCGCCTGGTCGAGGCCGTGCACGCCGAGGGCGGCGCCGTGTCCGCGCAGATCGGCCATGCCGGCCCGGTCGGCGCCGCGCCCGGCAAGATCGTGCTCGGGCCGTCGGCGGGCTTCACCATGGCCGGGCAGCGCATCCGGCCGGCCACCGACGACGACCTCGGGCGAGTCACCGGCCAGTTCGCCCGAGCCGCGAGCCTGCTCGCCGAGGTCGGCTTCGATGCGATCGAGGTGCACCTCGGACACAACTACCTGCCGAGCTCGTTTCTGAGCCCGCGGCTCAACCGCCGCAGGGACGCCTGGGGCGGCGACGTCGAGCGCCGCGCCCGCTTCCCCCGGCAGATCCTGCGCGCGGTGCGCGCCGCGGTCGGCCAGCGCGCGGCGATCACCGCCAAGCTGAACATGGCCGACGGCTATCCCGGCGGCCTGTGGCTGAACGACAGCATCGAGACCGCCCGGCTGATCGAATCCGACCAATCGATCGACGCTCTCGAGCTCACCGGCGGCAGCTCGCTGCGCAACCCGATGTACCTGTTCCGCGGCGAGGCGCCGCGCGCCGAGTTCGCCGCCGCGCTGCCGCCGCTGCTCGGGCTGGGCTTTCGCCTGGTCGGACGCTGGCTGCTCAAGGAGTACCCGTTCGAGGAGGCCTACTTCCTGGGCTTCGCCCGCCAGTTCCGCGCCATGCTGCGCATGCCGCTCATCCTGCTGGGCGGCATCAACCGCCTGGAGACCATGCAGCGCGCGATGGCCGAGGGCTTCGAGTTCGTCGCCATGGGCCGCGCCCTGCTGCGCGACCCCGACCTGCCGGCCAAGCTCTCCAGCGGTGCCGCAACCGAGTCGATGTGCATCCACTGCAACCGCTGCATGACGACCATCTACACCGGCACCCGCTGCGTGCTGCCGCCGGTGCCCGCGGTCGGCATCGGGCCGGATGCGCCTGGGCGAGGTGCGTAGATCGCAACGGCTACATGGGGACAGCGACGGCGAAGCCGCTTCGACACCGCGGCCCTCGCGGGCTGGAATGCCCAGCTCGACGATCGAGAGCTGGGACGAGTCCTCGGTGCCTCGATCGAGTCGCCGAGTCCTGGCGGGCTTCGTGCCAGTGGGCTAGGGGTCGCCGATCGAGCCCCAGCGCATCATCCTGCTCCTTGCGACCGGCGGTGGCATCGGCCGGATGCCGGTGGCCCCGGGAACCTTCGGCAGCCTGCTCGCCGTGCCGCTCTACCTCGCCCTGCCCGGGCTGCCCGAAGGCGGCCTGCCCGCGCTCGGCGTGCTGGTCGTGGCGGTGGCGCTCTCCTGGTGGGTGGCCGGGCGGGCGGATCGTCTACTCACGGCGCACGACGATGGATCGATCGTGATCGACGAGGTGGCCGGCATGCTGGTCGCGCTGGCTGGGCACGGGAACGCCTGGGGGACCATCGCGCTGGTGTTCGTCCTGTTTCGCGTCCTCGACGTGATCAAGCCCTGGCCGGCCGGGTGGATCGACCGGCGGCTGGGGGGTGGAGCCGGCGTGGTGCTCGACGACGTGGCCAGCGGCGTGTACGCCAACCTGCTGGCGCACCTGCTGCCGTGGTGAAGCGATGCTGGAACGCGTGGTGATCCTCTCGACCGGTGACGAGCTGACCCAGGGCAGGATCGCCGACACCAACGCCCAGTGGCTCGCCGAGCGCTGCTTCTCGCTCGGCCTCGAGGTGATGGCAGTGCTGGTGGTGGGCGACGACCGCGAGCGCATCGCCTGGGCCTGGGAGCGAGCCTTCGAGCTGGGCGAGCTGGTGATCTCGACCGGCGGCCTGGGGCCGACCAGCGACGACCTCACCACCGAGACCGTCGCCGCGGTGCTCGGCGAGCCCTTGCGCTTCGACGAGGCCAGCGCCGAGCGGATGCGCGCCTTCTTTGCGCGGGCCGGGCGGCCCATGCCGGAGAACAACCTGCGCCAAGCGCAGATCCCGGCCAGTGCCGTGCTCCTCGAGAACCCTCTGGGCACGGCGCCGGGCTATCGCGTCACCTGCGACCGGCGGCTCGAGGCGAGCGGCGCCTGCGCGCCGGCCGTGGCGAAGCGCCACCTCGTCGTCATGCCGGGGGTGCCGCGCGAGATGAAGCCGATGTTCGACGAGCAGGTCGTCCCGTGGATCCGCGCTCTGCGCGGGGAGGCCGCGGCCGTGCTGACACGCACCTTCCAGACCTTCGGCATGAGCGAGTCGGCGCTCGACGAGGCGGTCGGCGCGGTGATCCGACCCGAGGAAGCGCGGGTGGGCTTTCGCGCGAGCTTCCCGCAGATCTCGGTCAAGCTCCTGGTGCGGGACGAGCCCGAGCGGGCCCGGGCGCGCCTCGAGGAGCTCGGCGCGCGGGTCCGCGCGGCGCTCGGCGCGGCGGTCTTCGCCGAGGACGAGACCACCATGGAAGCCGCCACCGGCCAAGCGCTGCGCGCGCGTGGCGCCACGCTGGCGATCGCCGAGTCCTGCTCCGGCGGTCTGATCGGGCACCGCGTGACCGAAGTCCCGGGCAGCTCGGCCTACTTCCTGGCCGACTACGTCGTCTACTCGAATGCCGCCAAGCGCGACGTGCTGGGAGTGAGCCGTGAGACGCTCGAGCGCCACGGGGCGGTGAGCGAGGAGACGGCGCGAGAGATGGCGTGCGGCGCGCGGCGGCGCTCGGGGGCATCGGTCGCCGTGGCGACGACCGGGATCGCCGGCCCCGAGGGCGGCACCGCCGAGCGGCCGGTGGGCACGGTCTGCTTCGCGCTGGCCGCCGAGGAGCTCCTGGTCTCGCGACGCCACCAGCTCTGGGGCACGCGCGACTGGGTGAAGCTGCTCACCTCGCAGATCGCGCTCGACTGGGTGCGCCGCTGGGCGCTCGGTCTGCCGGTGCTGGAATCCGGCCTGCGCAGGTGATACGAAGAAAAGGCGAAGTCGCTGCGGGGCCCGGGGAAGACCGCCCGGGGGATCCGCAGGCAATCGCGAGGGAGACGAGGATTATGTCACGCACGCCGGGGACGGCACTTCCCGGGACGTGGTAGGGAGCCCGCAGGGCCGCGACACGGCAGGCAACGAAGGAGGCTGGGGATATGGACGCGAACCGGGAGCGGGCGATGGACCTGGCGATCAGCCAGATCGAGAAGCAGTTCGGCAAAGGGGCGATCATGAAGCTCGGCGCCGACGCGGTCGAGCGCGACATCGCCACCGTGTCGACCGGGTCGCTCGCGCTCGACATGGCGCTCGGCGTCGGCGGCCTGCCGCGCGGCCGGGTGATCGAGATCTATGGTCCGGAGTCCTCGGGCAAGACGACGCTCGCCCTGCAGGTGATCGCCGAGGCGCAGAAGCCCGGCGGCATCTGCGCCTTCATCGATGCCGAGCACGCGCTCGACACGAGCTACGCGCGCAAGCTCGGCGTGAAGCTCGAGGACCTGCTCATCTCGCAGCCGGACAACGGCGAGCAGGCGCTCGAGATCGCCGAGACCCTGGTGCGCTCGGGCGCGCTCGACGTGCTGGTCGTCGACTCGGTCGCCGCGCTGGTGCCGCGCGCCGAGCTCGAAGGCGACATGGGCGACCCGCAGATGGGCCTCCAGGCGCGCCTCATGTCGCAGGCGCTGCGCAAGCTCACCGCGACGATCGCCCGCTCGCGCACCATCGTCGTGTTCATCAATCAGATCCGCATGAAGATCGGCGTCATGTTCGGCAACCCCGAGACCACCACGGGGGGCAACGCGCTCAAGTTCTACGCCTCGGTGCGCATGGACATCCGGCGCATCGGCGCGATCAAGCAGGGCGACGAGGTCGTCGGCAGCCGCACCAAGGTGAAGATCGTCAAGAACAAGGTCGCTCCACCGTTCCGCGAGGCCGAGTTCGACATCCTCTACGGCAAGGGCATCTCGCGCGACGGCGAGCTGGTCGACCTGGGCGCGGACGACGGGATCGTCGAGAAGTCGGGCTCCTGGTACGCCTTCGAGGGCGAGCGCATCGGCCAGGGGCGCGAGAACGCCAAGGAGTTCCTCGGCGACCACCCCGAGATCGCCGAGAAGATCGAGGCCCGCATCCGCGCCAAGCACGGCGTGCCGACCAAGGGCGGCGGCGAG
>CAZGUU010000211.1:0-9708 GCA_964529315.1 uncultured Enterobacteriaceae bacterium
AATCGGAAAAACTCCAGACGGCCGTCTCTTTCGGCGCGACACTGCTGGGGGCGTTCCTTGGGAGAAAGGCGATCAAGACCAGTTCCATCGGGCGCGCTACCACCGCGGCCCGCGGCGTGGGGCGAGATCGAGGCCGCGGCGCCTGCGGCGAGCTTCGCGGTCGCCGACGTGCGCGACGAGTCCGCGGTGGAGGCCGCGGTGCGCCACACCCTGGCGCGCCACGGTCGCATCGACGTGCTGGTGACGGCGGCCGGCACCGCAGGCGGCGGCCCGGTGCACCTGCTCGCGCTCGAGGAGTGGCAGCGCGTGCAGGACGTCAATCTCAAGGGAACCTTCCTCTCCTGCAAGCACGTCCTGCCGGCGATGATGGCGCAGCGCTCGGGCTCGATCGTCACGGTGGCCAGCGTCGAGGGCCTCGAGGGCAGCGAAGGGGGGAGCACCTACAACGCCTCCAAGGGCGGCGTGGTGCTGCTCACCCGCAACCTGGCGATCGACTACGGCCGGCTCGGCATCCGGGCCAACTCGATCTGCCCGGGCTTCATCGACACGCCGCTGTTCCGCTCGGTGTTCGACGCGGAGGTCATGGCGCCGTTCAAGGAGCGGATCCGCGAGCAGCACCACCTGGGCCGCTTCGGCCTGCCCGAGGAGGTGGCTGGCGTGGCCTTCTTCCTCGCCTCGGACGACGCATCGTTCGTCAGCGGCCAGGCGATCGCCGTCGATGGCGGCTACACGGCGGGGCGCCGCGTGGGGATGGCCGACTTCATGGGCCTGGTCTGACCCTGCGAAGCGAGCCGCGAAGCGAGGCAATGGCGGGGTACGGCGAGCGCGCGACGGCTCCCTCGCCGCGTCGAATCCCCGACCTCAAGCCCGCCGCACGCGGCGCGGGACGCCCAGGGCCATCAAGAACATCACGCTCTTGGCGGCGGTCCGCGGGGAGAAGAAGCGCGTCACCTCGTCGTCGAAGAAGGTGAGACCGCTTGCGCCCAGGCCGAGGGCGAAGCTGGCGAGGTAGGCCTTGCCGCCGCCGATCGCCGCCTCGAGCTGGGCCGCGCGATAGCCGCGGTTGCCCAGCCGCTCGAGGATCGGCTCCAGGTCGGCGAGCCAGTAGAGGTTCGCCGCGGCGTCGGCCGCCAGCTCCTGTCCGAGGTCGAGGAAGCCCGCCTCGTCGCGAAACCGCCCCTCGCGCAGCAGGAGCAGGGCCTCGCGCCGGCGGTCGAACAGGTAGGCGCCCGGGGCCAGGCCGTCGACCGCGTGGGCGATCAGGTGGATCTCGCCGCGCTGCGCCGCGGGCGCGACGAAGTCCGCCGGGATGCCTCGCGAGACGGTGCGCAGGATCGTCGAGAGCGCCGAGAAGTCGATCGCGTCGTGGGCAAACGCGCGCGTCGAGCCGCGGCGCAGGATCACCGCCTCGATCGGCTCGCCCGGCTCCTGGTCCGCGGTGCGCGGCACCAGAGGGAGAAAGCGCGAGGCCGAGCCACCGTTGTGCGAGACGCCGAAGATGGCTCGCCCGTCCGCGGCGGTGGGTGCGGCGGAGGCGGCTCGCTCGTCCGCGCTCGCCGGCTCGACGGGCGGCCCTTCCTGCTCCGCCGAGCGCTGCCACGCGACGACCTCCTGCGGAGTCTCGAGCTTGCTCGCCGCGTGGGCGGCGCCGATCTCCGGGTAGTCGATCTCGTGCGCGGAGAGCGGCAGCACCTCGTGGGTGAGCGGTGCCATCTCGGGCGCGCCCTGCGGCAGGCTCGCCTCGCCGCCGCGACCCAGCGCCACCAGGCCGAGCGCGGCCTCGCGCTCGCCGTCGAGCCCGAGCAACGCGTTCAGCGCGTCGTCGACGAAGCCGAGCACGATGCGCGCGGGCAGCTCGCGCGCCGCGCACAGCGCCAGTAGATTGGCCAGCAGCGTGCCGCTGTCCCAGAAGGCGTGACGGTAGGCCCGCGCGCGGTACTTCCAGCTATTGCGCCAGAAGGTGCTGGCGAAGGCCAGCACCGCGGGTGCGTCGGCGATGCTGGGATCGCCGCCGGTCGCCTCGACCAGGCGGCGGCGGTGGTCGCCCGTACGCAGGCGGTGCAGAGCGAAGTCGTGCGGCGCGAAGTGGTAGACGCCCGCATCGAGGTCGGGCAGCGGACCGCAGGTCAGGTAGAGATCGACGTGGTGCAGGTTGCCGGTACACGCGGCGGCGCGGAAGTAGGCGTCCCCGCCGGGATGGCTGCGCCGTCGCAGAACGCCGGCGGTGAAGTAGAGGACGTGCGCCAGGAGGTCCTGGTCGAGTGGCGGGCCGGTGCCCATGGCCAGGCCCGGGTCGGCGATCGCCTCCAGCGCGGGCGCGGTGGAGCGCGGCAGGTCACGGGCCAGCGGGACCGACTGCAGGCTCGTATACACCTTGAAGGGGCGCGGCTGGTTTGCCCAGTCGAGCCCCTGCGCTGCATGGCTCACGCTCTCGGGCGAGTGCTTGGTCGCCTCGTGGTAGCCGCGCAGGAGCGCGATGTCGCGGTTGGCCATCCGCGTTCCCCGGGGTCAGGCGGGCACGCTGCGGGCGCGCATCATCGCGTTGCGCCGCGCCCGGCAGACCACCTCGCCGCGCTGGTTGCGTCCGACGTGCTCGAAGAGCACCACGCCGCGGTCGGGCTTGGAGCGCGAGCGCCGCGCCTCGACGACCGTCGTCTCGACGGTGATCGTGTCGCCCACGAACACCGGGCTCGGGAACTCGACCTTCTCGAAGCCCAGGTTGCCGATCGTCGTGCCGAGCGTCGTGTCGGCCACCGAGAGCCCGACCACCAGCCCGAGGGTGAACATGCTGTTGACCAGGATGCGGCCGAAGTCGGTCGCGCGGGCGAACTCGGCGTCGAGGTGCAGCGGCTGGGGGTTCATCGTCAGCGTGGTGATCAGCAGGTTGTCGGTCTCGGTCACGGTGCGGCTCGGCTCGTGGCGGAACATCGCGCCCACCGGGAGATCCTCGAAGTGCTTACCGGCCATCGTCGGGTCCTCCGTTGCCTCGAGGCTGCGAGCCGAACGCCGCCGGTGGCCCGAAGCCGCGCTCGGCGAGGAAGCCGAGCAGCTTCTCCGCATTGTGCGCCGGATCCCGGCCCAGGTCGACGACGAAGGCCTGGCAGCGCCGTGCCAGCGCCAGCGCGCGTTGGGTGCGCGAGGCGACCACGCCGCCCATGCGAGCCAGGTCGAGCGCCGAGGTGCGCAGGAGGAACTCGACCCCCTGGTAGAGGCCGACGCCGACCACCATGCTCTCGAGCAGGGCGCGCAGCGCCACACGGCGCCCGGCCGGGACGATGCTGCAGGCGCACCCCAGCGTGCGCCGGCCGACGAACAGCAGCTCGGGCATGGACGTCCCGCCGGCCAGCGCGCCGGGGAAGGCATCGAGCGACACCAGGTACTTGGGCTCGAACTCCATGCGACGGACGTGGGTCACGTGCTCGGCGGCGAAGGGGGGCGGCTGTGTGGCCAGGATGCCCAGGCGCAGCGGGAAGGGCAGGAGGCGCCCGCCCGCACCGACCAGCGGGCTGTCCTCGGACACCAGGCGGTAGGGATCGCCGCGGCGCAGGAACTCGAGCGCGAGCGTCGTCTTGCCTCCCCCCGAGGGCATGAGGAAGAGGGCCGAGCGGCCTGCCACCTCGACGGCCAGGGCGTGGATGCGGTGCAGGCGCCGCTCCTCGAGCCGCTCGCCGACGCGTGACAGGATCGTCAGGTAGACGATCTCGTGCAGCAGGTCGACCTCCGGGCAGTCGACCTCGAAACGCCGCTCGCGGTGGTGGTAGACGGCCAGGGCCCGGCCGAAGTAGTCGATGTAGGTGACGTCGCCGCTCGAGAAGCAGACGTTGCGTGGTGTGTAGACGGTGGCCGCGAGCGGCGGCAGCGAAGCGTACTCGGGGGCTCGGCGGCGAGCGGTGATGGCGAGGCCCGCCGGGCCGGTCGCGCTGGCGCCAGGCGCCCGGAAGTAGGAGAAATCGCACGCCACCCGGCGCAATACCTCGTCGTCGTCGCAGGCGATGGTGGCCGTGACCCCGTGGAAGGTGAGCTCGAGCATGCGACCCGCAACTGCCCCCGCGTCGAGACGCCGCTTCGAGCGGCGCGTTGCCGAAGCCCGCGGCGCACACCGGCGACCTGCGCGGCGCCCACCGTCGTGCGCTCCTGCTAACATACGCCGGCCGCGCGCGCCCAGCGGTGGGTGGTGCGCGACGCTGCGCGGGGAGAGCTGATGGAGTCGACGACCTTCTACTACGTGCTGCCCGGAGCCGGGATCTACGGAGGCGTCAAGAAGGGCGTCCACTGCGTCGAGCTGCTCGACCACGGCGGCTTCGCCGCCGCGGTCGCCACACCGGGGGCCGAGCGCCCGAGCTGGCTCGCGAGCGGCGCGCGATTCGTCGCGCGAGAGGAGCTCCCCGGCCTGTGCACGGCCGAGGACGTGGTGCTCTTCTCCTCTCCCGCCGACGCCGGGTTCGTGGAGAGCCTGCCCGCGCGCCGGCGGATCGTGCACATGCAGGGCGCGAACACGCCCGACGACCACGCGCTGTTCGCCCGCGATTTCGAGTTCGTCTCGCACGGCCTGCACATGAGCTACGAGCTCCTGCGCCACGGCCGCGTGGCCCCCTACGTGCCGATGGGCATCCCCGAGGCGTTTCGCTGGCGCGGCGAGCCCAAGGTGCGGGGAAGCGTCGCGCTCATGCCGCGCAAGGGGCGCGAGTTCGCCGACGCGGTGGCGGCGGCCCTGCCCTCGGGCACGCCGCTCGCGCGGATCGACGGCCTCTGCGAGCTCGAGGTGGCGGAGATCCTCAAGCGGACCGACACGTTCGTCGCCGTCTCGCCGGTCGAGGCGCTGGGGCTCCCGCCGCTCGAGGCTCAGTGCGCCGGCTGCTGCGTGGTCGGCTTCCCCGGCGACGGCGGCTTCGAGTTCCTGCGCCACGGCGAGACGGCGCACCTCGTACCCAACGGCGACGCGGCCGGCCTGGTCGCGGCCGTGCTCGAGGTGCTGGCCCGTCCCAGCTACCGCGACGCTCTCCGGGATCGGGCCATGGCCGCTTGCCGCGGCTACACCATGGAGCGCGAGCGCGAATTTCTCTTGCGCGCCCTCGGGCTCACCCGCGAGTGACGCCGATGCGCTGCGCGGCCAGTGGCGTGCGTCGCGAGGCGACGGGCGAGAGACGCAAGGCGAGGGGCGCAGGCCGATGACGGTGCGCCCGCTCTGGCTCGATCTCGGCGACCTCGGCGCCTTCGCCAACGCCGGGCCGCTCGAGCGCTGGCAGGACCACGGCCTGGGGCTGCTGCGCACCATCCTGCAGCGGGCCGGCGTGGCGACCGATCTCGCCTCGACGCGCGCCGTGCGCGATTGGCCGGAGCTCGCACCGCTGCTGCGCAATCGCGACGTCCTGCTGATGAACGTGCGCAGCTACACCTTTCCCTTCGCGCGTCGCGCCGCCGAGATGTTCAAGGCGCTGAACCCCGCCGGTGTGGTCGTGACCGGGGGCCTGCACCCTGCGGTGGCGCCCCAGGAGATGGAGGCGGTCGCGGCGTTCGACGTGATCTGCCGCGGAGCCGGCGAAGGGATCATCGTCGACCTGGCGCGCGACCCGCGGGCCTTCCCACGCCTGGTCGCGTCAGGCGCCGGCGTCACCGCCGACTGGCCGGCCATCGACCGGACGCTGTGGCCCGACCCGGGCCGCGCGGACTTTCCCTGGCCGCTCGAGCCGGCGTGCGGCTGGGGCCCGAGCCCCGTGGCCACGGTGCTCACCAGCCGCGTCTGCCCGTGGCGCTGCGCCTTCTGCAACGAGGCCTCGTACGTTCCGGCCGTCGCGCGCCGCTCCGTCCTGGCGGTGATCGACGAGCTGAACCATATCGACCGCGCGCACGGCCCGCTCGGCTCCGTGGTCATCCACGACTCGATGTTCTTCCAGCACCCGGCGTGGCTCGAGGAGTGGCTCGACGCCTACCCGCGCCGCGCGCGGCGGCGCTGGCCGTACTGGGCGGCGGCGCGCGCCGACACCGTGCGGCGCTGGCCCGAGCTGTTCGAGGCCCTGGTGCGCGAGACCGGCTGGAGCACCATCTCGATCGGCTTCGAGTCGGGCAGCGACCGCGTCCTCGACCTGCTGAACAAGGAGTGCAGCACCGCGGACAACGACTTCGCCATCGACTTGCTGAACCGCATCGGCGACGACTTCGTCCGCCGCGGCCAGGCGCCGCCGCGCTTCTGGGCCAACGTCATGCTGGCCATCCCCGGCGAGACGCGCGAGGATGCCTTCGCCACGATGCGCCAGCTGCGCCGCATGCGCTACGCGATCCCCTCGATCGCCTTCTACTCGCCGTACCCCGGCTCCGCGCTGGGCTACCAGCTCGCCGCCGAGGGCTGCAGCCGACTCACGCCGGACAGCTACCACCGCTACCCGAGCGACGAGAAGCTGATCGGCATCGACTACGCGTTCTACCGCGACCTGCTCGCGGGCCGCTACGACGCCGAGCTCGAGGCACGCCGCGACGACCGGCGTCCGGCGGCTGCGCCAGCCTCGTCGGCCCGGCGCCGGCCGCATCGCATGTTCCTCTTCGAGACCACCTCGGGCCGGCGCAAGCTCGCTTGGGGCCCGAGCCCGGCGGCGGCGCTGGCCATCCTGGCGACCCGCCTCGATGCCGCGCAGATGGCCCGGATCCGGGCCGATCGCTGGGCGGAGATCCACCAGCGTGACCTGCACCGCTGGGTGGGAGAGCTCGATTGACGCCCCGCGCTCCCAGCGACTCCTGCGGGCCGGAGACGCGCCGCGGCATCGCGCTCGACCTGCGCATCGTTCAGTACGCCCGGACCGGCTTCCACCGCTGGGCGCGCGGGCTGCTCGCCTCGCTCGAGGACCACCCCACGGGCGCCGAGCTGCACCTGCTGCGCCACCCCGATCGGCCGCTCGATCTGGATCGGCGGCTGCCCGGCCGAGAGGTCGCGCTGGACACCCCGCTGTTCGTGCCCGACGAGGCGCTGCGGCTGGCGGACGAGCTGGCCGACCGGCAGCTCGAGGTGCTGCACTTCCCGTTCTCGCTGTTTCCCGGGCGAGTCGCGCCGCGGGTCACCTTGACGTTGCACGACCTCACCTGCCTGCGCTTCCCCGAGAGCATCGAGCCTCACTACCTGCCCTACTACCGGGGCGCGGTGGAGCGGGCGAGCGAGGCCGATCTGGTGGTCGTCGATTCGCGGAGCGTTCTCGAGGAGGTGGTCGCGGCTGGCATCGAGCGCCGGCGCGTCGTGTGCTGCCATCCCGTGACGCCGTTCGAGGCGCTCTGGTGGAGCGAGCGCGCCGCGCGCGCGCCGGGCGCGCATCCGATCGAGCCCGAGCTTCGTGGCCGGCCCTACGTCCTCTGTGTCGGCAGCATCGAGCCGCGCAAGAACCTGCTCTCGGTCCTGCGGGTCTTCGAGCGCCTGCACGGGCGCGACGCGGCGCTGGCGCTGGTGATCGTCGGCTGGCACGGCTGGGGCCAGGAGCCGCTGCTGCGTGCGCTCGCCGACTCCCCGGCGCGCAGCGCCGTGCACCTGGTGGGCGACGCCGAGGACGACGTCGTGCGCCGCCTGATGCGCGGCTGCGAGGTGTTCCTCTGCTTGTCGCTCTACGAGGGCTTCGGCTATCCGGTGCTCGAGGCGCTGCACGCGGGGGCCTGCGTCGTGTCGTCGCCCGTGCCGTCGTTGGTCGAGGCCGGCTTCCCGCGGGACGGCTTGGTCGAGCCGCTCGACGTCGATGGGGCCGCAGCCGAGCTCGGCCGGCTGCTGGGCGACCAGGAGGCGCGCGCCGACCTGGCGGCGCGCGGCCGGGCGCCGGTCGCGCGCTACTATGCCGGGCAGGATCCGGCACGCCTCGCCCGCGTCTATGGGGAGCGTGGCGCGCTCGATCCGGCCCAGGCTGCCCGCGAGCCCGGCCGAGCGCGCAGCGCCGAGGGCGGGCCGGAGCTGCGCGGCGGCGAGGCTGCGCCGCTGCTGCGCGACGAAGGGACTGCGTCGCTGCTGCGCTGCGATACCGGGGGCCCGACGCTGCTGCGCGACGGGGTGCGAGTCGTCGTGTACCAGGTGTTCTACGATCAGGCCTCGCGAGGCCACCTCGATCCGCGCTACCGGCCGTGCCAGAGCCTGCGCGCGACGCGCTACCTGGAGAGCGCGGTGATCGCCGAGCTGCTCGCCGCCGGCCACCATCGCCGCTGCGACTACTTCGGCGTCTTCTCGTGGAAGTTCGCGCGCAAGATCCCGCTCGAGCCGCCGGCGATCCTCGAGCGCATGGCGGCCGACGGCTTCTCCGCCGACGTCTACAGCTTCTTCGGGCGGGTGCGCGGCCGCCAGCCCTGGCTCCTGGCCGAGGCCAAGCACCCCGGCATCCTCGAGGCCGCGCGCGTCCTGCTAGAGCGGGTGGGCGTGGCCGGCGACGTCGCCCGCCTGGCCGCGCCGCCGATCTACCAGAACCACTTCCTGTGCCGCCCAGCGCTCTACGAGCGATTCCACGCGGAGCTGCTCGCACCCTGTCTCGCGGCCATGGACGACGAATCGGACGGCGAGCTCCAGGGCTTGCTCGCGCGCGATCCGGGCTACCGCATGAGCAGCCTCTCCGACGACCAGCTGCTGCGCGTGTTCGGCCGGCCGCACGCCACCCTGCACCCGTTCGTCTGCGAGCGGCTCTTCTCCACCTGGCTCGGCTCGAACCCCGGGGTGGACGTGCGGCAGATCTGGGACGGGCGCTTCGTCGAGCAGGGGGAGCTGATCCACGAGCCCGAGCACCACGAAGAGCGCGCGTCGCGGGTGGAGGTGTAGCGTGGCGCGAGGGTCGTGCCGAAGGCGTCTGCGGGTGGCCTTCCTCACCCCCACCCGGGCGCGCTGCGGTATCGCCGACTACGCGCGCCACCTGCTCGCGCACCTGGGCTCGCAGGTCGACCTGATCGTCGTGCCGCTCGAGGCGGCGCGGCGACGGGCGGACTACGCGCGGCTCGGCGCGCGCCTGACCGGGGCCGACGTCGCGCATCTCCAGTACGAGCACGGATTCTTCCTGCACGGTGGCGCGCCGGGCGAGAACCTCGAGGCGCTGCTCGGGGGGATCGCCGCGCCCAAGCTGCTGACGTTGCACTGCTTGCCGTTCGACGATCCCGCCTCGGCGCGCTGCCTCGCCGATCGTTCGACGAGCTGCCTGGTGCACAGCGCCGTGCATCGCCGGCAGCTCGCCGGGCGTGCTGCGGGACGCGTGGTCGTCGCCCCCATTCCGGTGGGACGGCGACGTCGCGGGGCGTGCACCTCCGCCGAGATCCGCCGGCGGTACGGCCTGGCCGGGCGGACGGTCTTGACCATCTTCGGCTTCATCAAGTGGCACAAGGGCTACGAGGTGGCGCTGGACGCGCTGGCCGCGCTGCCCGAGCGCTGCACGCTGCTCATCGCGGGCGGGCCGCAGGACGCGCGCGACCGGGAGGTTCTGGCGGGCGTTCGAGCCCGGGCGCACGCGCTCGGGCTCGCCGAGCGGGTGGTCGTGAGCGGCTATCTGCCCGAGGCCGAGGTGGGCGCGACGATGTGCGCCAGCGATCTGGTGCTGGCGCCGTTCACCGCGATGACGGCCTCCGGCTCGCTGTCCGCCGCGCTCGCCTGGGGCCGGCCGGTGCTCGCCGCGGATCTGCCGCAGATGGCCGAGCTGCAT
The DNA here is from genome assembly GCA_964529315.1 of uncultured Enterobacteriaceae bacterium. Classification (GTDB taxonomy): domain Bacteria; phylum Desulfobacterota; class Binatia; order UBA12015; family UBA12015; genus CAZGUU01. The sequence continues at coordinate 9,636 of CAZGUU010000211.1, forward strand.
CGCGCCTGGCGCGCCCCGGCGCTGTTCGCCACGGGAAGCGCCCGCGACCTGGCGCGGCGCGCGCTGCGCCTGC
>CAZGUU010000212.1:0-1615 GCA_964529315.1 uncultured Enterobacteriaceae bacterium
CGGCTCGACCAGACCTTCATGTCCCAGAAGGTGTAGCGCGCCGTCCGCCCCGACTCGTCCTCCCAGTAGAGCGCCGTGCGCCCGCGGTCGCGCGCCAGCTCGTCGACCACGTCGCGCCCGAAGTTGAAGCGCTCGGGCAACCGCCAGACGAAAGGCTCCGGGCTCATCGCTCCCCCGCCCGCTTCTCGCTCCGGCCTCGCGGCCGCGAGGCCCTAGCCGCGGCGCGGTGCGTCCGCCGCGCGGGTGCCGCTCCCTGGCGCGCGGAGAAGCGGATGTACTTGCGCGACAGGGGCGAGAGGTCGGTGCGCCCGACGACCACCTCGACGAGGAAGAAGCGCGGGCTGCGCGCAGCCCGCGCGAGCGCCGCCTCGAGCTCCTCGGCCGTGGTCACCCGCTCGCCGTCTCCGCCCCACAGCCGCGCCAGCTCGGCGTACGGCCAGGGCGGGATCTCGAGGACCGCCTGGCGCTCGAGCACCGGGCGGAAGATGCCCCAGCCGCCGTTGTTCATCACCAGGACGATCGGGCGGGCACCGAGCATCGGCGCGTGTGCGATTTCCGGGCCGGTCATCTGGAAGGCCCCGTCGCCGCACAGCACGATCGGCCGCCTTCCGGTTCCGAGCTCGATGCCCATGGCCGCCGGGACCGAGAAGCCCATCGAGGCGTAGAAGCCGGGCGCGAAGTACGAGCCGCTGCCGCCGATGCGCACGTCGACGCCGGCGAACAGCACGTCGCCCGAGTCGGCGACGACCACGTGGCCGCGCCGGTCCGCGAGGAAGCGGTTGAGCACCTGCAGCACCTCGGCGACGCGGATCTGCGTCCGGCTTCGCGCCCGCGTGCCGCGCGCCGCGCGGAGCCCGGAGTCGCCAGTGCCAGCCGACACCTGGCCGGCGCGCACGGCTTCCGCTCGCGCGGGCGGCAGGTTGTCGCAGTAGCTCACCCGCTCGGCGAAGCGCGGCAGGCGCTCCTCGAGCAGGTTGCGCACGAAGTCGCGCAAAGGGACGTCGGTGTAGCTGTGGAAGCTCACGTCCACGCGCCGGTCCACGGCCGAGATCAGGCGCTCGCGGGGCAACGGGTGGGCCAGACCGCCGATGTCGGTCGCCGGCGTCCCCAGGTCGAGGATCAGGTCCGCGGCCTCGACCCGCTTGCGAATCGGCGGCGGCGAGAGCGCCCCCATGAACACGCCCATGGCGAGCGAGTGGTCCATGGGAACGGCCCCCTTGGAGAGCATGGTCGTCAGCACCGGTGCTCCCAGCCGCTCGCACAGCCGCACGACCTCGCGGCCCGCCTTGAAGCGGTGCACTTCGATGCCCGCGATGACCACCGGCCTGCGTGCACGCCCGAGGCGCTCCGCGGATTCGCGCGCGGCCTCGCGCACCTTGCGTGGATCGGCGCTGTGGCCGACGTCCAGCGGCCCCCCGCTCTCGATCAGATCGCGCGGCACGTCGATCGTCCGATCGACCATGTCGCGGTGGATCTCGAGGTACCCCGGGCGCTGCTCGCGCCACAGGGTGCGGACCACGTCGTCGATGCGCTCGGCAGCGGTTCGCGGGTCGTCGATCAGCGCCGCCGCGGCGGTCACCTCGCGGTAGATGGCGAGCTGCGACTCCACGGTGCG
>CAZGUU010000212.1:1715-9676 GCA_964529315.1 uncultured Enterobacteriaceae bacterium
CCCTACTTCCCGGCGGTGCTGGCCGCCGAGCACACCCAGCGGATCAAGATCGGCACGGCGATCGCGGTCGCGTTTCCGCGCAGCCCGCTGGTTCACGCGATGATCGCCTGGGACATCCAGGCGCTCTCCGACGGCCGCTTCATCCTCGGCCTGGGCACGCAGGTGAAGCCGCACAACGAGCGCCGCTTCGGCATCAAGTGGGAGTCGCCGGGGCCCCGCCTGCGCGAGATGGTGCAGATGATCCGCGCCGTCTGGGACTGCTTCCAGAACGGCACCCGGCCTCGCTTCGAGGGTCAGTTCTACAACTTCACCCTGATGACGCCGTTCTTCAACGGCGGCTCCATCGCCCACCCGAACATTCCCATCTACATCGCCGGCGTGAACGAGTACATGTGCAAGCTCGCTGGCGAGCTGTGCGACGGCTTCCACGCCCACCCGTTCCACTCGATGAAGTACCTGCGCGAGACCGTCGTGCCGAACATCGAGGCTGGCGCGAAGAAGGCGGGGCGCACGCGCGAGGACTGCAAGATCTCGACGTCGGCCTTCGTCATCGTCGGCGACACGCCACAGGAGCGCGAGGGCATGAAGGGCCTGGTCAAGCAGCAGATCTCCTTCTACGCCTCGACCCCTGCCTACCGGCCGGTGCTCGAGGCGCACGGCTGGGGTGAAACCCAGACCCGGTTGAACGAGATGACCCGACGCGGCGACTGGGCGGGCATGCCGAGCCTTGTCACCGACGAGATGCTCGAGGAGTACGCCGTGACCGGCACCTGGGACGAGATCGCCGACAAGCTCAAGCAGCGCTACGCCGGCATCCTCGACCGGCTGTCCTTCTACGTCCCGTACCGCGCGGAGGACGACGCGAAGCGCTGGCGCAAGGTGGTCGCGGCGTTCAACGGCTGAACGCGGGGCGACCGCGCTCGCGCGCGGCTGCGGGCTCCTGCCCGTGAGGTGTCGGCCGGATGCCTGGCTCGCCGGGGCGAGCCGCGGCGCCGGGCCGGACCTCACGCGGGACGGCGTCGTGCGGGCGCGCTCGCGAGCAGCAGCGCGATGGCCGCGCTGAGCGCCGACAGCGCGGCACCGAGAGCCAGCCCCGGTGGAGAGTACTCCATGACGACGCGGTGCGCGCCGGCGGGGAGCGACACGCCGCGCACCAGACCGTTCACGCGCAGCAGCGGAGCCGCCGCACCGTCGACCGTCGTCGACCAGCCCTCGCTCCAGGTGTCGCTCACCACCAGCACAGCCGGACGCTCCAGCGACACCTCGAGCTCGAGCCGCGCGGGGCGGTCGACGAGCCAGCGGGGCGGGGGCGGCTCGCTCTCCAGCCGCGATCCCGCCGACGCCGGCGGCTCCGAGCCCGACGCCGAGCGGGCATCGCTCGCCGGGGCGCCGGCCTGTGGCCCATCGCTCGGCGCCTCGAGCACCTCGCCGTGTACGGCAGCGGCCTGCCCTGCCTCGAGCACCGCCAGCCCGCGATGTCGCCCGGGAGTCGAAAGCACGAAGCGCCCCAGGGCGTTCAGCGCATCGGCTGCGACCACGACGCGCCGCGCGACGAAGGCCCGCTCGGCGGCACCGTCGAGCCGGTAGAGCCGGGCTCCGCCTGCGTCGTCCGCGAGTGCCACGGGCCGCGCGATCGCCGACTGCTCCAGCGGCTCCCAGGTGGTCACCCAGAGGACGCCCAGCGCCGCCAAGGCGTCGAGCGCGGACTCGCGCGGCGCGGCGGCGAGTGCCTGCTGCAGGCGCTCGTGGGCGATCAGGTTGAGCGAGCTCGGCGTGTTGACGTTGGCCAGACCGTAGAGCTCGCCGGTCGCGGCGAACAGCAGATCCCGGTCGCGGCGCGCGGCGTCCGCGGCGGAGCGCGGCGCGGGGGCGCCCGTCGGGTTCGCGTAGTAGCGCGCGGGCCGAGCGGCGAGTCCGACGGCGGACCGCTGCGCCTCCGATCGCATCGCACGGGCGATCGGGGGCGGATCCAGAAACTCGGCCGCGGGCTCCCCGACCACCAGGCTGCGATTGTTGCGCGCCAGGTCGGCGGCCGTCGCCAGCACGAGGCACGTGGCCAGGAGCGCCGCAGCGCGACGCCGCGCGGCCGACCAGCGCCCGCCCGCAGCCCCCCAGGCGACGACCCGGGCGCAGCCCAGCGCCGCGCCCAGGGCGACCAGGGCGTGCAGGGCGACGAGCAACTTACCAGGATAGCGCACCAACGAGACGAGCGGCACGTGGCGAAAGAAGAGCGGACCCACGGGAGTGGCCGGGCCGAGAGCCACCAGGACGATCGCGAGGGCGAGCGCCAGGCCCGTGGCCATGCGGCGGCGCGACGCCCCGGCTAGCCCGAGCAGCGCCAGGCCGACCGCCAACGGTCCGACGTAGACCGAAGCGAGAAACGGTGCCGGCTCGAGCGGTCCCGTGTCGCGCACCAGCTGGAGGAGCTGCTCGGGTGGCGCCGAGAAGCGCAGCACCGCGTCGGCCGAGAAGCCGTGCGCACCGCGCCACGATTGCGCGGCGTAGCGCAGGATCGGCACGACGCCGAGCCCGGCCAAGCCCGCGGCGAGCGGCGGCACGACGAGCGCGCGACTGTCTCGAGCCCAGAGCAGCACAGCGCCGGCGATCAGCGCCACCATCTCTGGACTGCCGGTGAGCACGGCCACTGCGAGCAGGGCCGCGGCCAAGGCGATCTTTCGTCCGACGGCCAGCGGGCGCGACCAGCCCCACAGCACCCACGGCAGCCAGACGATCGCGCAGAGGTGGTTGGCCACGTCGGTCAGGGAGAGCATCGCACCGCCGGCCGCCCAGACGATCGCTCCGAGCAGGGACGCGGCAAGCGGCAGACCCGAGCAGCGCAGCAGGAGCAGGGCACCGATGCCCCCCCAGGCCAGGTGCGCGGTCAGAAGCAGCCCGTACCCGGCGGAAAACGGCGTGAGCAGGAGCGGCAGGTTCCCCGGGTAGAGCGTTCCGGTCAGCGGATCGGCCAGGAAGGGCTTGCCCAGGGCAGGCGCCGGATTCCAGACGGGCAGGGAGGCCTTCTGCAGGGCGTCCGCGAGAATGAGCTTGACGGGCAGCACCGCGGAGAGCGCATCGCGCCGAACGATCAGCTGCTCGCCGCGAAGCAGGGGCGCGCAGAGCCAGGCGACCCACCCGACGATCGACAGCGCTCCCGCCGCCGTTGCGACCACCCGAGCGCGCCGGGCGGCGGCCCCGCTGCCTGCGGCCACGCCCCCTACCCCAGCACGCTGCCCAGCCAGGCGACCACACCCCCGCCGGCGATGAGGACGACGGGGTTGATCTTGACGCGCAGGAGGATCACCGTCACCACCGCCGCGATCGCCCAGTTGAGCGGCCCGTGCATCACGGTGTGCGCGATGGAGAGCGCGCCCGCGAGGATCAGGCCGACGGTGACCGGCCCGAGGCCGCGTGCGAGCGCCGTGCGCCAGGGCGATTCGGCGAAGCGGTCCCAGGCGCGCCCGGCGAAGAACGTGATCACCCCGGCGGGCACGAAGAAGCCGAGCAACGCCGCCGCCGCACCGCCCCAGCCCGCGACGTGGTAGCCGACCACGCTCACCATGAGCATGTTGGGGCCGGGTGCGAGCTGGCCCAGGCTGTAGATCTGGCCGAACTGGTCTGGGGTGATCCACGGGTGTGGCCCGACGGTGAGCGCCTTCATCTCGGGCAGCACCGCTGCACCACCGCCCACGGCGAGGACCGAGAGCAGCGAGAAGATGCCCAGCACCTGGGCGACCAGACTCACCGCCGCGCCCCAGGCTCGATCCCGCCACACCCCGGCGGCCCCGTCCGGTCGCCCGGCGACGCGTCGCGGGCGCCATCGCGCGGCCGATGGATCAGGACCGCGACGGGCCCGATGGTGACCAGGACGAGGACCAGCGAGACGTGGAACACGCCGATCGCGACGAACGTCACCACCGCCAGCGCGACGTCGCCGACGCCCTCGACGACCGGACGGGCGATCTTCCAGGTGGTCGCCAGGAGCAGGCCCACGGCGGCGGCACCAACGCCGCCCAGCACGACGGAGACGTCCGGCAGATGGCCGTGGCCGGCCAGCAGCACGCCGAGCAGCATGACGACGGCCGTACCGGGGAGCATCATGCCCAGACAGGCGACCACTGCGCCGGGGGCGCCACGCAGGCGCTCGCCGACGTAGACACTCATGTTGGTGGCGTTCAGGCCCGGCAGAGTCTGGCTCAGCTCGAGTCCGGCGAGGAACGTCGCGTCGTCGAGCCAGCGCTCGCGCACCACGAGCTCCTCGCGCAGGTAAGCCACCACGCCTCCGCCGAAGCTCGTCGCGCCCAGCTTCAAGAACGCGAAGAAGATCTCGGATAGACCGACCGGCTTGGTGCTATGCGCGCCGCGCGGGCTCGAGCCCTCCGCCGGCGCGCCCACCACCTGCCCTAGTGCGCTCTCCGGGTCGCTTCCGTCCCCACCTTCACTCATCGTGGCGGATCTTCTTGCCGGAGAGGGCGTAGTACATGGCCGTCTTCGTCGTGCCGAGCTCGACCCAGGCGCCGGTCTCGCGTTGCAGGAGGCGATAGAGCCGCTCGGAGCGCAGCTTGGGGACGGGGTGCAGCCGGCCATAGTGGCGGAAGTGGGTCTCGTAGGCGAACTCGCCGATCATGATCTTCTTGGTCTGGGGGTTGCGCCACACCGCCATGTCGACCTTGGCGGTCTTGGCTCCGCGGAAGCCGAACTCGCCCAGCTCGTAGAGCACCTCCTGCACGGGGACGGGAGCCGCGGGGGCGATTCTGGTCGACGGGCGCAGGCCGAGGGTCGCCAGCACCGGAAAGATCCGAGAGTACTCGGCCACCGTTCGGCCCAGCGGCTCGCGCACGTCGGGCATCTGACAGGTGTGCGAGAAGACGCTGCGCATGCCGCCCAGCTCGCTGCCGACGAGCAGGATCTCCTCTTTGAACTTGACGCGCCCCGGGGCTCCCCTGGAGGAGCTCACGTCGACCTCGGCAGCGTGTGCGATGTCCGGGCTGCGAAACTTGAGCGTCAGCTCGTAGCGATCGCCGGGCACACCGCCCACGTAGGGCCGTCGCACGCGCAGCATGTACGAGCTGCGGTAGAGGTCCCGGGCGGGCGTGTCGAGAAAGACGACGTCGCGGTATTGCGGAACCTCTTCCCCCTCGCCCCGCCGCACGGAGATCAGGAGCTGGCCGGCGATGCGGCGCGCGAGCTTCCAGTAGTCGTGCACCTCGACCGAGACGTCCTCGTCGAAGTCCGCCGCCTTCAGCAGGATCTTGAACTCCCGGTAGTGGATCGACTCGTAGAGATCGAAGAGGTCGTGCTCGAGCTTCTTCGCGCGGGCCTTGGCGGCCTTGCCCGGCTTGCCGATCTTCGCGCGCGCGGCGGCCTTCTTCGGGACCTCCTCCCGCACGGCCTCGCTCTTCGGCGCCGAGCGACGCCCTTCCCGCTCTCGGCTCGAAGCAGCGCCGCGCATCCCCGCGGCCTTCGCTGTCCTCTTGGCCACCTGCACCCTCCTTCTCCCATCGAGTTTGGCCGATCCCGAGAGGGCGGGCAACGGCACCGACCGCCGACATGGCCGCCGTCCGTGCGGCGCCGGCGGCCGCCGCGCGCGCAGCAGGGCGAATCCCACCGGCCGACTCCGGCAACGCACCAGCTCGGGGCGCGCCTTTCCAGGATCGTCGAGCGAGCCTCGTGCGCCACGATCCAGCGGTGTATGGGCACCCATGCACGAGGCAGATGCCACCGCAACCGTCAGCGGCAGCGCCACCGCCGGCGCCTCTGTCCCTGCCCGCGTGGCACTCGACACGCGGCGGCCGGTGTCGTTGCCGCTGGCCTACCTCGGCCTGAGCGTCGCGACGCTGGGCTGGGCGGCAGCCTTCGTCGTCGGCAAGCTCGTCCTGACCGGCATGACGCCGCTCGCCGTGGGCCTGTGGCGCTACGTTCTGGCGGCCGCGGTCCTGCTGCCCTTCGCCGTGCGTGCGCAGCGATCGACTCGCGCGGTGCCGCGCGGCGAGACGATCCGGCTTCTCGCGAGCCGAGGCGAGCGCCACGCAGTCGGGGCCGGGACCGGCGGCCGTCCCAGCGGCGCAGCGCCGGTCGCAGCGCCCGCTGAGCGAGCGGCGCAGCGCGGCAGGCCGACCGCGAGCCTACGATCGGTGGCCTCGCCACTCGCGGTGATGGTCGTCGCGGGCGGCGTGCTCTATCCGTGGCTGTTCTTCGCCGCGCTCGCCCGCACGAGCGCCACCAACACGTCTCTGCTCATCGCCCTGAACCCCGTGATGACCCTGCTGCTCACACCGTGGATCGGCGAGCGTCTCGAGCGGCGCGAGCTCTGTGGCACCCTGCTCGCGTTCTGTGGTGCGGTCACCGTGATCACGCACGGTGATCCCACGCGGTTGCTCGCACTCGACCTCGACCCGGGTGACCTGATGGCGCTTGCCGCCGCGGCGTGCTGGGCGGGCTTCAACCTGGCCTCTCGCTCGGTAGTCGACGGCATCGCCCCGTCGGTGGCGAACTGCTTCGTCTTCGTCGGCGGTGCCGCGGCCCTCCTGGCGATCGGCTGGAGCGAATCGCCGCTCGACCAGCTCGCCACCGCCACGCCGGCCGTCCTGGCGGGGATCGTCTGCATGGCCGTGGTCTCGTCGGTCGTCTCGGGGCAGCTCTTCCTGCTCGGCGTGCGCACGGCGGGCGTGGGCCGCTCGGTGCTGTTCGTCTACCTCGTGCCGGTGCTCACGGCCGCGCTCTCGGGCGCGATCCTGGGCGAGCACCTGGTGGCGGCCCAGGCCGTCGGCGGCGCCACGGTGCTTCTCGGCCTCTTCGCGGCGACGCGCCCGAGATCGTGACGCTGGGCCGCGACGCCAGCGAGCGCTCGGACGGCGCGCCTCTCGCGGCTTGAGCACCGCCGCAGCGGCACGTACAACCGCGAGCATGACCAGAGGCGTGGCGAGCGCGGCAATCGTCGGGCTGGGCATCACCGAGCAAGGTAAGGTCTTCGGCCCGAGCCCGGTGGGCTTCGCGGCCGACGCGGTTCGCCTCGCGCTGGACGACGCGGGTCTGCGAGCCACCGACCTCGACGGCTTGCTGGTCAACCCGGGGCTCACCTGGGGACAAGCCGGGAGCATGGCATCCTTCGTTCTGCAGCAGGCCCTGGGCCTGCGCGACCTGCGGCTCTCGGCGGCGATGAGCCTGGGCGGAGCCACCGCCGGCGCCATGATCATGCAGGCCGTGCTGGCGATCGACGCCGGCCTGGCGACCACCGTCGCCTGCGTATTCTCCGATGCCCCGCTGAAACCGCCACGCGACGCGAGCGCGAGCGGCGACAAGCGGGGCAACGGCTCTTCGGGTTCTTCGAGCGCTTACGCCTTCGCCGGCGACCTCTCCGCCGCCTACGGTGCCTTCGGCGTGAACGGCCAGTACGCGCTGGTGGCGCAGCGCCACATGCACCGCTTCGGCACGACGAACGATCACCTCGGCGCGATCGCCGTCGCCCAGCGTGGCTGGGCGCAGCACAACCCCCGGGCGCAGTTCTGCGGCAAGCCGCTCACCCTGGCCGACTACCACGCCTCGCGCTGGGTGACGGAGCCCTTCCACCTGCTCGACTGCTGCCTGGTGTCCAACGGCGGCCTGGCCGTGATCGTGACCGCCGCCGAGCGGGCGCGGTCGATGCGCCAGCTGCCGGTGTACGTGCGGGGCATGGGTCAGGGCCACCCGGGCGGCGATCCGATGGAGACGCTCGCCTCCGGTGCCCCGATGGCCGGGCGCACCGCCCTGGAGACGGCCGGTGCACGGCTCGCCGACATCGACTTCTGCGAGCTGTACGACTGCTACACCTTCACCGTCCTGCTGACGCTCGAGGACTACGGCTTCTGCGCCAAGGGCGAGGGCGGGCCGTTCGTCGCCGACGGGCGGACCGGGCCCGGCGGCTCACTGCCGGTGAACACCGGCGGCGGGCAGCTCTCCTCGTTCTACATGTGGGGCATGACGCC
>CAZGUU010000213.1:0-9574 GCA_964529315.1 uncultured Enterobacteriaceae bacterium
CCGGCCGCCGAGCGGTGGCAGCACGGCGAGCGCGAGGGCGAGCGCCGAGCGGAGCAGGAGCGGGGTGGAGCGCCGGCGGGCGAGCGCGCGCCGCAGCCCGAGCCGCAGCCGAGGCTGCGTCGCTGCCCTCGCCTCCCTCCTCCGGCGACTCCGAGCACGCATCCAGCGCCGTCCCCTAGCGGACCGAAGGCCCCCAGCCAAGACCCTCATGACGGCCCGGCAAAGGATGGAGGCGCACGCGGCTCGAAGGGCGTCCCGAGCGACACCGGACCGCGACGCGGTGATCGGAGAGACCGAGCCTGCGCTGGCCACCGTGGACGAGGAGAGCCTCGAGGCCATCCATTGCCAGCTTCTCCGCGGCTCGCCGCCGCCGAGCCGCGAATCCCGGCCAGCGCGCCGGCGGCTCCGGGTATCGGTCGGCGCGTGATGCGCCATTCTCGAGCGGCCTGCTAGAACGCGTCCCATCTTTCGACGACGACACCTTCGCAGACGCACGGCGAGGGCCGGCGCAGGGCGACCTGCCGCATCACAGGAGGTAACCGATGACGGACATGCAGCTACCCCAGGCCCATCTCCTCGACACCGGCCTCTCCGCAGAGGATCGCGAGGTCGTCGCCCTCGCACACCGCTTCGCGGCGGAGGCGCTGCGTCCCGCCGGCGAGCAGCTCGACAAGCTCGCCGACCCCTCGGAGGTGATCGCGCCAGGCTCGCTCTTGTGGGAGGTGCTCGACAAGTACGAGAAGACGGGCCTGGGCGACCTCTTCACCCTCGGCGCAAGCGCCGGCGACGACGCCGTCGCACGGGCACGGCTCTCCGCCGCGGTGAACGAGGAGCTCTGCTGGGGCGACGTCGGCCTGGCGATCTCCTGCGGGATGACGCGCTTTGCGACCCCATGGATCCAGATGAGCGGCAACCGAGAGCTCATCGCGAAGTACTGCGCGCCCGGCGTGCGCACCATCGGCTGCTGGGCGCTCACCGAACCCGACCACGGCAGCGACACGGTCGGCTTCACCTTCGATTCCTTCCGGGATCCGGCGATCAAGGCCAACTGCGTCGCCCGCCGCGATGGCGACGGCTACGTGATCTCGGGGCAGAAGTCCGGCTGGGTCTCCATGGGATCGATCGCAGACGTCATCGCGCTGTTCTGCACCGTCGATCCCGGTCGGGGGCACTCGGGCGGCGCGGTCTTCGTCGTGCCCAGCGACCTCCCGGGAGTCGAGCGGCCAAAGCCGACCAACAAGCTCGGGCAGCGCCCCCTGAACCAGGGCGAGATCTTCTTCAACGACGTCCGCGTACCCGCGGACTTCATGGTCATCGGGCCAGAGGCGTACCCGATGGCTCTCGAGGGGATGCTCACCCAGGGCAACGTCGGCATGGCCGGGATGTTCGTCGGGGTCGCCCGAGCCGCCTACGAGCTCGCCCTCGACTACGCTCGCCAGCGCGTCCAGGGCGGCCGTCCGATCATCGAGCACCAGAGCGTCCAGGCGCGCCTCTTCGACATGTTCCGCAAGGTCGAGGCGGCACGAGCCTTGGCTCGGCGCGTCGCCGAGCACCTGGCGGTGGCCCCGCTCCCGTTCCAGTACGCGGTCGCCGCCAAGACCTTCGTGACCGAGACCGCGTTCGATGTGTCGAGTGCGGCGCTGCAGATCTTCGGCGGCAACGGGCTCACCCGCGACTACCCGATCGAGAAGATCATGCGCGACGCCCGCGCCTCGATGATCGAGGACGGCTGCAACGAGGTCTTGAGCCTGGTCGCCGCCCGCCGCCTCTGACCCCGAGGTCCGGAGGGCCGGGACGCCGTAGGGCCGTCTCGGTTTGGGCACCGCTGCGCCCGGAGCGAGATGGCGGAGCGACACGGGCGACGTCGGCCGGCTCGGCGCCGCCGTCGTGCTCCGCGAAGGCAGCGGCATCCCAGGGAGGCAGCCCATCGGCCGACCGGCAGCCGGGCCGGGCAGCTTCGCTCTCCAACCGCGGTCTCGCCGCGGGGAAGACCACCCTCGGCGCCCAGGGTGAGGGCTCTCGTCTCACCGTCCTGTCGTGCGCCCGGCCCAGGGCTGCCGGGCACCGTCTCACTCGACCTCGACCCGCCAGGGCTCGCTCTCCCAGGTTCCGTGCAGGTTGCAGTGCTCCAGCGCGCGAAGCGTCGCGGCCTGCTCCAGGACGAGCTCGAAGGTGACCACGGGGCGGTTGACCACGGGGGTGAGCGAGACGCCGTTCACCTGCACACCCTCGACGTCGAGCCGGATCCAGTCGACGTAGTGGAATGCCTGCATCTCGTGCAGCTCGTCGACTCCGACCTCGACACGCACCCCGAACGGCTCGAGGCGGCGCACGCGCGCCGGCGCCACCACCTTGGGCACGTGGCTGCGCTCGTGGCCGACGAGCTGCCCGGGGCTCTGTGCGCGGTTCACCTTGCGGAACAGCGCCTCGTCCACCGAGTACACGCGCCGCTCGAGCTCTCGCTGGAGCTCCTCTTTGAGCCGCTGCTTCTCAGCCGGCGGCAGGGGCGTCGACGGCTCCGTGGCCTGCGCCCCGCTCGCGCCCGCAAGCGCGGTGGCGGCCGCCGCCGCGAGAAAGGCCCGCCGATCCATGGTCGACCTCCTTCTGGCTCCGATCTCTCGTTCCTGGCGCATCGCTGATACGGCGAGCGCCACCCCGCAACCGTGTCGGGCGCCGCTGCGGTCCCCCGGCGCAGAAGCCGCACACGCGCGGGTGATCCGTCGAGCGCCGGAGATCGGTCGCGAAAGGCTCGGCGACGCGGGAGTCGACCCCTGCGATGGGGCCTCCAAGACCGAGCGAGCCCCAGCGAGCGAGGTGCACCAACGAGCCACCGAGCGGGAATGGGTGGCGCTCCGGCACGGCTTCAGCCTCTCAGAAGGCTCCTTCCTCGTCCAGCAGCTGCACCCGCGAGGCTGCGGGGTCGAGCGGCGCCGACGCGGCGCGGCGTGCCACGGCGCTGCGGCACCACCGCGAGCTCGATGGACAGCGTCTCGAAATCCTGCTGGAAGCCTCCCGGTGACCGGCATAGGATGCGGCCTCGACGACTCGGCCATGGAGGTGAGCGATGCACCGCGGAAGTGTGATCGTCGGAGCAGCGGCAATCGCCCTGCTTTTCGGTGCGTCGAGCGTGCCAGCGAAGCTCGAGCCCGGCGCGAAGCTCGACCAGTCCACCTCGGAGCAAGCGCGCGACCTGCTGCCGCCCGAGATCCTGAACCACTACAAGAATGGTGAGGCCGCCTCGCCGATCGGCGAGATCAAGGCTCCGTTCGTGCTCGACGACTCGGTGCTCGCCGCGACGGCGAAGAACGAGGGGCGCTTCGCCATCGACGAGAACGGATCGCTGGTCGAAGCAGCGACCGGCAAGATCCCCGAGTACAGCTTCGGCCTGCCCTTCCCCAAGCTCGATCCCAAGGATCCGCAGATCGCGCAGAAGGTCATCTGGAATTTCGAGTACGCCTACTGGTCCAACGGCTCGAACCAGCAGGAGTCGCTGCTCACCTGGCTCGCGGGCGGATCGAAGGCCGTCGAGCGCCAGATCCGCCTTGAGAGCATGGCCCTGGTCATCGAGGGCAACCGCCACCGCCAGGAGAACCCGCAGCAGCTCAGCCGCCTCGACCGAAGCTTCATGCTGCACCCCGCGGACATCAACGGCATGGCCACGCTCGGCTGGCGCTTCAAGGATCCCAAGAAGCGCGACAGCATGTGGGCCTACGTCCCCGGCCTGCGCCGCGTGCGCGCGGTGAGCCCGGCCAACCGCTCCGACGGCGTGATGGGCTCGGAGATGACCCAGGACGACGGCTTCAACGGCTTCGACGCCAAGCCCGAGGACTTCACCTACTCGCTGGTCGGCATGGGCGAGCAGTACATGTCCTTCGTCCCCGAGGCGCTCGACGGAACGCTCGATCTGCAGCCGGGCCTCTCCGGCCAGGGCTGGCACGTCGATACTCCCGAGCAGCACTACGGCTTCCGCGACCCGGCCTGGACGGGGCTGCCCTGGCACGGGATCGATGCCCCGCTGGTCGCCCGGCCGGTCTGGGTCGTCGATGCGATGCCGACCGACAAGTACTACCTGTTCGGCAAGATCCGCCTCTTCATCGATCGCGACACCTACAAGATGAGCATCGTCACCAAGTACGATTGGAAGGGCGAGGCGGTCTCCGTGTTCCAGCGGGCGATCTCCTATGGGCAAGCGCCCGACGGCTACCGCTACGTGCAGGTCGCGGGCGGCGGCCAGGGGACGGCCTACAGCGAGAACCTGCGCATGAACCGGGCAACCGCCGGCGAGCCCAGCATGAAGGGCGCACCCAACGAGGTCGACGCCAAGCTCGATTTCGACCTCTTCCAGCAGGAGAAGCTGGTCCAGATGGGGCGCTGAGCACCGCCGGCCCCGCGAGCGCGGCCGGCGCAGCGATCCGGGCACCCTTGTCGCCCCGGCGCGCGCATGCCATGGCTCGCCCATGATCACCAGCTTCGACGACTACTGCATCCACCAGATCCCCGAGCCCGTCGCACAGCCCTCGCAGAGCGATCGCAACTTCTACGATCGCTACTGGTTCAACGGCTTCGATTGCGACGGACGCTTCATCTTCGAGGTGGCCCTGGGCCTCTACCCGAACCGCCGCATCATGGACGGCCACGTGAGCGTCGCGGTCGGCAAGCGCCAGCACGCCTTCCACGCCTCGCGGCGCGCACCCAAGGAGCGCCGCGAGACGGTCGTCGGACCGTTCTCGGTCGAGGTGCTGCAGCCGATGCGGGCGATCCGCGTGCGGCTCGAGCCCAACGACACCGGCATCTCCTGCGACCTGACCTTCACCGCACGCACCGTGCCCTGCGAGGAGCCGCGCAGCCTGATGCACGACGACGGCCACGTGATCATGCACACCTGCCGCTTCACCCAGTTCGGCGCCTGGGAGGGGCACTTCACCGTCGACGGGCAGCTCACCGAGGTCCGCCGGGCGACGACGCTCGGCACGCGAGACAAGTCCTGGGGCGTGCGCCCGGTGGGCGAGCCGCAGGGAGGCGCGCCGGGGCTGCTCAACGCGGAGCCGGGCGTCTACTGGGTCTGGTGCCCGCTCGACTTCGGCTCCTTCTGCACGCACTTCGCCACCTTCGAGGACCGCGACGGCCACCCCACGCAGCTCGGCGCCTCGATCCTCCCGGCCTATGGCGATCCCGGCGCGATCCCCGCGCTCGAGGAGCCGGGCCTGCGCGAGATGCAGACGGCGCGGCACGAGATCCTCTGGGAGAAGGGCACGCGGCGCGCGCTGGGAATGAAGCTCGAGCTGGTGCCGCCCTCGGGCGAGCCGCTGCGCATCGTCGGCGAGACGATCGCCCGCTTCCAGATGCTCGGCATCGGCTACCAGCACCCCGAGTGGGGCCACGCCTATTGGAAGGGCGAGCTCGCCACCGGCGCAGAGCACTTCGACCACGACCAGATCGACCCGCTCGAGTACAAGAACATCCACGTCCACCACGTGGTGCGCGCCAAGCTGGGCGATCAGACGGGCATCGGGACGCTCGAGACCGTGGTCATCGGGCGACACGCGCCCTCGGGCTTCCAGAGCTTCTTCGACGGGGCCCCCTGAGAAGAGCCGCACGCAGCGGTCGCCGGCGCGAGATCCGCGGCGACCGAGTCCCCGAGCCCCGGAGGTCGAGTCATGCTCCAAGTGTATGCCAGCATGGACCAGCGCCTGCCGCTGTCGCAGGTCGCCGCGCACGCGCGGCGCGCCGAGGCGCTCGGCTACGACGGGCTGGGCGTTCCCGAGGCGGTGCACGACGGCCTGCTCGCAGCCGGCGCCGCGCTCGCGGCGACCACGCGGCTCGAGGTCGCAACCGGCGTCCTGGTCGCGTTTCCCCGCAGCCCGATGATCACCGCGCACGCCGCGTGGGACTTGCAGGAGGCATCGCGCGGGCGCTTCCGCCTCGGCCTGGGCTCGCAGGTGCGGGGCAACATCGTCGGACGCTACGGCGTCGCCTGGAGCCCGCCCGCGCCACGGATGCGCGAGTACGTGCGCTCGCTGCGCGCGATCTTCGATTGCTGGCAGGGCGGGGCTCCGCTGCGCTTCGAGGGCGAGCACTACCGCTTCACGCGCATGCAGCCGTTCTTCAGCCCGGGACCGCTCGAGCACTCGAGCCCACCGATCCTTCTCGGCGGGGTCGGCCCGACGATGACGGCGCTTGCCGGTGAGGTCGCCGACGGCCTGCTCACCCACCCGACCAACACCTCGACGCGCTATCTGCGCGAGGTGGTTCGCCCGCGGCTAGAGAAGGGCGCGGCACGCAGCGGACGCGACGCAGCGGCGGTCGAGATCACGGTCTGCCCGCTGATCGCCACCGGGCCGTCGCCACCGGATGTCGCCAAGGCCCGCGAGGAGATCCGCCAGCTCCTGGGCTTCCTCTACTCCACGCCAGTCTACTGGCCGACGCTCGAGCTGTTCGGCTGGAAGGATCGCGGAGAGCAGCTCCACCAGCTCAGCCGCGCCGGGCGCTGGGCCGACATGCCTGCCGTGATCTCCGACGAGATGCTCGACGCGGTGGTCCCCTCGGCTCCCCACGCCGAGATCGCCGAGGTGCTGGAGCAGTGGTACGGCGGGCTAGCTCACCGGATCCAGCTGCCCATGCCGGCCGATCCAGCCGACGATCGCGCGGTCGCGGCGATCGTCGCGCGCCTGCAAGGTCGCTAGATCGTCGGCCGGCTCCGCGCTCGTCACGGGGAATCCGCGCGGCCGCGCCTCGAGAAAGCCGAGGAGCATCGCCAGGAGCTCTTCACGGAACTCCTGCGAGTCGAGCAGCTCGGGCCGCTCCTCGAGCGCGCAGCGGATGGCTCCCTCCATCGCGCGCGTGGCGAGGAAGCTCGCCAGGCGCAGGTCGGTCACGCGCAGGCGCGAGCGATGCCGCTCGAGAACCGTGGGGAACCAGTCGTCCTGCGAGGGCTGGCGGCGGGAGACGGCCTGCCGGTTCACCTCGGTCACGGGATCGAGCAGGCGATGGTACCGGACGCAAAACTGGCCGTGGAGGCGGAACAGCCGGCGGTGCAGCTCGACCTCGAAGTGGACCACCGCGCGCAGGGTGTCCTCCAGCGACTGGCTCGCCAGATGGTCGAACCAGCTCCCGCGATGGAGAAGAGCCTCGGCTTCCCTGGCGAGCTTCGCCGAGTACACCACGGCGACGATCGCCTCCTTGTTGGGGAAGTACTGGTAGAGTGAGGCGATGTTCACCCCCGCCACCTCGGCGATGCGGTTCGTGGTCAGCCGCTCGGGCCCCTCTTGCTCGAGGATCTTGAGGCACGCCTGCTCGATCGCCGCGACGGACTGGCGAGCTCGCTCCTGCTTGGGCCTCTTGCGGGGCTCCGGTGGCGCTTGCCTCATCATTCGTTCTCGACCCGCCACGCTCGCGCCTCGCCGAAGGCCGCTCGCCCGTCGAGCGGGCTTCCGCTGCGCTCGGCGCCCACAGCACGACTGCGGCGGGCGCAGCACCCGACTCGGCGCCCGTGCTCGCCAAGCAGACGTTGGGTCGCCGTGTATCACGGGGGGGAGGGGCGGCACGAGGCCGGAGACAGCCCGATTCCCCGCCATCCGCGGTGCATCGAGATGACAATTCCCAGCGTTGCGGGCGTCGATCGGCAGGTCTTGCATCCCGGCCGGCGAGGGCGGCCAGGTCCACGACCGTGGGCGTCGCAGGGCCGGCCGTAGCCGCCACATGCGCCTCGGCGGCGCGCGAGCGGCGAAAATGTAAGCTCCCCGGCGGAGCCGAGAGCGCGTGCCGCAGGATCGCTACGGTCCGAGGGCTTTCCTTCGGGCCACGCCTCGCCCCACCGCTCGAAATGCCAGTTGCAGCCCAAGGTGGATCCGCACTATGGAGTCTTTGGCCAAGGAGCTGCCGCAGCACCTCGAGCGCGCCCCGCGATGCGGACCTGCGGCGCTCGAGCTCGCTGCGCAACCACCGGAGATGTCGATGAAGCGCGATACGGGCTCGACGGTTCGCAACCTCCTAGCATCCCTCCTCGCCGCCGCGGCGATCGCTGGCTGGGCAGGAGAGGCGCTGTGCGCTCACCCCATCCAGGAGGTACCGTCGGGGACCGTCCTCTCGAAGGACAACTGGGAGATCGCCAAGGGGCTCCTGCCCGAGGAGATCCTCGCCTTGTACCAGCGCGGCGAGTACGCCAACCCGATCCAGCAAAGGCCGGGCGACGAGTGGCTGATCGACCCGCAGCTCGCTGCGGCGAGCAAGCAGAACGCCGGCCGCTTCGACGTCGACGCCAACGGAACCGTGGTCGACAAGG
Source organism: uncultured Enterobacteriaceae bacterium (assembly GCA_964529315.1). Taxonomy (GTDB): domain Bacteria; phylum Desulfobacterota; class Binatia; order UBA12015; family UBA12015; genus CAZGUU01. The sequence goes on from CAZGUU010000213.1 coordinate 8,282, forward strand.
CGACGGGCACGCGTCCGCCGGTGATCACCGGGCTCCCGTTCCCCGACATCGACGCCAACGACCCCAAGGCCGGCGCCAAGGTGATGTGGAACTGGTTCTACACGCTCTACTGGGAGGGCACGTTCCACAACAGCTCGCCGGTCAACTGGCTCTCGCGCGACGGTGCGACCCGTCGCATGACCACCGACGTCCACTTCAAGTACTACGACGGCCAGCACCCCGAGCAGCAGAAGAAGCTCTCCGAGAACACGCTCAACCTGCTCTCCCGAGCTCTGACGGTCATCGTCGAGCCGTCCGACGTGAACGGCATCGTCTCGCTGATGTGGCGCTATCGCGAAGGCGACAAGCAGGACAACGCCTGGTCCTACGTTCCGGCGATCCGCCGGATTCGCCCGGTCAACCCCGCCAACCGCGCCGACGGCATGATGGGCTCGGACATCTCGCAGGACGACGGCGCCTACTTCGACGGCAAGCCCGAGGCCTTCGATTTCAAGCTGATCGGCGAGGGCGTGGCCCTGGCCAACTTCGATCTGCCGGCGCTGCAGAACGGCTCCCCGGTGAAGCCGCTGCGCGTCGACGAGCAGATCTCGAGCCGCATCACCAATCCCGGCGGCGGCTTCCATACCGTGGTGCCCGAGTACACGCTGGTCGCATCGCAGCAGCCGGAATGGCGGCGCGCCGACGGAGAGGGCCTGGTCGCCTGGGCGCCGCTCCAGTGGGTCCTGGTCCCGCGGCCGGTCTGGATCGTCGAGGCCGTACCGAAGGATCCCTACTACATCTACGGCAAGCAGATCATGCTCATCGACAAGGCGACGCACCGCGGCTACTGGAAGAACAAGTACGACTGGAAGGGCAACGCGCTGGCAAACTGGGCGCCCACGGCGTACCCGCTCACCAAGATCAAGGACGTCCATGGCGTCGAGCAGTACGCGCGCACCGGGGGCGGCGGCGGCATCGCGATCTCAAACAACTTCAAGCACGACCGGGCGACCGTGACCGGCATGCCCGTCAAGCCGGCGCAATACCGCATCGACATCCCGGACGAGGTCTTCCTCACCGAGCGGATGGTCCGGTACGGCAAGTAGTCTCGAGCGGATCGACAGGGGGCGGGGGGCCCCCGGGACGGCTTGCAACGGGCCGTCAGCGATCCGCACGACGGCGCGCACCGGGCGCGCAGCGAAGCGATCCGCGACTCGGTCGAGTCGCACACGGAGGGGGGGGCCATGGGCGTTCGACCAGGAGAACGAGACGAGATCCGTGCGCGGGCGTGCCGGCGGGCGCCCAGCGCCGACC
>CAZGUU010000214.1:0-9515 GCA_964529315.1 uncultured Enterobacteriaceae bacterium
CGTCGCCGCCGCGTGCAGCACGGCCAGCGCGGCCAGCGGCAAGCCGATCACGCCCGGCGCGCAGCGCCCCAGGCGCGGCCCGAAGCGCCGCGTGAGCAGGTCGCTCGCCAGACCGCCCGCGAAGACCCCGATGGCGATCGCGAGGAGCGGCAGCGCGGCGAGCCAGCCCGCGGTGCGCAGGTCGAAGCCGCGCGCCCGCAGCAGGTAGGTGGGCAGCCATGTCAAGTAGAAGTACCAGCCGTAGATCGCCGCGCCGTACATCAGGCACAGCACGGCCAGCGTGCGGTCGCGCAGCAGGCGCGCCCAGGGCACGCCGTGGTGTCCGCCGCGATCCGCTCGGCGCCAGCCCTGCTCGGCGTGCGACGGCGCGCTCGGCAGCAGGCGCAGCTCGGCGGCGTTCACCGCGGGGTGCTCGCGCGGGTCGTCGCGAAACCAGCGCCACCACGCGGCGGCCCAGACGAGCCCGACCGCGCCGAACGCGCCGAACGCGACCTGCCAGCTGGACACGGCGAGCAGGCTCGCGACCATCGGCTGGGTGGCGGCCCCGGCCAGGGCTCCGGCCATGATCAGCAGGCCGAAGGCGCGGCCGTGCAGCGCCGGGGAGAGCCAGCGCGCGTAGACCCGCGCGGCGGCAGGAAACGCCCCGGCCTCGCCGACGCCGAACAGAAGGCGCAAGACGAAGAGCGAGGCGAAGCCGGTGGCCAGGCCGGTCGCCGCGGTCATCGCCGACCACCACACTACGATCCGGGTGAGCGCGAGGCGCGCGCCGAAGCGGTCGGCGAACCAGCCGCCGGGCACCTCGAAGAGCGCGTAGGCCAGGGTGAAGGCGCTGAACACCAGGCCCATCTGCACGTCGCTCAGGCCCAGGTCGGCGCGGATCGCCGGCGCTGCCGTGGCGATGCAGACGCGATCGAGATAGGCGACCGCGACCATGGCCAGCGTGAGCGCGACCACGCCGTGCCGTACGCGCGTGGCGCGCTGCGGCTCGTGGCCCGCTGCGTGGCCGGCCTGGCGCCACGCGCTGCTGTGGCCCGTCGGACTCAGATGCGCTCGAGGATCGTGGCGATCCCCATCCCGCCGCCGATGCACAGCGTGATCAGGCCGGTGGTCAGGTCGCGGCGCTCGAGCTCGTCGAGGATCGTGCCGATCAGCATGGCGCCGGTTGCGCCCAGCGGGTGGCCGAGCGCGATCGCGCCGCCGTTCACGTTGACCTTCTCGGGCGGCAGGTCGAGCTCGCGCATGGTGCGCAGGGGCACGATGGCGAAGGCCTCGTTGATCTCGAAGAGGTCGATGTCGCCGATGCTCATGCCCGCCTTGTCGAGCGCGCGACGGGTGGCCGGGGTGGGCGCGGTGAGCATGATCACCGGCTCGGCGCCGTAGGTCGCGGCGGCGACGATCTTGGCGCGGGGCTCGAGCCCGTGCGCCTTCACGTAGCGCTCGGAGGCGAGCATCACGGCCGCCGCACCGTCGACGATGCCCGAGGAGTTGCCCGCCGTGTGGACGTGGCGTAGCTCGCCGGCCTGCGGGTAACGCTTGCGTGCGCGCTCGCCCAGCGTCGAGCCGTCGCCGAGGTCCGGGCGAAAGTCGGCGGCCGCAACGAACGCCGGCTTGAGCTGCGCCAGCCCCTCGAGCGTGGTCTCGGGGCGCGGGTACTCGTCCTTCTCCAGCAGCACGCGGCCGTCGAGGTCGCGCACCGGAACCAGGCTCTTGGCGAAGCGCCCCTCGGCGATCGCGCGCTGGCACTTCTGCTGGCTCTCCCAGGCGAAGCGGTCGCACGCCTCGCGCGAGACACCGTCGAGCGTGGCGATCAGGTCGGCCGAGATGCCCTGCGGCACGATCGGGTGCATCTCGAGCAAGTGAGGGTTGCGCCCGTCGATGCCACCGGGGTCGGAGCCCATCGGCACGCGCGACATGGATTCCACGCCGCAGCCGACGACCAGGTCCTGCATGCCGCTGGCCACGCCCATCGCAGCGAAGTTGACCGCCTGGAGGCCCGAGGCGCAGAAGCGGTTCAGCGAGACGCCGGTCACCTGGTCGGGCCAGCCGGCGACCAGCGACGCCATGCGACCGATGCACGCCCCCTGCTCGCCGTGCTGCTGCACGCAGCCGGCGACCACGTCCTCGACGTCGCGCAGGTCGATCCCCGTGCGGCGCAGGCCGTTCAAGGCCTGGGCGAGCAGCTCCTGCGGGTGCAAACCGGCCAGCGCGCCGTCCTTCCTTCCCTTGCCGCGCGGCGTGCGCACGGCATCGATCACATAGGCGGCTCCCATGGGCTCTCCTCTCGTCTGGTCGGGCGGTCCGGGGTCGGGGGTCGAGTCCCTCGTGCGCCGCTGTGAGCGGCGCGGGGTTACGGTAGCCAGACGGCCGTCGTCACGGCAAGCGCCGCCGTGAGGCACTGCGCCGTGTGGCGGCTCGACAGCAGCTCGACGATGGCGCACGGCTCGGTGCCCCGCGCCGCTCCGGCAGGTGCTCGAGCTGGTGGCGGAAGTATCGGTCGAGACAGGGGATCCCCCGCGGGTCGCCAGCCGACTCGCGGTGTAGCCGCAGCGCGTCGAGCATGGGTATGCTCGCCCACCAATCGGGGTTGCCGGCAGGGCCGAAGAAGCCGTCGTCGCGCTGGCTCGCGAGCGACCACTCGATCCAGACGCGAGCCCGCTCGATCAGCCGGTGGTCGCCGAGTGCTCGCGCGAGGGCGACCAGCCCGCGCATGTGGTACGGGCCGCGCTCCCAGCGCTCGCCGTCGCCACCGAGCCGGCCGCTGCTCGCTCCGACATCCGGCCAGAGGTCGCTCGTCCGTTCGGTCAGTCCGTCGGCAGCCAGGCGCGGGTGCTCGTGCAATCAGCCCGAGGCCCGCACGCTCCCCGGCGGCAGGCGGGCCAGAGCGGGCGAGGCCAGCGGCGCTCGCTCCTCTGGCAGGGGCGTCGCGTCACAGTTGCGCCGGCAAGCGCGCACGTCGCTCGCCACTTCGCTCGGGTGGGTCGATCCATGTGGAGGTCGAGAGGCCGTCAGGCTCGACCGGGCCGGTCGACGCCCTGAGTCCGAAGTGCCGCGGCGGAGCGGAGCGCCGGCGCGCTCTGTGGCCGGCGGGCTGCGCCCGTCGGCCGCGTTGCATTCCTCGGGCGGGGGCTCCGACGACAAAAAAAGATGCCCGGCAGGACGCCGATCGCACGAGAGATCTTGACGTCGCCCTCTCCGGCGAGCAATGACGTTCGCCGAGCACGGGCGGTACGCTCTTGGGATGCCGGGACAGGGAGGTTCTGGTTATTCTTGATATCGCGGGAGAGGGGGGACGGCCGCCGGATGGGGGGGGTGTGCGGGTCGATCCGGTCACCGAGGCCTATCGGGACGAGGCGTGGGGCGCTGCCGCACGCCAGATGCCGCTCGGCCTCGGCGTGTTCGTCGCGATGCTGCTCACGGCGACCGCCCTCGAGCTGCTGCACGATCCGACCCGCCTGGCCGAGATCCTGCTGCTTGACGCCCTGGCGATCGCCGTCGTGGCGTGGGTCGGGCGCGCGGCGCGCGAGCCGACCGGCAAGGCGCCGCGCGCCGCCCTCGCCGGGACGATTGCGCTCGGCCTCCTGCTCAACGGGTACGGCGCGGCGGTCGGCGGCTCGGCCGAGATGTGCGTCGTCAACCTCTCCATTCTGCTCGGGGGCACGGTCCTGCTCTGCCCGTGGGGCTGGCGGGGCCAGGCGCTGGCCAACCTCGGCGCGCTGGGGGGCTATCCGCTCGCGGTGCTCGCCGGGATGGAGCCGGAGTTGCCGCTGGTCTACGGCGCCGGCGGCCTGCTGGCGATCGCGGGTCTCACGATTCGCGGCGCGGGCTTGATCGAGAGCTACCGGCTCAAGGGCTTTCGGACCATGGCCGAGCTGCGAGCGCGCGAGGCTCGGCTGCAGAGCTACTTCGACCTCGCGCTGGTCGGCATGGGCACGATCTCCCCGGATCGGGGCTGGCTGGAGGCCAACGACGAGATCTGTCGCATGCTCGGCCGATCACGCGGCGAGCTGCTGCGGCGTCCCTGGGAGACGGTCGTCCACCCCGACGACCGCGAGGGCGTCGCGAGTTGGCTCGCAGCGGCGCGGGCGGGATCGTCCGCCGACTTCCGCGGCGAGCTGCGCCTGCTGCGCGAGGCTGGTGGGGTCGTCCACGCGAGCGTCGCGCTGCGCGCGCAGCGTCGACCCGGGGGCGCGGTGGACTCGATCGTCGCCCTGCTCGAGGACTCGACCGAGCACCGGAGAGCCGAGGAGGAGCTGCGCGCGGCCAAGGAGCAGGCCGAGGCGGCCAACCGGAGCAAGAGCGATTTCCTCGCCACCATGAGCCACGAGATCCGCACGCCGATGAACCTGATCTTCGGCATGACGGAGATGGCGCTCGATTCGAGCCCCAATCCCCAGCAGCGCGAATATTTGCGTAAGACGCGTGCCGCCGCGGGCACGCTGCAGGTCTTGCTCAACGACGTGCTCGACTTCTCCAAGATCGAGGCCGGGAAGCTCGGCTTGCGGCCCCGCGAGTTCGCGCTGCGCGAGTGGCTCGAGGAGTCGCTCGGCCCGCTCACCTGGCTCGCTCGCGAGAAGGGGCTCGAGGTGGCGTGCGAGGTCGCGCCGTCGGTCCCCGAGACCGTCCTCGGCGATCCGGATCGGCTCGGCCAGGTGATCGTCAACCTGGTGAGCAACGCGATCAAGTTCACCGACCACGGCGCCGTGCGCGTCTCCGTCACGCGCGGCGACGACGGCGCTCGAGCAGGTGCCGCCGGCACCGACCCGGCGAGCCGCGCCGCAGCGCTGTACTTCTCGGTCGTCGACTCGGGGATCGGCATCGCAACGGTGGAGCAGCAGCGGATCTTCGACGCCTTCGCGCAGGCCGGCCACGGCGAGGCCCCCAGCCGCGGCGGCGCCGGCCTGGGTCTGGCCATCTGCGCGCGGCTGGTCGACCTGATGGGCGGCAGGATCTGGGTCGAGAGCGACGTCGGCCGGGGCAGCCGCTTCCACTTCACCGCGCGCTTCGAGGTGCCAGAAGAGGGACCGCGCCGGCCCGGCTGAGGGCGCGGGCGAAGCCGCTCACCAGCGAGCGAGGTGCTCCTCGGCCCAGCCGAGCAAGTCGCTCACCGCCAGCCGCTCGCTCTGGGCCGTCGCCAGCGTTCCCGAGAAGTGGCCGAAGAGCTGGTGCACCTCGGAGACCACCGGCCCGAAGCGGGACTTGGCGACGCGCTCGAGGAAGGGCGAGAAGGTCAGGTCGACGGCGCCCGTGCGTGGCGCCTCCACGCGCCACGGGCGCAGGAAGTGGTCCCGGTCGTAGCGCCACACGAGGTCCTCCGACACCTTGCTCAGCCGGCCGTCGACGCACAGGGCGTTCTCGGTGGAGCCGGTGCCGTCGGTCCACTTGCCGCCCAGATTCACGCCGACCCGCCGGCCGCCGACGTAGCCCGCCGCCGCGGCCCAGTTCCAGGCGCAGCGCCGCGGCCAGATGCCGCGCCCGAAGTCCAGGCAGGCGAAGCTCCGCTCGCCCGCGAAGGGGATCTCGCGTTCTCCGTGTCGCACCGTGCCCCGCGCCGCCAGGGCGGTCTGCTTCGCGGTGTATTGGAAAGTGCGCCGGCTCCAGGGAACGACCACGCCCAGCGTCTCGTGTCCGGGAGGGGTCTCGACCACGAGGTCGGCGGCGAGCGGCGCGCCGCCCAGGTCGTCCGCCGCGACCGCGATGCGCGTGCCCCCGGGCATGGGCTCGAAGGCGAGCGACAGGCCGTGGCCGCGGAAGGCGACCGCCTGCGCGACGTGCTCGGGCAGCATGCAGCCGCGGCCGAGCGGCGTCACGACGGTGCGCTCGCGGACCTCGCCGCGGGCGAAGTCGGCGAGATAGACGAACACCACCCCGGCGTAGTCGAGATCGGAGACGGTCGCCGAGAAGAGGTGCGTCTCGCTGATCGCAGCCCAGTAGCTCCAGCGCTTCTTGGCCAGCCAGCGGCGGCGCAGGTTGCAGCGGTGCAGCGGGTGGCGCGACCAGCCGACGGCGCGCGGGTCGAGGCTCCCGTCGGGCAGGCACAGGTCGACTGCTGCCGTGATCTCGCGCTCGGCGCAGCCGGCGGCGGGCGGCGATCGGTGGGGAGGCTCGTTGGGATCGACCATGCGCTCGCCTACCACGGCGCAGCGACTCGTGCGCGCGGTGCCGCCCGGCCCTCGTCCCGGCCGCGGCGGGGGCTCGACGAGAGGCCGGTCGGGTGCCGATTTCCCGGCGCCGGCTCCGCGCCCAACCCGCGCTCTTGCGGCGTTTCGCTTGCCTCGGGCCCCGGCGCCGTGCGAGATGCGCGCATGCCTCGCAGGACCCCACGCCGCGCCGCGGCCGCGAAGCGCACCGTCTCGACCTCGCGGCGCCCGAACTACGGCTCCGGCGGACGACTGGTGCGCGCCATCCTCGCCCTGCTGCGCACGCCGCGCGGCCGTGAGCTGCACGGCCTCGCCGAGGAGCTCGGCGTGTCGCGCAAGACCGCCGAGCGCTACGCCCGGGTCCTGGTCAACGAGGTGCCGGGCGAAGATGGCCTGCCGCTGGTCGAGATGGTGAAGCCGGGCGGGCGAACGACGCTGCGTCTGCGCGGCGCCGACGCGGACGTCGCCTCCAACGAGTACCAGGCCGCCGCGGCCTTCTTCGCGGCGGCGGCGCTGCGCCCGCTGCGCGGCACGGTGATCGGCGAAGGCGCCGACGACGTCTGGAAGCGCTTCAAGGAGAAGCTCCCGGCCAGGACGCGCGAGGCCTTGCAGCACGTCGAGCGCAAGTTCGTCTACGTGCCGTTTGCGGCCAAGGAGTACGGCGCCTTCGAAGAGCAGCTCGACGTGCTGCTGCGGGGTGTGCTCCGCCAGCAGGAGCTCGACATCCGCTATCGACGCGCCGACCGCCGCACCCACCTGCACCGCTTCGAGCCCTATACCCTGGTTCTCTACCGCGATGGGCTCTACGTCCTGGGCAAGTCGAGCCGCCACGCCAAGCCCGTCTACCTCGCGGTGGACCGCGTGGTCTCGGCCGAGCGCACCGGGCGGCGCTTCGCCTACCCGAGCGGCTACAACCCCGCGGGTGACAACGACGGCGTTTTCGGCATATGGGCGGGCAACGAGGTGGAAGTCTCGCTGCGCCTGACCGGACGAGCCGCCGAGCTCATCCCGGAGCGTCGGGTGCACCCCTCGCAGAGCTTCACGCCGCTGCGCGGCGGCGACACGCTCATGCGGGTCACCGTGCGCGGCTGGCAGGAGCTCGCCTGGTGGATCCTCTCCTGGGGGCCGGACGTCGAGGTGCTGGGCCCGCCCGATCTTCGCGCTTACGTCCGGCGCAGCGTGCGTGCGGCAGCCGCGACGTACTCGCGTTAGGCGCCCATCCGAGAGGTGGCGCAACCGGTGTCCGTCGCGCGGACAGTGAGGCGGCGCAGCAGGTGTCCCTTGCTCGGGCGCCTTCCCGACCCGGCGCGCCGCTTTGACATCGGCCGGCGGCCGAGTAGCTTTCGCGCGTGCGCGTTCTGGTCATCGAGGACGACCTCGAGGCGGCGCGGTACCTGGCCAAGGGACTGCGCGAGGGAGGGCACGTCGTCGATCACGCCGAGGACGGGCCGAGAGGCCTCGGCCTGGCGCTCAGCGGGCCGTACGACGTGCTGATCGTCGATCGCATGCTGCCCGGCATGGACGGCCTGACGATCGTCGAGGCGCTGCGCAAGGGCGGCAGCCGCACGCCGGTGCTGATCCTGAGCGCGCGCGGCGGGGTCGAGGACCGGGTCGACGGGCTGCGCGCCGGCGGGGACGACTACCTGACCAAGCCGTTTTCCTTCGCCGAGCTGCTCGCGAGGATCGAGGCGCTGGTGCGGCGCAGCCAGCCGGCGGCGGTGCAGACGCGGCTGCGCGTCGCCGACCTCGAGATGGACTTGCTCGGCCGCACGGTGACGCGCGGCGGGCGCGCGATCGAGCTCAAGCCGCGCGAGTTCCGCATCCTCGAGTACCTGATGCGCCACGCCGGGCAGGTGGTCACGCGCACCATGCTGCTGGAGAGCGTCTGGGACTACCGCTTCGACCCGCAGACCAACGTGATCGACGTCCACGTGAGCCGCCTGCGCCAGAAGATCGACGGCGAGACGGAGCGGCCGCTGCTGCAGACGGTGCGCGGCGCGGGATACAGGCTGCGCGCCGATGTGTGAGCCGGTCGTACGACGCCGCAGCCTGATCCTGCGCTACACCCTGGCCTATGCCGCGGTGGTATGCTTGACGATTGCCGGGGTGCTGGCCTTCCTCTACTGGTCGACGCTGGCTGCGCAGCGCCGCCGCGTCGACCAGGTGGTGCAGGCCGAGGCCGAAGGCCTGCGCTCCTCGCTGGTCGGGCTCTCGATCTCGCAGATGGCGGCGGTGGTGAGCGAGCGCAGCGGGGGCGCCTTCGGCCAGCGCACGGTCTACCTGCTCGCCACGCAGAGTCGCGAGTACGTCGCGGGCAACCTGCGGCAATGGCCGGCGACGGCCGAGCCTCCGCCGGAGGTGCTCGAGTTCGCGCCCGGAGAATCGCAGGCGGCGGGCGCCGTGGTGCGCGGGCGCGCTCTGGACCTGCCCTCGGGCGAGCGGCTGCTCGTCGGGCGCCACGTCGGCGACCTCGATGAGCTGCGCGGGCGCATCCTGGGCGCACTCGGTGGCGCCCTCGCGCTCACCGCGCTGCTCGGCGCGGTCGGCGGCTGGGCGATCAGCCGGCGCGTCGCCTCGCGGCTGGCGGCGATGAACCGCAACAGCGAGGCGATCCTCGCCGGCGACCTCGGCCGGCGCATGCCGGTCAGCGCCTCGGGAGACGAGATCGACGAGCTCGCCGAGAACCTGAACCGCATGCTCGGGCGCCTCGAGGACCTGATGCGTGGTATGCGCGAGGTCGCCGACGACATCGCCCACGACATGCGCAGCCCGATCTCGCGCCTGCGCAGCCGCATCGAGGTGGCCCTGATGGGGCCGCGCGACGCGGAGGCCGACCAGCGGGTGCTCGAGCAGACCGTCGCCGACGCCGACGCCGTCTTGGCGATGTTCCAAGCCCTGCTCACCATCGCGCTCGCCGAGTCCGGCGCGCCGCGCGAGCGGTTCGTCGAGGTCGACCTGGCCGCCGTGGCACGCCAAACGGCCGAGATCTACGAGCCGCTCGCCGAGGAGCGGGGGCTCGCGCTCTCGGTCGACGCGCCCGACGCCGTCCGCCTGCGCGGCGAGCCGCACCTGCTCAGCCAGGCGATCGCCAACCTGCTCGACAACGCCGTCAAGTACGTCCCGCGCGGCGGCCGGGTCGAGCTGCGCGTGCGGCGCGACGCCGAGCAGGTGCGACTCTCCGTCGAGGACGACGGGCCGGGCATCCCGCCGCCGTTTCGCGACAAGGCGCTCGAGCGCTTCAGCCGGCTCGAGGCGAGCCGCTCGACGCCGGGCAGCGGCCTGGGACTGAGCCTGGTGCGCGCCGTTGCGCGTCTGCACGGCGGGACCATCGGGCTCGAGGACGCCGCGCCAGGCTTGCGCGCGACGCTCGCGCTGCCC
>CAZGUU010000215.1:0-9409 GCA_964529315.1 uncultured Enterobacteriaceae bacterium
CTCGCCACCCTCAGCCTCGGCGGCCGCGTCCGCCGCCGCCACCGCCGCCACGCCCGCCACCGCCACCGCCCTCGCCCTGCGGCCGGGCCTCGTTGACGGTGAGCGCACGGCCGTTGAGCTCCTGGCCGTTCCACATGCTGATCGCCTTCTGGCCGTCGGCAGCGGAGCCCATCTCGACGAAGCCGAAGCCGCGCGACTGGCCGGTCTCGCGGTCCGTGATCACGCGCGCCGAGGTGACCGAGCCGGCCTCGGAGAACGCCCTCTCCAAGTCCTCGCTGGTCACGGTGTAGGAAAGATTTCCGACGAACAACCTCACGATGTGCTCCTGCTGCGGCTCGCGATAACCACGCTACCGGAATCTCGACCCTCCACGGCGTCGACTTCTCACCCGCGCCGCACCAGGCGGCCGGGCTCCCAGGAGGATGGGTGTCGGGACGCTTCTAGACGCGATCCCCTTCTCCTGCAAGACGTGGAGCGCCCAGGAGCCGCCCAATGGAGATTTCGAGAGGGGGGCCACGGCCTGACCGCTTGGAGAGGTTGTGGGGCCGGACAAACTTCGATAAGGGGGCGCTGCCAAGAGGGGCTGCCTGGCCAATCCACGGGGATGCCGCGCCCCTGCGGCGTGGAGCTGGTGGAGGAGAGGGAACGCCGGAACGATGCCGCATCGGGCATTCATTGGCGTGGGTTCGAACCTGGGCGATCGGAAGGCCAACATCGCCGAGGCGCTGACGCGGGTTGCGGGGCTGCCGAGCTCGCGCATCGTCCGCGCGTCTTCGCTCTACGAGAGCGAGCCCCACGGCGACGCGAAGACCTGGTTCGTCAACGCGGTCGTCGAGTTGGAGACGGATCTGGCGGCGGCGGACCTCTTGAAGCGCATGAAGGCCGTCGAGACCCAGATGGGCCGCAAGCGCGTGCGCGGCAAGAAATGGGGCTCGCGCATCATCGATCTCGACATCCTCTTCTTCAACACCGAGGTCATCTCGACTCGTACGCTCAAGGTTCCGCACCCGCAGATCCACAAGCGGCGCTTCGTCCTGCTGCCGCTCGCCGAGGTCGCCCCGCAGCTCGTCCACCCGGAGCTGGGGCAGACCGTGTCCCGCCTGCTCGCGACCACCGAGGATCGCAAGCGGGTGACGCTGCTGCCGCCCCACTGAGACCCGGCCGCCGGCCTCAGAGCGTGAGCAGGAATCCCCGGACAGGCCCAGGGTACCCGTGGTTCGCCGTCACGGCTGCGTCGTCACCCGGTGGTGCCGAGCGACGCGAGGGGATTGCTGCTCACGCTCTCAGCCCGACTCCTGCTCGCGTGCCAGGAGCTCGCGGGTGCGCTTGGCCGCCTCGCGCAAGGCAGCGAGCCGGCGCGCCACCTCGACTGGCGCATCGGGCCCGTCCAGCAGGCGAGGATCGGCGACCAGCTCGGCGTAGCGGCCGGTGGCCTGGTCGAAGGCGAGCAGCGACTCCCGCCCCGGGTAGCGCTTGGCCGCGATGCGCGAGAAGTCGCGCGCTCGCTCGAGCGGGTAGGTGAACTCGCCCCAGCGCTCGGGCGCCACGGGCCGTCGGTCGATCGCCAGGGCCTCGAGCTTGCGGCCGAAGTCGAGCAGCACGGAGAGGTGGGTCTCCACCAGCCTCGGGTACCGCTGCCAGTAGCACCCCGTGGCACAGGCCAGGAGCACCGCGACGGCCAGCCCCCGGCCGACCGCGCCCGCCTGCCCCGCCTTGACCGCGCGCATGCTCCTCCTTAGCATTCAATCAGCCCGCTGAAGGCCATGCCCGCCCTACCCCCGATCTACTTCGAGCGGCTCCTCGAAGACTCCCCCGACATCGTCGTGGCCGTAGACCGACACGGCGAGGTGGTGTTCTATAACGACGGAGCCCGCACGGCGCTCGGCTACCTCCCCGACGAGGTTCTCGGACGGCACGTCGATCTCTTCTATCCGACTCTCGAGGAGGCCCGCTCGGTGATGCGCGCGATGCGCGACCCGACGATCGACACGCCGGGCAAGGTGCGCAACTTTCGCACCACGCTGGTCACCAGCTCGGGCGAGCACATCGCGGTCGCCGTCTCCGGCTCTCTGATCTACGACGCCAATGGCCAGGAGATCGGCTCGATCGGCTTCGCCAAGGATCTGCGCGAGATCCACCGCCAGGACCGCCTGGCCACGCTCGGAGAGATCGCGGTGGGCGTGGCCCACGAGGTGAACAACCCGCTGGCCGCGATCATGAACAACGTGGCGCTGCTCGGCCACGACCTGCGCACCCATCCCGACGACAGCGGCTTCGACGTGCAGAGCGAGCGTCTCGACTCGATCGAGCGCAGCGTCGTCAAGATCCGCACCATCGTGAACCGCCTCGCGGAGATGGCCGGCGGCGGCGAGTACGAGACGCGCGAGTACCTGCACGGTGCCCGCATGACCGACCTCAGCCCGGCGACGGTCGAGGGGGCTTCTGCGGGCCGCGACGTCGAAGGCACGCCTCGGCGAGCGGGCACACCAGAGACCGGGCAGACGCCCGCCGCGCACGACGAACCGCGATCGTCCTCGAGCCCACCCATCTCGGAGCCGCCCAGCTCCCCCGGACGAGCCCTGCTGGTCCCCTCCGACCACCCGCTCGAGGGGCTGCGCGTCCTGGTGGTCGACGACGACCTCGCCGTTTGCCAGTCGGTGGGTGCGATCCTCGAGACGCAGGGCTGCACGGTCACGACGGCCAGCTCGGGTGCGCAGGCTGCAGACATCCTCGCCGCCCAGCATACCTTCGACATGGTGCTGAGCGACGTTGTCATGCCTGACGTCGACGGGTACGAGCTGTACATGCTCGTGCGCAAGCTCTACCCGGAGACCCCGGTCGTGCTGATGACCGCGTTCTTCTACGATCGGGACCACATCCTGAAGCGATCGAAGCTCGCCGGGCTCGACGGGATTCTCTTCAAGAAGCCGGTCGACCCAGCGCGGCTGGTCGCCATCGTACGGGAGCGCTGCGGCCGCTGAGCGGCGCCGCCGCGAGCGAGGGCGCGCAGCCCGCGTCCGAGCCGAGGCGCTCCGGGGACTCGGAAGAGAAGGCTCGTCGATGGCGATCAGGATCAACCGGGTCTACACGCGCACCGGAGATGCCGGGCGCACGCACCTGGTCGGCGGCGCCGAGGTAGCCAAGGACTCGTTGCGCATCGAGGCCTTCGGTGCGGTCGACGAGCTGAACTCGGTGCTCGGCCTGGCGCGGGTCTTCAACGAGCAGGCCTCGACCGGGGGCCTCCTGCCCGAGGGATCGCCCGGCCAGGCGGCGGCCCGCGAGCTCGATGGCGTACTGACGTGCCTGCAGAACGAGCTTTTCGACCTGGGCAGCGAGCTCGCCACCCCGCCCGAGGCCGAGTATCCGGGCATGGTCCGGATCGGGGATGCCGAGGTCACCGCGCTCGAGCGGCGCATCGACCGCTGCCAGGCCGACCTGGCGCCGCTTCAGTCGTTCGTCCTCCCCGGCGGCGGACCCGTCGGCGGCTTCCTGCACCAGGCGCGCACGGTCTGCCGGCGGGCCGAGCGCGAGGTGCTCCGCCTGGCGGCCGAGGAGGCCATCGGCTCCGGCCCGCAGAAGTACTTGAACCGCCTCTCCGACCTGCTCTTCGTGCTCTCGCGCTGGATCGCGCTCCAGACGGGCGAGCGCGAATACATCTGGGGGCGCGGGCTGCACCTGGGCGAGAGCGGCGAGAAGCCCTCCCGCCGCTCGCCGCGCGGCGGGCAGCGTGCCACCGTCGCCACGCCGCGCAAGGAGAGAGCCAGTGACTCGTGAGTCGAGACTCTACGTCCGCCAGATCCAGGTCGGACCGATGCAGAACTTCGCCTACCTGGTCGGCGACACGGCCAAGCGCGAGGCCGTGGTGATCGATGCCGCCTGGGAGGTCGATGCCCTGCTCAGCCAGGCCGAGGCCGACGGGATGACGATCAAGGCGGCCCTGGTGAGCCACTTCCATCCCGACCACCTCGGCGGATCGATGATGGGCACCCAGATCGCCGGCGCAGCAGAGCTGGTCGGCAAGCTGCCGATCAAGGTCCACATGCACCGCGAGGACGCCGCCTTCGCCAAGCGCGTCTCGGGGCTCTCGGCCTCGGACACCGTGCTCACCCAGGCGGGCGACGAGATCGCCGTGGGCGACCTGCGCATCAAGTGCCTGCACACCCCCGGCCACACCCCGGGATCGCAGTGCTTCCTGGTCGAGGGCACGCTGGTCTCGGGCGACACCCTGTTCATCCGCAGCTGCGGGCGCTTCGACCTGCCGGGCAGCAGCGCCGAGGACCTCTGGCGCAGCCTGAACCAGACCCTGAAGGTGCTGCCCGGCGAGACGATCCTCCTTCCCGGACACGACTACGGCGGCAGTCGATCGACGATCGGCGACGAGCAGCGGCACAACCCGTACATGCGCTTCGACAGCCTGGAGAGCTTCCTCGCCTTCGTCGGCTACTAGGAGAGCGACCATGACCCAGAAGACCTTCTACGAGCTCGGGGATCAGCCGCCCCTGGGAACGGTGCCCGCCGAGATGCTCGCCCAGGTGGTCCGCCAGGACCGCTTCGGCGAGCCGTCGCGCGCCTTCCAGATCGACCGCGTCGCCGTGCCGGAGCTCGGGCCGGACGAGGTGCTGGTCTACGTCATGGCCGCCGGCATCAACTACAACAACGTGTGGGCCGCGCTGGGCAGCCCGGTCGACGTCATCAGGGCGCGCGAGCGCGAGGGCGACACGACGGGCTTCCACATCGGCGGCAGCGATGCGTCGGGCATCGTCTACGCAGTGGGCTCGCAAGTGAAGGGCCTCGCCGTGGGCGACCAGGTCGTCGTGCACTGCGGCACCTGGAGCGCGAGCTGTCCGGTGGTGCGCTCCGGTCAGGACCCGATGTTCAGCCCAACCTTCAAGATCTGGGGCTATGAGACGAACTGGGGCAGCTTCGCCCAGTTCACGCGGGTTCAGGCTCACCAGTGCCTGCCCAAGCCCACACACCTCACCTGGGAGGAGGCCGCGGCCTACATGCTGGTCGGCGCGACCGCCTACCGCATGCTGATGGGCTGGCCCCCGCACCAGGTACAGAAGGACGACGTGGTGCTCGTCTGGGGCGGGGCCGGGGGCCTCGGCTGCCAGGCGATCCAGATCGCTGCCGCGCGCGGCGCGATTCCCGTCGCCGTGATCTCGGGCGCGGAGAAGCACGACTTCTGCGTCGAGCTCGGCGCCAAGGGGACAGTCAACCGCAAGAATTTCGACCACTGGGGCATGATGCCGCACTGGAAGGACGCCGCGGCGTACGGCACTTGGCTCAAGGGCGCGCGGGCGTTCGGCTCGGCCATCTGGGACGTGCTCGGCGAGCGGCGCAGCCCGCGCATCGTCTTCGAGCACCCCGGCGAGGACACCGTGCCGACGTCGATCTTCGTCTGTGACACGGGCGGCATGGTGGTGATCTGCGCGGGAACCACGGGCTACAACGCGGTCGCCGACCTGCGCTACCTGTGGATGCGCCAGAAGCGCCTTCAGGGCTCGCACTTCGCCAACGACGAGCAGGCCGCCGCGTTGAATCAGCTGGTCGTGCAGCGCAAGGTCGATCCCTGCCTCTCCGAGGTGGGCTGCTTCGAGGACATCCCTCGCGTCCACCAGGCGATGTACGAGAATCGCCACCCACACGGGAACATGGCCTGCCTGGTCGGCTCGCCGCGGCGCGGGCTCGGCGCCTCGAGTTGAGCCCCGGGGCGAAGCCCGAGCGATACCCGGGGGAGCCGACGGGCGGGATCAGGCGTTGCCCAGGCCGAGCCGCACGTCGACGTCGCTGATGTCGGGCACCTGCTCGATCAGGTAGTCGCGCAGCCGCCGCTTGATCCGCTCCTCGATCTGGCGCACGCGCTCGCGGCTGACGCCGTAGCGCTCGCCGATCTCCTGCAAGGTGAGCGGCTCCTCGGCGACCATGCGCTGGGTGAAGATCACCTTCTCCTTGTCCCGCAGGGTCTCGCCGAACTCGCGGATCTTCTCGGCGACGATCTGGCGGACCTGGGCCTCGCCCACGCGGCTCTCGGCGTCGCCGCCGCCGTCCGGCAGGAAGTCGAGCATCGAGGCGTCGCCCTCCGGCCCCATCGGGGCGTCGACCGACACGTCGCGCCCCGCGAGCCGCTGCTCCATGTCGACCACCTCGGACTGCTTGACCGAGAGGCGCTCGGCGATCAGCGCCGGATCGGGACGGAAGCCCTCGCGCTCGAGGCGGTCCTTCTCGCGCTGCAGGTTGAAGAACAGCTTGCGCTGTGCCTGCGTGGTGCCGAGCTTCACCAGGCGCCAGTTGTTCATCACGTAGCGGATGATGTACGCGCGGATCCACCACACGGCGTACGAGGGGAAGCGGACTCCGCGGTAGGGGTCGAAGTTCTTGACCGCCTCGAGCAGGCCGATGTTGCCCTCCTGGACCAGGTCGAGGAGGTTCTTGAAGGCCTGCTGGTACTGCCGGGCGATCATCACGACCAGGCGCAGGTTGGCGGTCGCAAGGCGAGCCGCGGCGGTGCGGTCGCCTTCCTCGCGCCAGCGCACCGCGAGACGGTGCTCCTCCTCGGGATCGAGCAACGGGTAGCGACGGATCTCCGCGAGGTAGCGCTGCAGGCTGTCCGCGGGGACCAGTGCCCCGGGCGAATCCACGATCTCGACCGCGTCGGCCGCGGCGACCGGCTCGGCATCCTCGCCCTCGGCCGCAGGCTCGATCTCCGGCTCGCCAGCGAGCTCGGGGGTCGGCTCCGCTGGCTCGTCGGGCTCGACCGGCTCCGGCGAGCCGGATCGCCTCGCGACCCCGGGGGCGGCGCGCGCCGGCTCCGCCGGCTCGGCCAGCTCGACCGGCTCCGCCGGCTCGGGGCTCGCGGGGTGGGGAGCGCGGCGCCTGCCCCGCCTCACAGGCGCAGATCCTCCCGCGGGCTCGCCGGGTAGGCCGCCTCGAGCGCCTTCAGGGCGTCGCGCAGCCCCTCGCTGCCCTCGGGCACCTGGACCAGGATGCGCACGTAGAGATCGCCACGGCCCTTCCCGCGCAGGTGCGGAACCCCGCGACCGCGCAGGCGCAGGCGCCGGCCGCTCTGGGTGCCTGGTGGAACGCGCAGCGAGACGTCGCCGTCGGGCGTCGGAACGGTGATCGTCGCGCCCAGCACCGCCTCGGGAACGGTCACCGGAACCTCGAGCGTGAGGTCGGCACCTTCGCGCTGCAGCCGCGCGTGTGGCCGCACCTCGACCACGACGTACAGATCGCCCGGCGGTGCGCCGTCGCTTCCCGCCCCGCCCTTGCCCGCGACGCGAACCTTGGAGCCGGTCTCCACGCCGGGCGGGATCTTGACGTTCAGGCGTGCCGCCTGCTCGACGACCCCCGCGCCTGCGCACGCGGTGCAGCTCGTGCCGCGCGCCGTCACGCCCTGTCCGTGGCAGGCCGTACAGACCTCGGGCCGGCGCACGGCGATGGTCCGGCTGGTACCCCGCACCGCCTCGAGGAGGTCCACCGCCACCGCCACCTCGACGTCGGAGCCTCGCTGCGGGGCCGCGGCGCCGCCCGAGAAGATCCCGCCGAAGAGGTCCTCGAAGCCTCCGAACCCGCCCCCGCCACCGCGCCGTGGTGCGCGTCCCCGGCCGCCCGATGCCCTACCGAACCTGGCCGACGATCGTGCCGCCTCCTGCCAGCGACGGAACTCGCGTGCCTTCTCGGCGTCGAAGCCCCCCTGCAGGGATTCCTCCCCGAACTCGTCGTAGAGCGCGCGGGACTTCTCGTCGGAGAGGGCGTCGTGTGCCCGCGAGATCTCCTTGAAGCGCTCCTCGGCGGCTTTGTTTCCGGGGTTGACGTCGGGATGGTACTTGCGGGCGAGCTTGCGGTAAGCCTTCTTGATCTCGTCGGCCGAGGCGTCCCGCGCGACGCCGAGCGCCGCATAGAGATCGGCCTCCCGGGGCCGGTCGGAGTTCTGCGCGCGCTCTCTGGTCGCCATCCCTGTCCGTGCCGGCGCAGCCTTGGCTCGCGCCGCCCCCGGTCGCCGTCGCTACTCCTTGTAGACGACGGAGACCTTGCCCGCCGCGATTTCGCGCAGCGCGCTCACGACTTCCTTGTTGTGGCTCTCGACCAGGGGCCGTGCCCCTTTGAGCAGCTGCTTGGCACGCCGAGCCGCGAGCAGCACGAGCTCGAAACGGCTCGGCACCGTCGCCAGACAATCCTCCACCGTGACGCGAGCCATGATCTCTCCTTCACCGGCGCCGAGCGGACGGAATCGAGCCCGACCGGCGGCCAGCAGATGCTTAGCGAACCGCCTCGCCCGTGACAAAGCGGGCGCCGGACGCGTGCGCGTCAGTCGATCGCGTGCGGGTCGCTGCGCGCGAGGAGGTCGACCACCGCGTCGCGGTCGGCGGTGGCCGAGTCGAGCACCCGGCGCACCAGGGCCGCATCCTCCGGATGCTCGTCGTCCCAGCGCACCCAGAGCTGCGTGAGCCGCCGCAGCAAGGACCGGTAGTCCTCGAGGGTCACCGCCATGCGCTCCCAGGCATTGCGACCCCCGCGCACCGGCCCGAGCCGGTCCACCGGCGCCGGGCGGCCCAAGGCGATCAGGCGCTCGGCCAGGACCCGGGCGTTGGCCTCCTCGGCCCGCTGCAGCTCGAGCAGACGCTCGGCCACCTGCGGGTAGGGAGCCAGCTCGGCGTGCGCCTCGAGCTGGCGCCGCAGGCGGAGGATCTCGCCGCGGGCCGTTTCCAGCTCGTCGGCCACGCGCTCGTCGTCGGTTCTGAACCAGGGCACCTGGGGCGGTTATCGACGGGGCCCACCGATGTCAACCCCGCCTGTGCCCGGTCGCGGCCCTCTCCCGCCCGGCTCGGCCTCGAATCGCTTCGACTCGGCCCCGCCGGCGTCGCCCGGCGCCCGCTGCGACGCGGCCGGTGCGAGGTGGACGAAGATCTCGACGTTGCCCTTCTTGGCCCCGGCCAGCGGCGAGTCACAGGACCCGCGCAGGGAGAGGCCGAGCTCGGCCGCCGCGGCCACGACCTCGTCGGCCGCCGCGCGGCGCAGCACCGGGTCGCGCACCACGCCGCCCCGGCCGACCCGACCGCGACCGACCTCGAATTGCGGTTTGACCAGAGCGACGACCTCGGCCGGGCCGGCGAGCTGCGCCAGGGTCGCTCCCAGGAGCAGGCGCAGCGAGATGAACGAGGCGTCGATCACCGCGAGCGACGGCGCCGGATCGAGCGAGCCGGGGGCCAGGGTGCGGGCGTTGGTGCGCTCGCGGACGATCACGCGCGGGTCGTTGCGCAGGCGCCAGGCGAGCTGGCCGTACCCGACGTCGATCGCGTGGACCAGCGCCGCGCCGCGCTGCAGCAGGCAGTCGGTGAACCCCCCGGTGGAGGCGCCGACGTCGACGCACACCCGGCCGCGGACGTCGACCGCCAGGACGTCGAGC
>CAZGUU010000216.1:0-2099 GCA_964529315.1 uncultured Enterobacteriaceae bacterium
CGACGCTCGCGTCGGGGCGGGCCGACGCGGGGTTCCACCCGCGTGGCGTCGCGGGATTTGACCGTGCAGGGTGAACTCGGTAGCGACACTCCGTGAAGAAACGGATCGAGGCGCTTCTCGCACGCGCCGTGGCGGAAGCGCACGCACGGGGAGATCTCCAGGCATCGACCTTCCCGCCGGGCTGCCTCGAGGTGCCGCGTGAGCGCCAGCACGGCGACGTGGCCTGCACGCTCGCGCTGGCCCTGGCGCGCGCCGAGCGAAAGCCGCCGCGGGCCGTGGCCGAGGTCGTGCTCCGCCATCTCGAGGATCCCGACGGATGGATCGCTTCCCGGGAGGTCGCCGGGCCGGGATTCATCAATCTAAAGCTGACCGAGCGCTTCTGGCACGACGAGCTGGCCGCCCTGCGGGCGGACCCGGCACTCGGCGTCGAGCGGTCGGCGGTGGGGCGCCGCGTGCAGGTGGAGTTCGTCAGCGCGAATCCCACGGGGCCGCTCACCGTCGGCCACGGACGCAACGCGGTGCTCGGCGATACGCTCGCTCGGCTCCTCGAAGGGACCGGTCACACGGTGGAGCGCGAGTACTACTTCAACAACGCCGGGCGCCAGATGAAGGTGCTCGCCGATTCGGTCCGCGCGCGCTACCTGGAGGCGATCGGCCGGAGCTCCGACCTGCCCGAGGACGGCTACCAGGGCGACTACATCCGCGAGATCGCGCGCGAGCTGGCCGAGGCCCACGGGGAGAGCCTCGCCGAGCACCAGGGGACGGCATTCCGCGATGCCGCGGAGCGGGCGATCTTCGCCGACATCCGCGCGACGCAGGACCGCCTCGGCGTCGCGTTCGATCGCTACTTCAACGAGGATTCGCTCTACTCGAGCGGCGCGATCGACGACGTGCTGCGCCGGCTCGACGAGCGAGGGGTGATCGCGCGCCGCGAAGGCGCGGTGTGGCTGTGCGGCGAGAAGGTCGGCCTCGAGAAGGACCGTGTCCTGGTGAAGAGCTCGGGCGAGCCCGCCTACCGATTGCCCGACATCGCCTACCATCTGGACAAGCTCGGACGGGGCTTCGATCGGATCGTCGACGTGCTCGGCGCGGACCACATCGACGAGCACCGCGAGGTGGTGGCGGCTCTGGCGGCGCTCGGCTGTACGACCTCGTCGATTCGTCCGGTGATCTACCAGTTTGTCACCCTCACCCGATTCGGGGAGCAGGTGAAGATGTCGACGCGGCGTGCCGAGTACGTCACCCTCGACGAGCTGCTCGACGAGGTCGGGGTGGATGCCGCTCGTTTTTTCTTCCTGATGAGGAAGTCGGACAGCCACCTCGAGTTCGACCTCGAGCTGGCCAAGAAGCGCTCCGCGGACAACCCCGTCTACTATGTGCAGTACGCGCACGCGCGGATCGTGAGCCTCTTCGTCCAGGCGCGGCTGGCAGAGGCGCCCCTGCCGGCGGAGGGCGCCGGTGTGGCGGCCCTGGCGCCGCTGCGGCTCGACGAGGAGCTCGATCTCATCCGGGCGCTGGCCGGCTACGGCGAGGTGGTCGGCCTGGCTGCGGCCGAGCTCGAGCCGCACCGGCTGGTGTTCTTCCTCCAGGATCTGGCCGGGGCGCTGCACCGCTTCTACAACCACCACCGGATCCTGGGTGACGAGAGCCAGGATCGCGTGGCCGCCCGGCTGGCTCTGCTCGACACGGTACGCCGGGTGATCGGCGCGGGACTCGGGCTGCTCGGGGTCGGCGCCCCGGAGCGGATGTGACCATGGCGGGGCGAGAAGGCCGTCGGTTCGAGTTCGGCTGGCTCGAGGTCCTCGGGCTGATTCTGGTCTTCACCAGCGGATCGGTGGTGGTGTTCTTCCTCGGCGTGTTCGTCGGCAAGGGCCTGCAGGAGAGCCGTCTGCAGCGCGAGGAGCGGATCGTCCGGCTCCCGGTGGGCCCGGCGGGAGACGGGCGGACGGAGGCGGGACGCGACAACGAGCTGCGCTTGACGGACGAGCTCGCTCGCGGTGCGGCGAGCCCGAGTCCGGGGTTGGCCCTCGCGGTGCGACGATCCGCGGAGCCGATGGCGACGACGGAGCCACCGCGCGTGGCGACCGCGCCGCCGATCG
>CAZGUU010000216.1:2109-9393 GCA_964529315.1 uncultured Enterobacteriaceae bacterium
CCTCACCCCGTTCGCCACCCTGCGCATCTCCGCCGCCGCCGATCGAAACGCCGAGGGCCACGGTCGAGCCGGCCAGGCCCGAGGAGATCACCCGCGTCGCGCCGGTCCCGACGCCTGGCGGCCGCATCGGCGAGCGCGAGGATGCAGGCTCTGTGGGGCGGAGCTGGAGCGTGCAGGTGAACGCGACGCGCGACGAGGCCACGGCCAGCGGTCTGGTGCGCCGTCTCCAGGAGCGAGGCTACAACGCGTACGTCGTCCGCGTCGGCCTGCAGGGGGATGTCTGGTATCGGGTGCGCGTCGGGCGCTTCCCCACGATGGAAGCCGCCACCGCGGTGGTCGTGCGGCTGAAGAACGAGGAGCGCCACTCGCGGGCGTTCCTGGTCAACGAGTGACGGGCGCGCCGTGCGGATCCAGCCCTCCCGAGCCCAGCTCGAGCGCCTCGCCAGTGGCGCGACGCACGTGCCCGTCTGGGGCGAGCTGCTCGCCGACCGCGACACCCCGGTCACGGCGTTCTGCAAGCTGCACCGCGGGACGCACGGCTGCCTGCTGGAGAGCGCCGTGGGCGGCGAGAGGTGGGGGCGCTACAGCTTCGTCGTGACCGAGCCGGCGGCGGTCATCGAGGCGCGCGGGTGCGAGGTCGTCGTGCGCCATCGCGGAGGCGAGCTGGAGCGACGCTCGGGGGTGGATCCCCTGGCCTTCCTGCGCGAGATCCTCGGCCGCTACCGCGTCGCCTCGGTCCCGGGCCTGCCGCGCTTCACCGGCGGCCTGGTCGGCTACGTCGCCTACGATGCCGTGCGGTGGATCGAGCGGCTTCCGACGCCACCCACGGACGATCTCGGCTTTCCGGACCTCGGCCTGCTGCTGGTCGACACGCTGGTGATCTTCGACAGCCAGGCGCAGAAGATCCTCGTCCTGACCCACGCCGACGTCTCGCACCCCGGCGGGCTCGACGCAGCCCACGCCCAGGCGGTGCGGCGGATCGAGGAGCTGGCCGCGCGCCTCGATGGCCCGACGCCGGGCCTGCCAGCGCGCTTTGCGACGGGCGAGCCGGCGACGACCGAGTCGACCATGGGCGAGGCACGCTACCGCGGCGCCGTCGAGCGCGCCAAGGAGTACATCGCCGCAGGTGACGTGATCCAGGTGGTGCTGGCGCAGCGCTTCTCGCGGCCGACCGGCGCGAGACCGCTCGACGTCTACCGCTGCCTGCGCTCGATCAACCCCTCGCCGTACCTCTATCACCTGGAGCTGGGCGACCTGTCGGTCGTCGGGGCTTCGCCGGAGGTCATGGTGCGGCTCGAGGACGGCGTCATGACCGTGCGGCCGATCGCCGGAACCCACTGGCGCGCGGCCACGCCCGAGGAGGACGAGCGCCTGGCGGCGGCCCTGGTGGCGGATCCCAAGGAGCGGGCCGAGCACGTCATGCTCCTCGACCTCGGGCGCAACGACGTCGGCCGCGTGGCGATCCCGGGCACCGTCGAGGTGACCGAGCAGTTCGCCGTGGAGCGCTACTCGCACGTCATGCACCTGGTCTCGAACGTGCAGGGGAGGGTGGCCCCGGGCTTCGACGCGATCGACGCGCTGCGCGCCGCCTTTCCTGCCGGAACTCTCTCGGGCGCGCCCAAGGTGCGCGCCATGGAGATCATCGACGAGCTCGAGCCGTGCCGGCGCGGCATCTACGGCGGAGCCGTGGGGCACTTCGGCTTCTCGGGGTCGATGGACACGTGCATCACCATCCGCACCGCGCTGATCGCCGGCGGCCAGGTGCACGTCCAGGCGGGCGCCGGCATCGTCGCGGACTCGAATCCGGCGACCGAGCACGAGGAGTGCGTGCGCAAGGCACGCGCCGTCATGGCCGCCGTCGCGATGGCGGAGACGCTGCGCTAGCGGGGCGAGCGATGCTCCTGATGATCGACAACTACGACTCGTTCACCTACAACCTCGTGCAGTACCTCTGCGAGCTCGGGGCGACGGTCGAGGTGCGGCGCAACGATGCGATCGGCCTGGACGAGATCGAGGCGATGCGCCCGGCGGGGATCGTCGTCTCGCCGGGCCCCTGCACGCCGCGCGAGGCGGGCGTGTCGGTGTCGTTGATCCAACGCTTCGCGAGCCGGGTGCCGATCCTCGGCGTGTGCCTGGGCCACCAGGCGATCGGCGCCGCTCTGGGCGGCGAGATCGTTCGCGCGCGGCGCATCATGCACGGCAAGACCTCCCCGATCCACCACGACGGACGGGGCGTGTTCGCCGGGTTGCCGAGCCCCTTCGATGCGACCCGCTACCACTCCCTGGTGATCGCCCCGGAGTCGCTGCCCGAGTCGCTCGAGGTCACTGCGTGGACCTTCGACGACGACACCCGCGCGATCATGGGCGTCAAGCACCGCGAGTGGCCGCTCGAGGGCGTGCAGTTCCATCCCGAGTCGATCCTGACGCGGGAGGGCAAGCGGCTGCTCGGGAACTTCCTCGAGCGGGTTCCGGGCGCATGAGCCAGGCCCAGCCGCTGCAGGCTGCCCTCGCCCGGCTCTGCGAGCGCACCGATCTCACCGCAGCAGAGGCTGCCGCGGCGATCGACGTCCTGATCGGCGGTCGGGCGACCGCCGCCCAAGTGGGTGCCTTTCTCGCCGCGCTGCGCGTGAAGGGCGAGACGATCGACGAGCTGGTCGGTGCCGCGCGGGCGATGCGTGCCCGGGCGGCCCGGGTCGTCTCGCGGCGCTCGCCGCTGGTCGATACCTGCGGCACGGGCGGTGACGGCGCGAGCACCTTCAGCATCTCGACGGCGGCCGCGCTGGTCGCAGCCGCAGCCGGCGCGGCGGTGGCCAAGCACGGCAACCGGGCGGCCTCGGGGCGCTTCGGCGGCGCCGACGTGCTCGAGGCCCTGGGCGTGGAGATCGACCTCTGCGCCGAGGCGGCGGGGCGCTGCCTCGACGAGGTGGGCATGGCCTTCCTGTTCGCCCGGCGCCTGCACCCGGCGATGGGAAACGTGGCCGGCGTGCGCCGCGAGCTCGGCGTGCGGACGATCTTCAACCTGCTCGGCCCGCTGGCGAATCCGGCCGGCGCGACGCGCCAGGTGGTCGGTGTCTCGAGCCCCGCGGCGCTGCCGCTGATCGCCGGTGCCCTCGCGGCGCTCGGCTGCGAGCACGCGCTGGTGGTGCACGGCCGCGACGGCCTCGACGAGATCTCGTTGGTCGAGCCCGCCGACGCGATCGAGGTGCGCGGCGGCGAGACGCGGCCGCTGGTGCTCGATGCCGCGACCTTCGGCCTCGCGCCGGCTGCCCGCGGAGCGCTCCTGGCAGACGACGTGGCGGCGTCCGCTGCGATGGTGCGCGCGGTGATCGAAGGAGGTGACGGGCCGCGCAGCGACGTGGTCGTGGCCAACGCCGCCGCCGCGCTATACGTCGCCGGCCTGGCCGCGGATCTGCGCGACGGCGTCGATCGGGCCCGGGAGGCACTGCGCCGCGGGGCGGCGCGCGAGGTTCTCGCCCGCCTGGTCGCGTTCACCCGGGCCGCGGCTCGGGACGCGGACCTGCGTGCTAGGGTGTGAGCGTGAGCCGGGACCCCAGCACGATGCCCGACGTCCTGGCGCGGATCGTGGCGCACGAGCGCCGGCGGGTCGAGGCGGCGCGAGCCCGCCTTCCGGTCTCGGAGCTGCGCCGCGCCCCGGGCTGGAATGTCGCCCGGCACAGCCTGGCGGCGGCCCTGCACGCACGGCGCCCGGCGATCATCGCCGAGTGCAAGCGCCGCTCGCCGTCGCGCGGCGTCCTGCGCGAGCCCTACGACCCGGTGTCGATTGCGGCGGGCTACGCGGCGGCCGGCGCGGCGGCGATCTCCGTCTTGACCAACGAGGAGTTCTTTGGCGGAACGCTGGCCGACCTCGTCGCGGTGCGCGCTGCCGTCGAGCTGCCCGTGCTGCGCAAGGACTTCGTCTGCGACCCCTACCAGCTCGAGGAAGCCCGAGCCGCCGGCGCCGACGCCGTGCTGCTGATCGCCGCGGTGCTCGGGCGCGAGGGGCTGGGGCGGCTCGCCGAGGAGGCGGCCGCGCTCGGCCTCGAGGCGCTGATCGAGGTGCACGACGAGGCCGAGCTGGAGATGGCGGCCGCGTGCGACTCGCCCCTGCTCGGCATCAACAACCGCGACCTGCGCACCTTCACCACGGACCTGGCGACGAGCGAGCGCCTGGCACGGCTCGCCCCGCCCGGCAAGGTCGTGATCGCCGAGAGCGGTCTGCGCGACGCGGCAGACCTCGAACGCCTGGCGCGCGCCGGCATCGGAGCCTTCCTGGTCGGCGAGGGCTTCATGGTCGCCCCCGAGCCGGGGGAGGCGCTGCGCACCATGCTCGGCGGGGGCGTCGAGGCGAGCGCCCGATGACCGACCCGCGGACCAGAGAGCCCGTGGAGACCGCGCGCGGCGCGACGGTGCGTGCCACGCATCGCCCGACGGGCGGCGCCTCCCTGGGCGGTGGTGTCCACGCCGCCGTGCGGGTCAAGATCTGCGGGGTGACCAGCGTCGCCGACGCCTCGCTCGCCGTGGCGGCTGGGGCCGAGATGATCGGCCTCAACTTCGTCGCGGGCAGCCCGCGGCGCGTCGACGCCGCGCGGGCGACCGAGATCGCCTCCGCCCTGCCGGAGGGGGTGTGGCGCGTCGGCGTGTTCGTCGATGCGACGCGCGAGGAGATCGAGCGGCTGCGCGAGCAGGTCGGGCTCTCCGCCATCCAGCTGCACGGCGCCGAGCCGCCCGAGCTCGCGGCGGGCTGGCCCGTGCCGGTGATCCGCGCCGTGCGCCTGCGCTGCGCGAGCGATGCCGTCGCCGCGGCACGGGCGATCGGCGCCGACTACGTGCTCTGCGAGGGGGCCAGCTCGCGTGGCCTGGGCGGTGTCGGCGCGGCCTTCGACTGGGGCTGGGCGCGGGCGCTCCCCGCCGAGCGCCTGTTCGTTGCCGGCGGCCTCACGCCCGAGAACGTCGCGTCGGCGGTTCGTACCCTGCGCCCGTTCGCCGTAGACGTGGCCAGCGGCGTCGAGCGCGCCCCTGGCGTCAAGGATCCGGCCCGCGTGGCCGCCTTCATCGAGAATGCAAAAGCTGCCTGATCGCCACGGACGCTTCGGACCCTTCGGCGGCCGGTGGGTGAGCGAGACGCTCATGCCCGCGCTCCTCGAGCTCGAGGCGGCCTACGCGCGGATCCGCCGCGATCCCGCCTTCCGCCGCGAGCTCGAGCACCTGCTCGCCGAGTACGTCGGCCGCCCCACGCCGCTCACCCACGCCCAGCGGCTCTCCGAGGAGCTCGGCGGCGCGCAGATCTACCTGAAGCGCGAGGACCTCTGCCACACCGGCGCGCACAAGATCAACAACACCATCGGGCAGGTGTTGATCGCGCGGCGCATGGGTAAGCGGCGCATCATCGCGGAGACCGGTGCCGGCCAGCACGGCGTCGCCTCGGCGACCGCCGCGGCGCGCTTCGGCCTGGAGTGCGAGGTGTTCATGGGCACGGAGGACGTGCGGCGCCAGGCGCTCAACGTCTTTCGCATGAAGCTCCTCGGAGCGTCCGTGCGCGAGGTCGACAGCGGCAGCCGGACGCTCAAGGACGCGATGAACGAAGCGCTGCGCGACTGGATCTCGACCGTCGAGACGACTTACTACATGATCGGCTCGGCTGCCGGGCCTCACCCCTACCCGATGCTGGTGCGCGACCTGCAGAGCGTGATCGGCCGCGAGGCGCGCCGCCAGATCCGCAGAGCGACCGGACGCGACCCGGATGTCCTGATCGCCTGCGTGGGCGGCGGGTCCAATGCGATCGGCCTGTTCCACCCCTTTCTCGACGCCCCTGGGCTCCGGCTGGTCGGGGTCGAGGCGGCGGGGCTCGGCCTGGAGTCCGGCAAGCACGCGGCGACGCTCACGGCGGGGCAGAGCGGCGTCCTGCACGGGGCGCGCTCCTACCTCCTGCAGGACGAGACCGGTCAGGTGCGCGAAGCGCACTCGATCTCGGCGGGTCTCGACTACCCCGGGGTCGGCCCCGAGCACAGCTACCTCAAGGACCACGGCCTGGCGAGCTACGTCACGGCCACCGACGCCGAGGCGCTGGCGGCACTCGAGCGCTTGGCTCGCACCGAGGGGATCATCCCGGCGCTCGAGACGGCGCATGCGGTCGCCCATGCCATCCGCCTGGCCCCCACGCTGTCGCGCGACCGGATCCTCTTGGTGAGCCTCTCGGGGCGCGGCGACAAGGACATGGAGACCGTGGCCCGAGCGCGCTCGGAGTCGCCGGATCGGGCCGCGGCCTCGGCGGACGGTGGAGGCCCGGCGTGAGCCGCTCCAGCACTCCTTGCGGCGTTGCACGCCGTGGGCTGTCGGCCTCGGGCGTCTCGGTGGGCCATGCGGTCGAGCCGAGCCCGGCTGGAGCGCGCAGCGGCAACGGACGCCTGGCGCGGCGCTTCGCGGCCCTGCGTGCTCGCGACGAAGCGGCATTCGTTCCTTTCCTGATGGCCGGGGATCGCGGGCTCGACACCACCGCCCGCCTGCTCGACGCGCTGGTCGAGGCCGGCGCCGACGCGATCGAGCTCGGCGTCCCGTTCTCCGACCCGATGGCCGACGGTCCGGTCCTGCAGCGCGCCGCAGGTCGGGCCTTGGCGGCGGGCGCGACTCTGCCGCGCATCCTCGAGCTGGTCGTCGACCTGCGCCGGCGCTCGGACGTCCCGGTGGTCCTGTTCGGCTACGCCAACCCGTTCCTGCGCTTCGGCGCCGAGCGCCTGGCCGGCGCCGCCGCGCAAGCCGGGGTCGACGCGCTGCTGTGCGTCGACATGCCGCCCGAGGAGGCCGAGGAGCTGCGCGGGCCGCTGCGCGCCAGCGGCCTGGACATGATCTTCCTGCTCGCCCCGACCAGCACGCCGGAGCGCATACGGCGAGTGCTTCGCGTCGCCGGCGGCTTCGTGTACTTCGTCTCCGTGACCGGGGTGACCGGGGTCAAGGCGGCCGATCCCGCGGCCATCGAGAGCCTGGTGCGCGACATCCAACGCCGTGCGCGGGTGCCGATCGGCGTGGGCTTCGGCGTGACGAGTGTGGCGCAGGCCGCCCATCTGGCGCGCTTCGCCGACGCGGTGATCGTCGGCACCACGCTGGCGCGCCTGGTCGAGGAGGCAGCGGACCCTGCGGCCGCGATCCGGAGCGTCGCGGCCCTGGCGCGCGAGCTGAAGGCCGCGACGCTGCGGCGCGGAGCGGCCCGGTGACGGCCGAGGCCCCGGGCACACCTCGCTCTGCGGGGCGCGTGCGCCCGCGACGGGTGCCGGCGACGCGACGCAAGGT
>CAZGUU010000217.1:0-9284 GCA_964529315.1 uncultured Enterobacteriaceae bacterium
GCTCGAAGCCGACGATGCGGTTGAGCAGCGACGACTTGCCTACGTTGGGCCGCCCGACCAGCGCGATCCGCGGCGGCATCGGGTCGCCCTGCGCGGCGGCCCCGCCCTCGCCGGCCTCGCCCTGGCAAGGGAGCTCGGCCTCGGGTCGCCCACCTCGCTCGGCGAGCTCCTCGATGCGCTCCCAGAGCCCGGTCACGCCCAGCCCGTGCGCCGCCGACACGGCCACCGGATCGGAGAGCCCGAGCTCGAGGAACTCGAGGCGCCGGCCGTCGTGCTCCGGGCGGTCGAGCTTGTTGACCGCCACCAGCGTCGGCCGGCCGAGCGCGCGCAGCCTTGCGGCCACCGCCCGGTCCGGGGCCGAGAGGCCGGCCCGGCCGTCGACCACATAGACGATCACGTCGGCGCGGCGCAGCGCCTCCAGGCTGCGCCGCTGCACGCGGTCCGCCAGGCCGTCCTCGAGCGCTCGCTCCTCGATGCCGCCGGTATCGACCAGCTCCCAGGCGCTCCCGTCGCGAATCGCGACCGCCCGGTTCTCGTCGCGCGTCACCCCGGGCTGGTCGTCGACGATCGCGTGCCGCCGGCCGAGCAGCCGGTTGAAGAGGGTCGACTTGCCCGCGTTGGGCCGTCCCGCGAGCGCGACCACGACCGCCTCGGCGGCGGGAGCCGGCCCCGCGGCCGCAAGGCGTGGCGTGCGCCTCACAGGCCCAGCTCGTCGAGCGTCGCGCCGCGGGCGAACCATCTCTCGTCGACCTTGACGAACAGCTGGAGGAAGACGCGCATGGCGAAGAAGCGCTCGAGCTCGAGCCGGGCTCGCCGGCCGATCTCCTTGAGCCGCTGCCCCTTCTCGCCGATGACGATGGCCCGCTGCGAGGGGCGCCCGACCAGGACGACCGCTTCGATGACCAGCAGGTCGCGGCCCTCGCGCTCGGTGAAGCTCTCGATGCGCACGGCGCTCTGGTAAGGCACCTCCTGGTGCGTCGCCAGCACCAGCTGCTCTCGGATCAGCTCGGCAGCGAAGAACTTCTCCGGCAGGTCGGTCTGCGCATCGGGCGGATAGAGCGGCGGCGACTCGGGAAGCATCTGCTCCACCGTCCGAACCAGCTCCTCGGCGTTCTCGCCGGTGCGCGCGCTGAGCGGGACCACGTGGCGACCGGGAAGCAGCTCGTCGAGGCGCGCGACCGCCACCACCAGCTCGCCACGGGCCACCCGATCGATCTTGTTCGCCGCAACGACGATCGATCGCCCTCGCGCTTCGAGCTGGGCCGCGAGCCGCAGGCTCTCCTCGCTCGGCCCCTCGGCCACGTCCACCACCCACACGACCACGTCGGCGTCGGCCAGGCTCTGACGCGCGGTCTCGACCATGCGCTCGCCGAGCAGGTTGCGCGGCTCGTGGAGCCCCGGCGTGTCGACGAAGAGGATCTGGGCGTTCGGCCGGCTCTCGATCCCCAGGATGCGGTGGCGCGTGGTCTGCGGCTTGGGCGTGACGATGGCCAGCTTGCGCCCGAGCACGCGGTTGAGCAGCGTCGACTTTCCGGCATTCGGCCGGCCGACCAGCGCGACGAAGCCGGCGCGGTGCTCGCCTGCTCTTGCACCGGGCTCGCCCTCGGGCTGCCGCGTGA
Source organism: uncultured Enterobacteriaceae bacterium (assembly GCA_964529315.1). Taxonomy (GTDB): domain Bacteria; phylum Desulfobacterota; class Binatia; order UBA12015; family UBA12015; genus CAZGUU01. The sequence goes on from CAZGUU010000217.1 coordinate 1,620, forward strand.
CCAGCCCCGTCTCCTCGCCGGGGCCCCTGCCGGGTGCACCGCTCACGAGCCCTCCCGCCGTCCCGGCCCCGCCTCGCCCGTGCCCTCCAGGGCGGCCAGCGCCTGACGGGCCGCGGCCTGCTCCGCGAGCTTCTTGCTCTGCCCCGAGCCCGCGCCGAGCACGCGACCCGCGACCCGCACCTGGCTCTCGAAGTCACGGGCATGGTCGGGGCCGCTCACCCGCTCGAGCGTGTATTCCGGCGCGGTGCGGAAGAGACGCTGCGAGACCTCCTGCAAGCGCGTCTTGTACTCGCCGTCCTCGACACGCGGATCGACCTCGGCCTCGCAGGCGAACGTGCGGACGACGACCTCGCGAGCCGCGACGAAGCCGCCGTCGAGGAACACCGCGCCCAGCACCGCCTCGAAGACCCCGGCGAGGATCGAGCGCTTGCTCCGCCCGCCGGTCTTCTCCTCGCCCCGCCCCAGGCGAAGGAGCGGCCCGAGGCTCAGGTCGGCCGCCTTGGCGGCGAGCGACTCGGCGTTGACCAGAGCGGCGCGGCGCCGCGACAGCTTCCCCTCGTTCGCCTCCGGCCAGGCGCGCAGCAGCAGCTCGCTCACCGCCAGGCCGAGCACCGCGTCGCCGAGGAACTCGAGCGTCTCGTTGTGCGTCGCCTGGGTCGCCGCGTGCGAGCGGTGCGTGAGCGCCCTGTGCAGCAGCTCGCGGCTCGCGAAGCGGTGGCCGAGGCGCTCTTCGAGCTGCTCGATCTCCGCGTCCGTCACAGGCTCTCCTCGATCCACCCGCCGCCCAGCACGCGGTCGTCCTGGTACCAGACGGCCGCCTGGCCCGGCGTGACACCGATCACCGGCTCGTCGAAGCGAACCTCGACCCGCTCGCCGTCGGGCACCAGCGCGCAAGGCACGAGCGCCTGGCGATGGCGCAAGCGGACCCGTGCCGGGCCACGGTGGCGGTGTCGGGTCCAGCGCACCTCCGTCGCCACCAGGCCACGGCAGGCCAGCTCGCCACGCCCGCCGACCACCACGTCGCCGCTCGCCGCGTCGATCGAGCGCACGTAGAGCGGTTGGGCAAACCCGCCGCCGAGGCCGCGTCGCTGGCCCACGGTGAAGCGGTGCACCCCGTCGTGGTGCCCCAGCACCCGTCCCGCCGCGTCCACGATGCGTCCTGGCCGACACCGCCCCTGCGGTGCGAGCTCCGCGACCACCTCGTCGTAGGCGCGTCCCGCGACGAAGCAGATGTCCTGGCTCTCGGGCTTCTCGGCGACCGGCAGGCCGAGCGCCCGGGCGCGCGCCCGCACCTCGGGCTTGGTCAGCGCGCCGACCGGGAACAGCGTGCGCTCGAGCTCCGCCTGGCCCAGGGTGAACAGGAAGTAGCTCTGGTCCTTGCTCGCATCCGCGGCCGCGCGCAGCGCGAAGCCGCCGTCCGGGTCGCCGTCGATGCGCGCGTAGTGGCCCGTGCCGATGGCGCACGCCCCGAGCGTCGCAGCGACCTCCCAGAGTGCGGCGAACTTGACGTCGCGGTTGCACGCCGTGCAGGGATTCGGCGTGCGCCCCTCGAGGTAGGAGGCGACGAAGGCGCCGATCACGCGGCGCTCGAAGACCTCGCGCAGGTCCACGACGTAATGCGGGATGCCGAGCCGCGCGGCGACGCGCCGCGCGTCGTCGAAATCGTCCAGCGAGCAGCAGCCACGGTGGCCGTCGATGCGCGCCGCGACGCCTCCCAAGCGCATGGAGACGCCCACCACGTCGTAGCCCGCGGCGCGCAGCAGCGCCGCGGCCACTGCGCTGTCGACGCCCCCCGACATCGCTGCCACGACGCGCGCGCCCACGGGCAGGTGCGGCGCGGCGACGAAGCCGCCCAGCGGCTTCCCGCCCGCCCCCTTGGTCTCGTGCGCTGCCGCGAGCTCAGGCGGCACGGCCAACCCCTCGGCCCGGCTGCGCCGCTCGCGCGCGCCCCACCGCCGCGGCGATGATCGCGATCGCCCGCTCCACGTCGGTGTCGCGAACGTCGCGGCCCAGCGAGAGCCGCAGCGCACCTCGCGCGGTCACCGGGTCACAGCCGATCGCCGAGAGGACGTGCGAGGGCTCCGCGCCGCCAGCCGCGCAAGCCGCGCCGGTCGATGCCGCCACGCCCTCGAGGTCGAGCGCCAGCACGAGAGCATCGCCGCGAGCTCCGGGAAAGGCCACCGACAGCGTGTTCGGCAGCCCCTCCCGCGGGCCCAGACGTACGGCCGGCTCGGCGGCGGCGCGCAGCCCCGCCCACAGGCGCGCGCGAAGCCGGGCCGATCTCTCGGCGAACGCCGACCGCTCGGCGTGCGCAAGCCGCGCCGCAACGCCGAAGCTGGCGATCCCCACGACGTTCTCCGTTCCCGCCCGGCGCCCGCGCTCCTGCGGGCCCCCGTGGATCCTCGGCACGAGCCCGGCCCGCTCGCCCACCACCAGAGCGCCGACCCCGCTCAACGCCCCCAGCTTGTGTCCCGAGAGGCTCAGCAGGTCGAGACCACTGGCCGCGAAGTCGATCGCGCACAGGCCCGCGGCCTGGACCGCATCGGAGTGCACGAGCGTGCGCCCGGCGCGCCGGCGGCGCACCCGCGCGACGACCTCCGCCAGCGGCTGCAGCGTGCCGATCTCGCCATTGGCCCAGCCGACGCTCACCAGCAAGGTTGCGTCCTCGAGTGCGTCCTCGACCCGCTCCGGGTCGATCGAGCCGTCGCCCGACGGCGCAATCGCGGTCGAGCGAGCTCCCGCGGATCGGGCCGCTTCGAGCGCGCGCAGCACCGAGACATGCTCGATCGCGCTGGCAATCAGGTGGCTGCCCGGACGCGCCGTGCCGAGGACCGCCAGGTCGTTCGCCTCGGTCCCTCCGCTGGTGAACACCACCTCGGCGGGTCGCGCCCCCACCAGTGCCGCGACGTCCTCGCGTGCCGCCTCGATCACGTCGCGGGCGCGCCGCCCCGCCGCGTGCTGGCTCGACGGATTGCCGAAATCTCGCCCGAGCAGCTCCGCTACCGCATGGGCCACCTCGGGGCGGACCCGGCCTCCCGCGTTGTGATCCAGGTTCACGGTGCCTGCGAGCTCTTGACGGCTCCCGCCCCCGCCTCCTGCGCGGGTGGCGCCGGCTGCGACGGTGCCGAGCCCGCGGCCACTCCCTCGCGCAGCCCGGCGACATCTCGCTCGAGGCGCTCGAGCCGCTCGCCCAGCCCAGAGATCGTCCGCACCAGCGGGTCGGGGAGCTGGCCGTGCTCGAGGTTGATCAGGGGCGCTCCGCCCGGCGCGTGCGCGCCCTTCTCGCTCACCACTCTCCCCGGCACGCCGACCACCGTGGAGTGCGGCGGGACCGAGGAGATGACCACCGATCCCGCGCCGACGCGACTGTGCCGGCCCACCGTCACCGGGCCGAGGACGGTCGAGCCCAGGCCGATCACGACGAAATCCTCGATCGTCGGGTGGCGCTTGCCCTTGGTGAGGCTCGTCCCCCCCAGGCTCACGCCCTGGTAGATCAGCACGTCGTCGCCGATCTCGGCGGTCTCGCCGATCACCACGCCCATGCCGTGATCGATGAAGCATCGCCGGCCGAGCGTCGCCCCGGGGTGGATCTCGATGCCCGTGAGGAAGCGCGCCACCGCCGACAGCAGCCGGGCCGGCAGGTGAAAGCCCCTGCGCCACAGGCCGTGCGCCACCCGGTGCGAGAGCACGGCGTGGACGCCCGGATAGCAGAGGATCACCTCGGCCGTCGAGCGCGCCGCGGGATCGCGATCGAAGGCGACCAGCACGTCCTCCCGTATTCGCTTCCAGATCGACATCAGTGCGTCGCCGCGCCGCCTGCCCGCGTGGTGCGGCGGCGCTTGCGATCCTTGTACAGCTTGAAATCGATGGAATCCACGAGCGCCTGCCAGCTCGCCTCGATCACGTTGTGCGACACGCCGACCGTGGTCCAGTGGCCGGATGCATCGGCCGATTCGATGAGCACCCGGACCACCGCCTCGGTCCCCTCGCCCTGGTCGAGCACCCGAACCTTGTAATCGACCAGGTGGACGTCGTCGATCTCCGGGTAGAACTTCGCCAGGGCCTTGCGCAACGCCAGGTCGAGCGCGTTCACCGGCCCGTTGCCCTGCGCGGCGGTGTGCTCGACCCGCCCGTCCGGCCCCTTCACCATGATCGTCGCCTCGGCGATCGGGTCCTCGCTCTCGTGGCGCTTTTCGTCGATCACCCGGAAGCCGATCAGCTCGAAGTGGCGCAGCCTGCGGCCCTGGATGGCCTTCTGCAGAAGGAGCTCGAACGAGGCATCGGCCCCCTCGAACTGGAATCCCTGGTGCTCGAGCTGCTTGAGCTCCTGGAGTAGCCCCTTCACCTTCGGCTCGATCTGCTCGGCATCGATCCCCAGCTCGCGCGCCTTGTGGAGCAGGTTCGAGCGTCCGGCCTGATCGGAGACCAGGATGCGCTGGTGGTTGCCCACCATCTGCGGATCCACGTGCTCGTAGGTGGCGGCGTGCTTGCGCACCGCGGAGGCGTGCAGGCCGGCCTTGTGCGCGAATGCCGAGAGGCCGACGTAGGGCTGCTGCTTGGCCGGCTCGCGGTTGGCGAGCTCGTCGACGAAGTGCGAGAGCTCGGTCAACGAGCGCAGCTGCTGCGGCTTGACGCAGGCATAGCCCAGCTTGAGCTGCAGGTTGGCCACCACCGAGACCAGGTTGGCATTCCCGCAGCGCTCGCCGATGCCGTTCACCGTCCCCTGGACCTGCACGCAGCCCGCCTCGATGGCCGCGATCGAGTTGGCCACCGCCAGGTCCCCGTCGTTGTGGCAGTGGATCCCCAGCGGCACCTCGGCCGCGCCCAGCGCTGCGCGCACCCCGGCCTCGATGCGCCCCGGCAGGCTCCCGCCGCGGGTGTCGCACAGGCAGACCAGCGACGCCCCGGCCTGCGCCGCGGTCTGCAGACACTCTAGGGTGAACGCGGGGTTCGCCGCCCAGCCGTCGAAGAAGTGCTCGGCATCGACGATCACCTCGTCGAGGCGGCGGCGCAGCCAGGTGACCGAGTCGTGGATGATCTCCAGGTTCGCCTCACGCGAGATGCGCAGCTCCTCGCGCACGTGCAGATCCCAGAACTTCGCCACGATGCAGGCCACGGGCGTACCGGCGCGCACGATCATCGCCAGGTTCTGGTCCTCGCCGGCCGTGACGCCGGCCCGGCGCGTCGAGCCGAACGCGACGATGCGCGCGTGGCGCAAGGGCAGCTTCGTCGCCGGAGCGAAGAAGGCCGCATCGCGCGGGTTCGACCCGGGCCAGCCGCCCTCGATGTAGTGCACACCGAAGGCGTCCAGGCGCTCGGCGATCGCGAGCTTCGCGTCGACCGTCAGCGCGACCTCTTCACCCTGGCAGCCGTCGCGCAGGGTGGTGTCGTAGAGCTGGACGCCCTTCACGGTGCGGCCGCCTCGCTCGCTCCCAGCAGGGCGTCGTGCAGCACACGCACGGCGAGCTCGGTGTACTTGGCGGCCACGACCACCGACACCTTGATCTCCGAGGTCGAGATCATCTCGATGTTGATGCCCTCGCGAGCGAGCGTCGCGAAGATCGACGCGGCCACGCCAGCGTGGCTGCGCATCCCCAGCCCGACGATCGACACCTTGGCGATGTCGGCATCGGAGCGGATCTCTCCCGCGCCGACCTCGGTCCGGATCCCCTCGACGATGCGCAGGGCCGCCGCGAGCTCCCCCTTGGGCACCGTGAACGTGAGGTCGGTCATGCCGTCGGCGCTCGCATTCTGGATGATCATGTCGACGACGATCCCCGCCGCCGCGATCGGTCCGAAGATCTTCGCCGCCAGCCCCGGACGGTCCGGAACCCGGGTCAGGGTGACCTTGGCCTGCTCGCTGTCGTGCGCGATCCCGGCGACGAGCACGTCCTCCATCGTCGACTCCTCGGGCACCACCCAGGTACCCTCGCTCTGGTTGAAGCTCGACCGGACGTGCACCGGCACGCCGTAGCGCTTGGCGAACTCGACCGAGCGGATCTGCAAGACCTTCGAGCCGAGGCTGGCCAGCTCGAGCATCTCGTCGTACGAGATGCGCGCCAGCTTGCGCGCCTGCGGGCAGAGGCGCGGGTCGCTGGTGTAGACGCCGTCGACGTCGGTCAGGATCTCGCAGGCGTCGGCGTGCGTCGCGGCGGCCACCGCGACCGCGGTGGTGTCGGAGCCGCCCCGGCCGAGCGTGGTGATGCTGCCGTGCTCGTCCACGCCCTGGAATCCGGCGACCACGGCGACCCGGCCCGCGTCGAGCGTGGCACGCAGGCGCTGTCCGTCGATCGAGCGGATGCGCGCCTTTCCGTGGGCGCTGTCGGTGGTGATGCGGATCTGGTGGCCGAGGAACGACTGCGCGGGAACGCCGCGGGCTTCGAGCGCGATCGAGAGCAGCGCGGCCGTCACCTGCTCGCCGCTGGCCACGACCACGTCCGCCTCGCGCGGCAGCGGCTCCGGGCAGAGCGCCCGCGCCAGGCCGAGCAGGCGGTCCGTCTCGCCAGACATCGCCGAGACGACGACGATCGTCCGGTGGGACGAGGCCGTGGTCGCCACGCGGTCGGCCACCGCGGCGATCCGCTCCACGGAGCCGACCGAGGTGCCGCCGTACTTCTGCACGAGCAGCGGCAGGCTCATGCGTGGCCTGCTCCGTCCAGCGCCCGCAGCGCCCCTGCCGCCCGCGCCCCGGTCGCGTGCAGCTCGAGCCGGCGCTGCTCGCTGCCGGGCCCGTAGCCGATGGCGATCCGCAGGGCATCCGACGGCTGCTCGTCCCCCAGATGCTCGAACCACTCGACCACCGCCACGCCTTCGCCGTCGAGCAGCTCGGCGAGCCAATCCACCGACGGCAGGGCTGCGTCGTGGCGGTAGAGGTCGACGTGGTGCACCAGCAGCCGGCCCCGGTACTCGGTTGCGGTGACGAAGGTCGGGCTGTGCACGGCGTCTTCGGCGACGCCCAGGCCCCGAGCGATGCCCCGCACCAGGGTCGTCTTGCCGGCGCCGAGTGGCCCGCACAGCCCGACGACCGTCCCGGGGACCAATCCCGCGGCCAGACGCTCGCCGACGCGCTCGGTCTCCTCGGCGGTGTTCGTATCGATGATCACGGCGACCGAAGGATATAGCAGCGCCGGGCAAAGGTCGCACCGGCCGGAGCCCATTTCCGGCCGCCGGCGGGCTCCTCGGCCAGCACCATCACGCGAGGGCGTGCACCGCGGGCGTAGGAGGTCGATCTAGAGTCCCAGCGAGGTCAGCTCGTGGCGCGCCATGGGCAGCTCGTCGGCGAGCTCGGAGGCGAGCAGCCCAGCATCGCCCAGCCGCTCGGCCAGGCGATCGCCGGCGCGGCCGTGCAGCCAGACCCCGAGCCTTGCCGCGTCGAACGCGGCGAGCCCCTGGGCGAGCAAGCCCCCGATCAATCCCGCCAGGACGTCGCCGGTTCCCCCCGTACCGAGCAGCGGCCCACCGCTGGTGTTCACCTCGAGGCGGCCGTCGGGTGCTGCGCTGAGCGTCCCCGAGCCCTTGAGCACCACGACAGCGCCCGTCTCGCGGGCGAGCGCGAGCGCCACGCGATGCCGCTCGCGCTGCACCTCGCCGACGCTCGTGCCGCGCAGGCGGGCCATCTCGCCGGGATGGGGCGTGAGCACGCGCGGTGCCGCTGCGCCGCGGAGC
>CAZGUU010000218.1:0-9251 GCA_964529315.1 uncultured Enterobacteriaceae bacterium
CCCGCGCCGGCGGCGTCCGCCGGGCGCTCCCCGAGGCCGCCGGCCAGCCCGGCGGTCCTCCGTGCCCTGCGCCACCAAGCCGCTCACGCCTCCCCGCAGGCGGGATGCCCGCCCGCTCCCGCCACCGACCCAGGCCCCCCTCCCCTATCCTGCCGCAGGCAGGGCGGCAACCACGCCCCTGCGCCGGGGGCGCAGTCGCCGGCGTTCGAGCTGGTCGGCGACCTCGCGTGCCGCGCCCGCCCCGGGAGCGCACGTCTCGAGTCTCACCACGTCCTCGGCGGAGGCCCGTCGTTTGGTGACAGCGCCCTCGTGCGCCGAGCCTTCGAACCGCCCGCGCGCGTCGCCGGGCGGCGCGCGGCACGCAGGTGCCGACGGCTCAGGTACCCCCTTGGTCGCAGCCCGCGGCTCTGACGTCGCCCGGCGGGGCGCCCGGCAGGGCCACCCTCACGATGGTCCCTGCGCCCAGGCGGCTATCGATGGCCAAGCGGCCGCCGTGCGCTTGGACGATGTGCTTGACAATGGCGAGGCCCAAGCCGGTGCCGCCGAGCTCGCGCGAGCGGGCCTTGTCCACCCGGTAGAAGCGCTCCGCGATGCGCGGCAGATCCTCGGTCGGGATTCCGCTGCCGGTGTCGCTGACCTCGAGCTCGACCACGGAATCGTCCGGCGAGCGCCGGCCACGGATCGTGACGTGCCCGCCACTGGGCGTGTACTTGATCGCGTTGTCGACCAGGTTGGACAGCACCTGGGCGAGGCGGTCGGCGTCGCATGCAGCGTAGGGCTCACCGGACACGTCGGCTTCCAACCGGACGCCGGCGCGCCGCGCTCGTTCGCCGAGCAGCTCCACGACCTCGCGCACGGCCTCGGAGACCGCAACCGGCTCGATGCGCATGTGCGATCGGCCGAGCTCGAGGTCGCTCAGCACGAGCAGGTCCTCGATCAAGCGAGCCAGGCGCTCTGCTTGTCGATCGATGATCGCGACGTAATGAGCGGCGCGCTCGCGGTCCTCGAAGCCGCTGGAGGCCAGCGTCTCGGCAAAACCCTTGATCGCCGTGAGCGGGGTGCGCAGCTCGTGCGAGACGTTGGCGACGAAGTCGGTTCGCACTCGTTCGAGGTGCTTGGTCTCCGTCACGTCGTGGAAGACCAGGACCCATGCGCTGCCGTCCGCCGTCGGTCCGACGGTCACACGGAGCTGCCGATCGATCGCGCCGCGAAGCTCGACCTCGCGGACCGTCGGACGGCGTCCCGCCAGCGCCTCGCGCACCACGGCGTTGAACTCGGGGTCGCGCGACAGATCCCACAGGCGGCGTCCGGAGATGGCCTCGCCGCCCGGCAGGTCGAAGATCGCCAGCGCCCGATCGTTGGCGCGTAGGACCGTGCCATGTCCGTCGATCACCACCACGCCTTCGACCATCGCGCTCAGGATCGCCTCGAGCCGGTCACGCTCGTGCTCCAGCCGGCGTACCTCGCTCTGCACATGGGCCACGAGGGCGCCGAGCTCTCCCGAGAGACGATCGAGAGCATCGGGCGTCGCCGCGGAAAGCGGTGGCGTGGCCCGGTCGCCGGCCAGCAGATGCTGCACCCATAGGCGAAGCGCATCGATGCGTGCGGCGAGCCGGGTCGCGAGCAGCGCGGCGGTGATCGCCGCCGCAATACCTCCCGCGCCCAGTCGCAGGGCGTCGCTGCCGCCCGGGAAGAGCCCTGCCGCAAGGGTGCCTGTGGCAGCTGGCGCGAGGAAGCGCAGAAGCCAGCCGAGGCGGGATCGGCCGCCGGCCTTCAGACTGCGCTCGCGGCCGGCGGCGCTCAGCGCGCGAGCCTCCGCTCGTCGAACATGTAGCCCACGCCACGCACCGTGACGATCATCTCGGGTGCGGAGTCGTCCCGCTCGATCCGCTTGCGCAGCCGCCGGATGTGCACGTCCACCGTGCGCGGCTCGACGTAGGTCTCGGGGCCCCAGACGAGATCGAGCAGCTGGCCTCGCTCGTAGACGCGATTGGGGTGAGTGATGAAGAAGCGGAGCAGCTCGAACTCGCGCAGCGAGAGCTCGACGCGTCGGCCGTCGACGAACACCTCGTAGGTGTCGAAGTCGACGCGCAGCGGGCCCCTCGCGTAGACCTCGTGGGGTGTCGCGGGAGGGCCCTCGTATGCCCGTCGCAGCAGCGCCTTGACGCGCGCCGCGAGCTCGCGCGGGCTGAAGGGCTTGGTCACGTAATCGTCGGCGCCCATCTCCAGGCCGACGACCTTGTCGGCCTCGGCCGAGCGGGCCGTGAGCACGACGACCGGAAGGCGCGCCGTGGCGGCGTCGGCACGGATGCGCCGGCACACCTCGAGGCCCCCGAGCCCGGGGAGCATCAGGTCGAGCACGACCAGCGCGGGGCGTTCGCGACGCACCAGGGAGAGGCCGAATTCCCCGTCGCCCGCCTCGAGCACCTGAAATCCCTCGGCCTCGAGGCATAGCCGGACGAGCTCGCGGATGTCGCGCTCGTCCTCGATGACGAGCACCTTGCGGCGCTCGCCCGACCCGGCCGCGGCCGTTCCGTCGCCCAATGAGATCGCCATCAGACGGCCTCGCCCTCTCGCATCGCCCAACCTCTCCTCTAGATGGACGCCGGCACCGAAAGGTGGCGAATGCTCTTGCCCTTGACCATGAAGATCACCATCTCCGCGATGTTGGTGGCGTGGTCGGCGATTCGCTCGAGGTACTTCGAGACGAACAGCTGGCCCGTGCCGGGCACGATCAAGGCGGGATCGGAGCGCATCCTCTCGATCATCTCCGCGAACATCCGGCCGTGCAGGAGATCGATCTCGTCGTCCTCCTTGCAGACCGCCAGGGCCAGGTCGGTATCCTCGCGCACGAAGGCGTCGAGGCTCTCGCGCAGCATCTTGCGCACCGTGTCGGACATCCGACGCAAGTCGAGCCGCAAGGAGCTGGCATCTGCGAGCGCGTCGGTGACCCGCTCGCAGACGTTGACCGCCAGATCCCCGATGCGCTCGAGGTCGGTCGTGATCTTGAGGCCCGTGGTGATCAAGCGCAGGTCTCGAGCCGCGGGCTGGTGGAGGGCCAGAAGGCGCAAGCACTCCTCGTCGATCTCGACGTCGTAGCGGTTCACGCCGTGGTCGCGGTCGATCGTCGCCTCGGCCAGGGCCGGGTCGCCGGTCTCGAGAGCGCTCATCGCGTCGCGAATCTGGCGCTCGACTAGGCCGCCCATCTCCAGAACCAGCTGGCGTAGGTGGGCGAGCTCTTCCTCGTATCTGCGATCCGTGTGAACGGCCATGGTCGGCTCCTCAGCCGAAGCGCCCGGTGATGTAGTCCTCGGTGTCTTGCTTCGACGGGTTGGTGAAGATCCGCGCGGTGGGTCCGTACTCCACCAGCCGGCCGAGGTAGAAGTAGGCCGTCGCGTCGGAGACGCGGGCGGCCTGCTGCATGTTGTGCGTGACGATGATGATCGTGTAGCGTTCCTTGAGCTCGTGGATGAGCTCTTCGATCTTGGCCGTGGCCAGCGGGTCGAGCGCGGAGGCCGGCTCGTCCATGAGCAGCACCTCGGGCTCGACCGCTAGCGCTCGAGCGATGCACAGCCGTTGCTGTTGACCTCCCGACAGCGAGAGGGCCGAGGTATCGAGACGATCGCGGACCTCCTCCCAGAGAGCGGCGCGTTGCAGGGTCGCCTCGACGATCTGGTCGAGCGTGGCGCGGTCACGGACGCCGTGGATTCGCGGCCCGTAGGCGACGTTCTCGTAGATCGACTTCGGAAAAGGGTTGGAGCGCTGAAAGACCATCCCGACCCGTCGCCGCAGATCGACGACGTCCACCGATGGGTCGTAGATGCTCTGGCCGTCGAGCAGGACGAGCCCCTCGAGCCGGGTCGCCGGGAGGAGGTCGTGCATGCGGTTGAGCAGGCGCAGGAACGTGGACTTGCCGCAGCCCGAGGGTCCGATGAGCGCCGTCACGCGGCGCTCGGCGATGTCCATGGAGATCTCGTGGAGCGCCTGCGTCGGCCCGTAGAAGAAGCTCACGCTCCTGGCCGATACCTTCACCGCGTCGGGCAGCGGGCCTCCGTTGGTCGAGACGGCGTCGTCGCGCATGTTCCCTCGGTCAGGCGTTCGCTGGTCGCAGGCCGGCGCGGAAGCGCGCGCGGATCCCGATCGCTGCCACGTTGAGAAAGAACGTCAGGACGAGCAGTACCAGGACGGTGGCGAAGAGGAGCGGCTTGGTCTCCTCGACGTTCGGCGACTGGGTCGACATGACGTAGATGTGGTAGCCGAGCTCCATGAATTGATCCGTCAGCTTGGTGGGCAGCTGAGGCAAGAAGTACGCCGCACCCGTGAACATGATCGGCGCCACCTCGCCGGCGCCTCGGCTGACCGCCAGGATGGCACCGGTCAGCACGCCGGCGGTGGATTGGGGAAGCACGACCTTCCAGATCGTCTGCCAGCGCGTCGCTCCCAAGGCCAGGCTGGCCTCGCGCGTCTCGGTCGGCACGGCCCGCAGCGCCTCCCCGGTGGTCACGATGACTACCGGCAGGGTGAGAAGCGCCAAGGTCAGGGCAGCCCAGAGGATGGCCGGCTTGCCGTAGACGAGCTCGCCGCCGAAGAGCAGACCGTCGATGCGGCCACCGAGGAACTGGACGAAGAATCCCAGCCCGAAGAGCCCGAAGACGATCGACGGCACGCCTGCGAGGTTGCTCACCGCGAGGTTGACCACGCGAGCGAACGACGAGCCCGGCCGCGCGTACTCCTGCAGGTAGATCGCAGTGAGGACGCCGAGCGGGACGACTGCGATCGTCATCAAGACCACGAGCGCGAACGTGCCGAAGATCGCCGGGCCGATGCCCCCCGCCCTCATCCCCTCGGAGGGGGCGGCGGAGAGGAATTCCAGGGTCAGGTGCGACCATCCGTTGAGGATGATGTTGCCCAGGATCACGGCCAGCATCGTCACGATGCACGTGGCTGCGAGCAGGCAGAGCACGAGGAAGGCCGCGCCGGATCGCCTCGATCGGCGTCGCGTGGTCGAGCTCACCGGGTTCCCTCGAGGCGTCGCCTCAGGCGATCCACCGCGACCTCTCCCGCGAGGTTCACGACGAAGGTGAAGGCGAAGAGCAGGATGCCGAGCAAGAACAGCACGCGGTAGTGAGGGCTGCCGAAGACCACCTCGCCGAGCTCCGCCGCGATGGTCGCGGACAGGGTACGGACCGACTGGACGAAGCTCCAGGAGGTGATCGCAGCGTTCCCCGACGCCATGAGCACGATCATCGTCTCACCCGCCGCGCGGCCGAAGCCCAGCACGACGCCGGCGAAGATCCCGGGCAGCGCTGCCGGGACGACGATCCGTGCGGCGGTCTCCCAGCTGGTCGCTCCCAGGGCGTAAGACGCTTCCCGGTACGACCGCGGAACCGTGGTCAGCGCATCCTCGGCAACCGTGAAGATGATCGGAACCACCGCCAGACCCAGCGCGATTCCCGCATTGAGCGCGTTCAGGCGCATCGTCAGACCCAGCACGCTCTGCACCCAGCTGGCCAGCACGATCAAAGCGAAGAACCCCAGCACCACGGACGGGATGCCTGCGAGCAGCTCGATTGCGGGCTTGATCACCTCGCGTAGCCACTTCGGCGCGAACTCGGCCGAGAGGATCGCGGCGAGGATCGCCAAAGGCGCGGCGAAAAGAATCGCGATGATCGTGGTCTTGAGCGTGCCGACCAGCAGCGGCACGAGGTTGTACTTGGGGACGTTGGAGACGGGCTGCCAGACGAAGCGCGCAGGCCGGTCCGGGTATGCGGTCGGGCCGATCAGGTTGGCGAGCGTCACGGCCTCGTGCTCGGCGCCTGGCTCGGGCGCCTCCCAGAGTAGAGGGAGTGCCTCGCGCGCGACGAAGACGAAGATCAGGAAGACCGTCAGGATCGCCGAGAACGCGGCAACCTTCACCCCGAGCTCGAAGCAGACCTCCAGCAGGCGCGCCGACCGGCGGCGGCCCCGGGGCCGCCGTGGAACGGCCCGAGGCAGGGCCGTGGCGAGGGGCGTCGTGTCGCTGGCCATCGATTCCGTCACTCCGTCTCGCTCCCCCATCCCCTGGGGGCGCACGGTGACGTGCGCCCCGGCGACGACCGGCTGGAGTCTACTTCCCGAGCGGATAGTAGCCAACGTCAGAGACCACCTTCTGGCCCTCGGGCGTGAGCACCCAAGCCGCAAAGGCATCCGCCGAATCGTTCTTGCCCGGGAAGAAGTAGAAGTACAGCTCGCGAGCCAGGCCGTACTTGCCGCTCTGGGCGTTCTCCAGCGTACCCTCCACGGCCGGTGCCAGGTCGTCCTTCTTGATGCGCAGCGCGCGGATCCCCTGCGCGTAGGCGATGCCGCCGTAGCCGATGCCGTTGCGATCATTGGCCACGGCGTTCACCACCGAGGCCGTCCCGGGCAGCGTCTGCGCCGTGGGGTCGAAGTCGTCGTTCTGCAGGACGTGCTCTTTGAAGAAGACGTAGGTGCCCGAGTTGTTCTCGCGGCTGTAGAGCACGATCGGCGCGTCCGAACCGCCGACCTCCTTCCAGTTGGTGATCTGCCCGGTGTAGATCTTGCGCAGCGTCGGCAGGCTCGCCGCCTGCAGCGGATTGGTCTCGTGAATGTAGACGGAGAGCGCGTCTAGGGCGACGGGCTCCTCCTTCACTTTCCCGCCTTGGCGGCTCTCGGCGCTGGCGATCTCCTGCGGCTTCATCGGTCGCGAGGCCTCGGCGATGCTGGTCGTGCCATTGATCAGCGCCGCAATGCCGGTGCCCGATCCGCCTCCTGTCACCTGGATTTTGGCGTCGGGGTTTTTCTGCATGTAGACCTCGGCCCACTTCTGGCCGAGGATCACCATCGTGTCGGAGCCCTTGACCGTCACCGGGGTGGCGGCTCGGGCCACGAGTGCCGTGGAGCCCAGCGCGGCCAGGCCCAGGACGAGCGTTCGGATCGAGTGCGTCATCGTGTCCTCTCCTCTCCATGCACCGGGAGGATCTGTCTCGGCCGGTGCGGGTGCATGCGGCTCGGCGCTCCGCCGAGCCGCTCGTCGAGCGCCGACCCCGCGGGGTGCCCAGGAGCCTGTCCGGGCAGCGGGCACCTGCAATCTGCGCTGCATCGTCGGGTGCTGCGTCGCAGAGCTCTCGACGCAGCACCCCTGCGCCTTCGGGTCGGGCTCCTCGTCCGCCGCTCGGACCTGGCGACGGCGGCGCTGCTCGGACGGGCTCCCGACTAGAAGATCAGCTGCGCCTGGACCCTCCAGCGGAAGTCGTTGCGGTTCGTCACGTCTCCGGCGAGATCCTTCACGCCGATCTGCTGGACCGGACCGAAGTCGGTCTGCAGCTTGAGGTTGTGCTCTGCGAAATACCAGCTGACGGCCCCTAGCAGCTCGTTCTGCCCCTGGGTCACGCGGCGGCCGCTCGCCTTGGTCACCTCGGCTTCGTCGTTCGGCGTGATCTCCGAGTAGCGTGCGGCGATCTGCAGCTTCTTGGGGATCACGAAGTAGCCCGCCTGCGCGTAGTAGCCGTGGCTGTCGAAGCTCTTCGGTGGCAAGGCGTACGGGGGTGCTGGAGCAGCTCCGCTGTGCGTCGAGGTGTCGTTGAACGCGTAGAAGTATTCGAACTGCAGGTCGATTCCCAGCCAGCGCGCCGCGAGATCCGCCTCCAGGTTGTTCACCTCCACCGTGAGGTCGCTGGGGTTCGCGAGCTTGTTGTAGAAGGGCTGGATCATCTGCAGGTAGGGGACGTTGTTCTTCTTCTGACCGCTCTGGGTGATGACCTTTTCCGACGGATCGTCAGGGTCCGGGCCGGTCGTCGCCGCCGTGGTGAACACGTCGCCTCGGGCCTTCTCGAAGGCGTAGCTCACGCCGATCGCGAAGCGAGGGTCCGGCGTGGAGGCGAAGTCGCCCTCGGAGTAGGGAATGGGCCCCAGCGGGTTCACGGCGAGACGCGTGACGTAGAGGAAGTTCATGTCGGGGTTGGACGGCCCGTTGCGTCCCGTCGTGTTGAAGGCGCCAGCGTAGTACTCGAGCAGTGCATCCATCGGCGTCCCGTAGAGCATCAGGCCGCGAGCGCGCTCGAAGCGGAAGCTCTGGCAGGCGAGCGAGCGCTCCACGAATTCGAGCCTGCCGGAGGACGTCATCTCCTGGCGGCAGAAGGGCGTCTTGAACTGGCCTCCCTTGATCGCAAGCTTCTGGTCGTCGAGCAGCACGTAGCCCAGCTCCATGTCGCGTAGGATGTCGCCGCCGCCTCCCGCGACGTCGATCTGCAGCTTGTAGAAGAGCTTGGGCGAGAAGGCCGTACCTTCCCACCAGACGCGCGCCCGGGGGATGTCGAAGCTCTGGCTGTCCTCCGTGCCCTTGGCCGAGCCGGTGAAGCGGGAGTCGACGTCGGTCAGCGTGTAGCGCGCCTGGAGGCGCCCTCCCATGGCGAGCGAGAAGCGCCCGTCGGCGGTCTCGAACACGAAGCCTTTGCCCTCCTTGTACGCGATCGAGGGCTTGGTCCGGGTACGGCTCGCCTCCTTGTACTCTTCGCGCGAGATCAGCTCCTTGTCCGCCAGGATCTCGCTGAGGTCGCGTGCCAGGGCGTGCGTTGGCCACGGAAGCAACAGCGCCGCGATCAGGCCTACGCCCAAGCGCCCCCACTCGAACCGACATGTACGCATCATTCGGGTCTCCTCTCCTCCGATCACCGGCGTGCTGCCAGGTCGCGCGCTTCGTGCACGCCACACGCCTCTCGAGGCCGACCCTAACGCGGGTATGTGACGGTCCGGTGACACCCTGCGGGAGTTTCGATGATCGAACGGACCCCGCCGGGGCGGACCCGGGCCCACGCGAGCCTCCTCCTGCAACCGGCGCGGGTCGCTTCCGTGCGGGGAAGCAGATGCGCGCGTCGCGCGGCACCGTCGGCGGACCGCGAGCCTTCCCGCTGCGCAGTCAAGGGGCTGTGGTACGCGGGCGCGGCGCGGGGTTGGAGTCGCTCTCGACCTCGACCGGGAGCCCCGCCTGGTCGAGCTCGAGCGCCAACCGAGCCGCCTGTGCCGGCGGAGCTTTCCCCTCGCGCAGCCGCAGGTGCAGGCGATCGCTCGACTCGACGAGCGTCGCCCAGTCCGCGATCCGGATCTCTTCTGCGCCGCCCGAAGCCGCTTCCCGGACCAACGGCCGCCACTCCTGCGAGGCGCGCAGCACCTCGTAGGCGCGGTCGAGCAGGGGCGCATGAAGTGATGCGGCTGCGTTTGGCCGGGGCTGCTGGGCCGCCGCTGCGCGGCTCGAC
>CAZGUU010000219.1:0-9225 GCA_964529315.1 uncultured Enterobacteriaceae bacterium
GGCCGGCGGTGGCGCGATGAGCTCCGCAGCGACGGCGGACCTGGCTCGCGCGCTGCCGGTGCCGGCGGCGGGCGCGCCGATGCAGCGGGCTCGCGTCTCGGGGAAGTTCTTCTTCGCCGGGGAGAGCAAGCTCCACGTGAAGGGCGTCTCCTACGGGCCGTTTCGCCCAGGCGCGGACGGCGTGCCGTTTCCGCGCGGCGATGCGGCGCGACGCGACTTTCGCCTGATGCGCGAGCTCGGCGCGAACACCCTGCGCACCTTCACGCCGCCGCCTCGGGACCTCCTCGACGTCGCCGCCGAGGAGGGTCTGCGCATCATCGTCGGGATCCCGTGGGCGCAGCAGGTCTGCTTCCTCGAGGACCCCGCGATCGCGCGCGATGCCCGCAAGCGGATTGCTGCGGCGGCGCGCGAGCTGGGCAGCCACCCGGCGCTGCTCGCGTTGTTCGTCGGCAACGAGACGCCGCCCGACGTGGTGCGCTGGCAGCGCCCCGACCGCGTCTGCGCCTTCCTGCGCTCGCTGTACGATGCGGCGAAATCCGAGGCGCCCGAGGCGCTGGTCAGCTACGCGAGCTACCCGCCCACCGAGTATCTCGACCTCGACTTCCTCGATTTCCTCTCGTTCAACGTCTACCTGCACCGCGAGCCGGATTTTCGCCGCTACCTGATGCGCCTGCAGAACCTGGCCGGCGACCGGCCGCTGGTCCTGAGCGAGTTCGGCATCGACTCGATCCGCGAGGGCGCCGACGTCCAGGCCCAGACGCTTCGCTGGCAGGTGAAGGCGGCCTTCGAGCTCGGCGTGGCCGGCGCCGTGGTTTTCTCCTGGACCGACGACTGGTTCGCGCTCGCCTGGGAGACGGGCGGCGGCTTCCAGGTCGAGGACTGGGCCTTCGGCGTGGTCGACGCGGAGCGCCGGCCGAAGCCGGCGTTCGCGGCGGTGCAGGAGACCTTCGCTGCGCCCATCCCGGCGATACCGCCCGACCCGCCGATGATCTCGGTGGTCGTGTGCGCGTACAACGCCGAGCGCACCATGGCGGCCTGCCTCGAGTCGCTGCGGGAGCTTCCCTACCCGCGCTACGAGGTGATCGTGGTCAACGACGGGTCCACGGACGGGACCCTGGAGATCGCGCGACGCTTCGCCGGGGAGCGCATCCGCATCGTCGACCAGGCGAACCTGGGGCTCTCGGCGGCGCGCAACGTCGGCATCGCCCAAGCGCGCGGCGAGATCGTCGCCTACACGGACTCGGATTGCGTGGTCGATCCCGACTGGCTCACCTACCTCGCCTACAAGCTCGGCGACGGGTTCGTCGCCGTCGGCGGGCCGAACTTCCCGCCGCCCGAGGACGCGCTCGTGCCCTCGGCGGTCGCCGTGTCGCCGGGCGGGCCGACGCACGTCTTGCTCAACGACGACGTCGCCGAGCACATCCCGGGCTGCAACATGGCCTTCGCCAAGGCCGCGCTCGAGGAGATCGGCGGCTTCGATGCGAGCTACACGGCGGCCGGCGACGACGTCGATCTGTGCTGGCGACTGCAGAACGCAGGCTACGCCATCGGCTTCAGCCCGGTGGCGGTGGTGTGGCACTTCCGGCGCAACACGGTGCGGGCGTACTTGAAGCAGCAGATGGGCTACGGCAAGGCGGAGGCGCTGCTCTACTTCAAGCACCCGTTTCGCTTCAACCTGCTCGGCCAGTCGCGCTGGCTCGGCCGCATCTACGGCGGCTTGACCAACGGGTTCTTCTCGCGCGGCCCGGTGATCTACTACGGCGCCTTCGGCCGCGGGCTCTTCCAGACGCTCTACGAGCGGCCGGCCTCCCTGTTCACCTATCTCCCGTTCACCCTGGAGTGGAACCTCGCGGCCGGCGTGCTCCTGCTGACGGCGCTGCTCTCGGGCGAGTACCTGGTCGCCTCCTCGCTGCCGTTCCTGATCTCGATCGTCTCGGCCGGGGCCTCGGCGTGGCAGGCGCGTCTCGACCCGCGCTTTGCCGGCCTGCGCGCCCGGCTCCTGGTCATGGCGCTGCTCTACCTGGGGCCGCTTGTGCGCAGCTTCGAGCGCTACCTCTGGCGAATGAGGGGATCGCGCGACGTCGAGCGCGTGGTCCACGAGATCCCCAAGCCCGAGCAGCGACCGGCCGTCTCGTGGCTGCGCCGCGAGATCGAGCTCGCGTACTGGAACGAGACCGGGCGCGACAAGGACGAGCTGCTGCACGAGCTCGCCGCCTTCCTGGTTCCGCGCAAGTACCGGGTGTCGGTCGGCTCGGGCTGGGACGAGTGGGACATCGAGGTGGCGCGCGGCATCTGGACCTCGGCGAGCATCGAGGCCGCGGTCGAGAACCACACCGGCGCCAAGCGTCTGTTCCGCGTCCGCGTGGGGCTGCGCATCGCCAAGATCGGCCTGTGGGCGCTCGGAGCATGCATGCTCCTGGCGCTGCTCGGGGTCGCTCTGGGAATTCCGGAGCTGACGCGCATGGGCCTGCTGCTGGCGGGCCTGGACCTGCTCACGCTGGGCGCGCAGAGCTTCCGTCTGGGCCGCCTGCTGGTGCGCGTGCTCGGCGTGATCGCCACGCGCCTGGATCTCGGGCCGATCTCGGCCCGCCGAAAGGCGGCTGCGTGAAGGATCTGGCCGGGCTCGCCTGGCGCATCGAGCCGTATCTCAGGCCCTATCGCTGGCGCATGGTGGCCGCTCTGCTGCTGGTGTTCGGCATCAGCCTGGCCGAGATCGCCAAGCCCTGGCCGCTCAAGGTGGTGGTCGACCAGGTGCTCGGCGGCCACGCGCTGCGCCTTCCCGGCGGGCTCGCGCTCGAGGGCGGGACGCTGCTCCTGCTGGCGGCCGGGGGGCTGGTGGCGCTCTACGTGCTGCTGGGCGCGCTTTCCGTGGCGAGCAACTACGTGACGATCGACGTCGGCCAGCGCATGGTCGACGACTTCCGCGCCGACCTGCACCAGCACCTGCAGCGCCTCTCGCTGGCCTTCCACTCGCGGCGCAGCGCCGGGGACCTGATCTTCAGACTGACGGCCGACACCTTCGCCATCCAGACCCTGGCGATGAACGGCTTCTTTCCCACGGTCGCCGCACTGGTCCTGCTGCTCGGCATGCTGGTGGTCATGCTGCGGCTCGACGTCCAGCTGACCCTGATCGCGGTGGGCATCTGCCCCGTGTTGGCGACGACCATCCGTTGGGTCGGGGCGCGGATCACACGCGATGCGACCAGCGCCCGCGAGAAGGAGAGCGAGCTCTACTCGGCAGCGCAGCGCTCGATGAGCGCGATCAAGGTGATCCAGGCCTTCACCGGTGAGGACGAGGAGTCGGTGAGCTTCCGTTCGGTGAGCCGGGCGAGCCTGCGCGCCAACCTGCGCCTCTACACCCTGCAGACCGGCTACGCGATGGGTGTGAACGTGATCGTCGCCATCGGCTCCGCGGCGGTGCTGTGGGCGGGTGCGCGACAGGTGATGAGCGGGCGCATCACGGTCGGCGAGCTGCTGGTCTTCACGAGCTACCTCGCCTCGCTCTACGCACCGATCCACACGCTGAGCAGCACGCTGGGCCTGCTGCAGGCGGCGCGCGTCGGGGTCGGGCGGGTCTTCGAGATTCTCGAGATGGCGCCCGACGTGCCCGACGGGCCCCGCACGCTGGCCAGCGACTCGGTGCGCGGCCGGGTCGAATTTCGCCGGGTCGGCTTCGGCTACACGCCGGGCCAGAGCGTCCTGCGCGAGGTCTCGCTGGAGGTGGCGCCCGGAGAGACGATCGCGATCGTCGGGGCGACGGGTGCGGGCAAGAGCACGCTGGTCAGCCTGATCGCCCGCTTCTACGATCCGGTCGAAGGCCAGGTGCTGCTCGACGGCGAGGATCTGCGCTCGTTCGACAAGCGCTCGCTGCGCCGGCAGATCGCCATGGTCCTGCAGCCGCCGCTGGTCTTCCCGACGACCATTCGCGACAACGTCGCCTACGGCCGGCGCGAGGCCACCGACCGCGAGGTGGAGGCGGCGGTGCGCGCAGCCGAGCTCGACGAGCTCGTCGCCAAGCTGCCCGAGGGCCTCGAGACGAGGATCGGCGAAGGGGGGGCGACGCTCTCCGAGGGCGAGAAGCAGCGCATCACGATCGCTCGGGCCGTGCTGCGCGACGCACCCATCTTGATCCTCGATGAGCCGACCTCGGCGCTCGATGCCGAGACCGAAGCCCGCCTCATGGCGACGCTCGAGCGGCTGCTCGCCGGGCGCACGTCGTTCGTCATCGCGCACCGGCTGTCGACGGTGCGCCGTGCGAGTCGGATCGTCGTGCTGCGCGACGGCACGGTCGCCGAGGTCGGGAGCTTCGACGAGCTCATGGCACGCCGAGGGCCGTTTGCGCTGCTGCACGAGGCGCAGCTCGGGCTGCGCGGCGAGGGAGGGGAGCGTGTCGCGAGCTGAGCGGCGGATCCTGATCCTCGGCCTCATGGGCCGCTATCCGATGGCCGGCGTGGCGTGGCAGGCCTTGCAGTACCTGCTCGGGCTCTCGCGTCTGGGCTACGAGGTGTTCTACGCCGAGGATTCCGGTGCCCCGCCGTACAATCCGGCGCTGCTCAGCGTCACGGACGACTGCTCCTACAACGTGGAGTTCGTCCGGCGGGCGATGGCGGAAATCGGCCTGGCGGACCGCTGGGTCTACTGGGACCTGGGGAGCCAGACGTACCACGGCCTGGGGCGCGAGGCCTTGCTCGAGCTCTATCGGACCAGCGCCTCGATCTGGAACCTGTGTGGAGCGACCCGCCTGCGCGACGAGCACCATCAGGGGGCGAAGCTGGTCTACGTCGAGACCGACCCGGTGTTCGAGCAGATCAAGGTGGCCTCGGGCGATGTCGGGTCGCGTGCCATCCTCGAGGAGCACGACCTGCTGTTCACCTACGGCGAGAACCTGGGCGCGCACGATTGCCCGGTGCCCTTGTCCGGCTACACCTGGCACGCCACGCGCCCGCCGGTCGTCCTCGACCTCTGGGAGGGGTCGACCGTGGCCGAGCCGCGCTTCTTCAGCACGATTGCCACCTGGGAGAACAAAGGCAAGGACGTCGAGCTCGGGGGCGTGACGTATCGCTGGTCGAAGCACGTGAATTTCCTCGAGTACCTGCCCGTGCCGCGGCGCTGCGGGGTGGAGTTCGAGGTGGCGCTGAAGCCGCCCGGCGAGAGGGAGGAGCGCCTGCTGCGGGACAACGGTTGGCGTACCGTCGATCCGGTCGCCGTGTCCAGCGAGCCGCAGGCCTACCAGCGCTTCGTCCGCGACTCGCGCGGCGAGTTCACCGTGGCCAAGGACATCTACGTGAGCCCGCGCTCGGGCTGGTTCAGCGACCGCAGCGTCTGCTACCTGGCGGCCGGGCGTCCTGTGATCACGCAGGAGACCGGCTTCAGCAAGCGCGTGCCGGCCGGACGCGGCTTGCTCTCCTTCTCCAGCGTGGACCAGGCTTGCGCGGCCGTCGAGGAGGTGAACCGAGACTACGCCGGGCACTGCCGGGAGGCGCTCCGCGTGGCCGCGGAGCACTTCGCCGCCGACCGCGTGCTGCGCGAGATGCTGCGGATCGTCGAGGCATGAGCGCACCCACCACGGCGATCTTCGCCGGCTACCTCGTGCGCTGCCCGCTGGGCGGCTACGCCTGGCAGATGGTGCACTACCTGCGCGCTCTGCGCGATGCCGGGCTCGACGTCTGGTTCTGGGAGGACACCCGCCACACTTGGCAGGCCTACGACCCGATCACGCGCACCAGCGGGGCCGACTACACCAGCGGCATCGCGCTGGCTGGCGCGATCCTCGCGCGGTCGGGCTTTGCCGACCGCTGGGTATTCCACGACGCAGGCCGCGACGAGCGCGCCGGAGCCGGGCGCGAGGCGGCCCGCGAGCTGCTCGCCAGTGCGAAGATCCTGATCAACGCCGCGGGCGTGAACCGCTTCGAGGCGGCGGAGCGCCGCGGCAAGGTCAACGTGTTCATCGACATGGACCCGGCGTACACGCAGCTGCGCGTGGCCGGCGGGGATCGGCTGCTCGGCGAGATCCTCGCCGAGCACGACGTTCACTTCACCTTCGGCGAGAACATCGGCACGCCCCGCTCGCCGATTCCCAGCGCGGGGATCACGTGGCGGCCGACGCGTCAGCCCGTGGCGCTCGACCTGTGGACGCCGAGCCCCATCGAGCCGCAGGCGCCGTTCACCACCATCGGGACCTGGGACTCGCCGGGCCGCGACGTCGAGCTCGACGGCGTGCGCTACTCGTGGCGCAAGCGCGACGAGTGGGGCAAGGTGATGGCCCTGCCGCGCGAGACGGGCGAGCGCTTCGTGGTGGCGATGGAGGTGCGCGAGGCGGCGGATCGCGCGCGGCTTGCCGAAGCCGGCTGGGAGGTGCGCGATCCGATCGGGATCTCGGCCGATGCCGGAGCCTACCAGGCTTTCATCGCCGGCTCGCGCGCCGAGTTCACCACCGCCAAGGACGTGAACGTGCGCCTGCGCAGCGGCTGGTCGAGCGATCGCAGCGCCTGCTACCTCGCGGCGGGCAGGCCGGTGATCACGCAGGACACAGGCTTCGGCGACGTCCTGCCGGTGGGCGAGGGGCTGCTCGCGTTCCGCACGCTGGGCGAGGCGGCGGACGCGGTGCGCGCCGTGGCGGAGAGCCCCGAGCGCCACGGCGCGGCAGCCCGCCGCATCGCCGTGGAGCACTTCGACGGACGGCGCGTGATCGGCGATCTGCTGGCGGCACTCTGACGGCGGGGCCGGGACCTCCGCCGCGAGCCGACCGGCCGAGGCGCGCCGCCGTCAGTCGTTGCGCACGTGCGGCGGGCGCTTGTAGCCGGCGCGCGCGAGCAGGCCGCGCGCGATCACCATGCGCTGGATCTCGTTGGTTCCCTCGCCGAGAATCATCAGCGGGGCGTCGCGGTAGTAGCGCTCGACCGGGAACTCCTGGCTGTAGCCGTATCCGCCGTGGATGCGCATCGCCTCGAGGGCGACCTCGTGGCAGATCTCGGAGGCGAACAGCTTGGCCATGCCGGCCTCGACGTCGCTGCGCTCGCCGCGGTCCTTCTTCTCGGCGGCGCTGCGCGTGAGCAGGCGGGCGGCCTCGATCTTGGTCGCCATGTCGGCCAGCTTGAGCTGGATCGCCTGGTGCTCGCAGATCGGCTTGCCGAAGGTCTCGCGCTCCTGGGAGTACTTGAGCGCGGCCTCGAACGCGGCCTGCGCCACGCCCACGGCCCGCGCCGCGATGTTGACGCGTCCGACCTCGAGGCCGGCCATGACGTACTTGAAGCCCTCGCCCTCCCTGCCTACCAGGTTGGCTGCCGGGACGGGGAAGCTCTCGAAGGCCACCTCGGCCGACTCCACGCCCTTGTAGCCGAGCTTGGGTAGGTCGCGGCTGATCGTGCAGCCGCCGATCGCTCGGCCCGCGTCGTCGAATTTCTCGGCGAGCAGCAGGCTGATGCCCCTGTGCGGCGGCTCGGCCTTGGGATCGGTCTTCACCGCGAGCCCGAACATCGTGCCGGTGCGCGCGTTGGTCGACCACATCTTGCTGCCGTCGACCACGTAGACGTCGCCGCGGCGCACGGCGGCCGTGCGGATGCGCTGCGCGTCGCTGCCGGCGTGGGCCTCGGTCAGGCCCAGGGCCGCCCGCTTCTCGCCGCGCGCCATGGCGGGCAGGAAGCGCTGCTTCTGCTCGTCGTTGCCGAAGGTGCGGATCACGTAGGCGATCATCAGGTGCGTGTTCAGGATGCCGGAGAGGCTCATCCAGCCGCGGCAGAGCTCCTCGACGATTCGCGCGTAGGTGCCGACCGAGAGGCCCAGGCCGCCGAACTCCTCGGGGATGGTCGCGCCGAAGAGGCCGAGCTCCTTCATGCGGTCGACCAGGGCCTGCGGATACTCGTTGCGGTGCTCGAGCTCGCTGGCGACGGGCAGGACTTCCTTTTCCACGAACGTGCGGACGCCGGCGATGACGTCCTGATCGATGCTCGGGCTGGTCGACACGGGTGCTCCTCGAGGCTGGCCGCCGCGGGGCGGCGGGGAACTGGCGAGTATTGACCATCCCACCGAGCGGCGCGCAAGGTCGAGCTGCCGTGCCGCACGTGCCGCGCTCGCTCCATGCTCTCGGAGAGGAATCGCGCAGCTGCGGGGGCTTGCGGCTGGCGTGCCGTGCGAGGCAGGGGTATGGGCCGGTGCATGGCGGGCCGCCGGCGGGGAGCGGGGCACGAGGCGCGCGAGCGCGAGCGGATGCTGTTCACCGAGCGTGCCCTGTGGGGCGCCGGGGTGGGCAGCATCGCGGGCGTCGACGAGGTCGGCGTGGGCCCCCTGGCCGGGCCGGTCGTGGCGGCGGCGGTGGTCCTGCCACGCGACGTGGCGATCGACGGGGTTCGCGACTCGAAGGCGCTGGGCGCCGCGCGGCGGGAAGAGCTCGACCGAGCGATCCGCGAGGTGGCGCTCCACGTCGGCGTGGGCGTGGTCGAGCCGGTGGAGGTCGATCGGCTCAACGTCCATCGGGCCGGCCTGCGCGCCATGGCGCTGGCGGTCGAGGCCTTGCCCGTTGCACCGCAGCACCTGCTGATCGACGCGCGACGCATCCCCGAGTGCTCGATCCCCCAGACCTGCGTGGTCGACGGCGACCGCAGCGTGTACTCGATCGCCAGCGCGTCGATCGTCGCCAAGGTGCACCGCGACCGGCTCATGCGCGAGATGGACGGGCGCTACCCGGGCTACGGCTTCGCGCGCAATGCCGGCTACGGGACGGCCGAGCACCTCCGCGCGCTGCGCGAGCTCGGGCCGTGCGCGATCCATCGCCGCTCGTTTGCGCCGGTGCGCGCGGTGCTGCCGGAGGTGGACGCAGGCCAGCCCCGGGGGAGCGATGTGGGGAGGCAAGGAGGATCTGCGCGATGGCGGACGTGACGATGCCGAGGCTCTCCGACACGATGGAGGAGGGCAAGATCCTGCGCTGGCTCAAGCGGCCCGGCGACGCCGTCCTGGCCGGAGAGATCCTGGCTGAGGTCGAGACGGACAAGGCCGACATGGAGCTCGAGGCCGCCGCCTCGGGGCGCCTCTCGGAGCTGCGCCTGGCCGAGGGAGAGGCGGCGCCGGTGGGCGCCGTGATCGCGGTCATCGAGGAGGTCGCGGCGGACCAGGCGCTCGGCACGCGGCCGGGCACCGAGGCGGCGGCGAGGGCGCCGAGCAGGCCGCCGGCCGAGCCGAAGGCGGCCGGCCCGCGTGGCGCTGGCGAGACAACGTCCCTGTCCGGCGGCG
>CAZGUU010000220.1:0-1513 GCA_964529315.1 uncultured Enterobacteriaceae bacterium
CAAGTTCTTCGGCAACGAGCAGGGCGGGCAGAACCCCGTCATCAACCGGCTGCAGTCGGCCGACTACGGCGGCCGGGACTCTAGCGGTAAGCCCCTCGCTGCCAAGGACTACGGCACCTACACCGGGACGAAGGACGTCGTCTCCGGGGCGAAGTCGGACGCCTACTTCGACCCGAAGCGCTGGACGACCGACTACGACAGCTACGCCAAGAAGCGCACCGAGGACCCCTACCTCGATCCGACGACGGCGGCGGAGGGCGTCTCCGGCCTGCGCAAGTACAGGGACGCAGGGGCCACCGATGCGCCCCGCTACGGGTCCGAAGCGAAGACGGTGCTCGATACCTATGGCGACGACGCTTACAGGTGGGGCAAGAAGGGCGTCTGGGATACCAAGAAGCTCTCGAACGACCTACGCGACGACCTGACGGCCGACATCGACACCGAGGCGCAGCGCACGCTGAACATCGAGACGCCGGAGCTTCGCGCCGACTTGCAGGCGATGGGACTCTCGGATTCCGGCTCCGGGCAGCGGCTGGCCGGCGACCTGGCGCGCGACATCCTCGGGCAGGCCAACCGAGATAAGAATCAGGTGCTGTCAGACTGGTACGAGAACGCCCTCAATCGGCAGTCCGAAGCCATCAATCAGCGCACGGTCAGCAACTCGGCTGCGGCTGGTGCGCAGAACGACCGGATCGCGGCATCCCTCGGCATCGGGCAACAGGCCCGAGCAGATGCGGACGCGGCGGAGTACGGGGCGATGGCCAACGCCTACGGCCAGGGCATGAGCTCCAGGGCATCGACGCTCGATTCGATCCTTGCCGGCCAGGGAACGCTACTCGGGCAAGGGCAGTCGGCGAGGGCGAACGCCGTCTCCGATTACGCCAACCTCGAAGCTGGGGCGCTGTCGGATGCGGACAAGTCGATCCTCGACCGCATGAAGGGTGAGGACACGGCGCAGCTCGCCGGCCTGGGCGCGGCCTCCGACATGTGGGCACAGCGCGAGGCCAACTGGACGGATCGCGCGACCATGGGCTTGGAGCTGGGCCGGTCTTCTCAGGACTACGAGCAGCAGTACCGCGACCAGCTCGCCGACACCTACCTGCTGCCGTACAAGCAGTACATGCAGATGGTCACGGGCATCAGCTCGGGGCCGACCCGCAAGGACTACACGGTTGACCCGTGGACGTCGCTCGGGACGCAGGCCGTGGGCGGCATCGCCAATGGCGTCCTCGGGGGCTCGGGCACGACGTCTTCGGCCTATGACTACATGGGGGGCCTGTGGTCGTGACGCTCGACGTCCGGCTTGCGACCGTCGATGACTTGCCAGACCTGACCGATGCTGTGGCCGAGGCGTCGGCCGAGCTGTGGAAGGCGCACGGCACGCCACGGGCGGATGCCATGATCGTGCAGGGCATGGATCACGGCGTCCGCACGGACCAGGCGGTGATCGTCGCGCGGCACCATGGGAAGCTCGTCGGATGGTGCGCCTGGGTGGGGTTCCCTGGCTCGCCGC
>CAZGUU010000220.1:1523-5717 GCA_964529315.1 uncultured Enterobacteriaceae bacterium
CCGCGAGGCTGCGCCTCCGGGCTCGGCACGTGGGTGCATCCCGACTACCGGCGTTCGTCCGTGTCACGGCAGATGCGCCGCATGGCGGCGAAGAAGGCCAAGGCGTGCGGGCACGCCTACGTCGAAGGGTCCGTGGCGTACGGCAACGATGCGGGGCTTCAGGCGTCGATCAATGCCGGGTTCCGTCCCGTGGCTGCTGTGGTGAGGTTGGACCTGTGATCCACGTCGCGACTGAGATCAGCCCGCTGTGGCTGCTGGCTGGGTGTGTTGTCGTCGGCTGGACCACGATTGCCACCATGGCGATCATCGGCGGCTCTGTCGCCGCGGCGACTGACGCCGCGATGCGAATCAAGGGCTGGGTCGAGGGCCGGCCGATGAACCCACTGGACGACTTCCTCGACGCCACCAAGAACGTCACCATAGGCGGCGCCACGGGCGCGCTCGGCGGCGCGGTTAGCGCCGTCGGCGGCTCAGTGCTCGGGGCTGGAAACGCAGCGGCGTCAGGGGCTGCGGCGAACGCCGCCGCTGCCGGCTCCGAGGCTGCCGCCGCCCTGCCCGCTGGCTCGCTCGGCGCCACGGGTACGGCTGTCGCTGCCGGAGCTCCCACGGGCGGGGGCGCTGCGGGGCCGGCGATTGCCGAGGGGACTGCCGCGGCGACGCAGCAGGCGGCCAGCAACGCGGTCGGGCCTGCGGTGCAGCAGGCCGTGCGTCCGGGGCTCCATTCGCTCATGGGCCAGCCCCTGGCCGCGACTGCCCCGAAGGGCGTTCCCCTGGCCCACCTGGGCACCGCGAAGCTCGCCTCGGCCGCGGCGTCACCCTCGTTCGATGTCGGCGCGCAGGGGGCAATATCCGGGCTGACGCGGCCCGCGGGGCCGTTCCTGGCGGCTAGCCGGCCGACGCAGACCCTGGCGCAGCAGGTGGCCGGCGGGGTGCTCGGGCGGGGGGTGGCCGGCGCTGCTCGCGAGCTGCCCTCTCGCGACCCGCGGCGCATCGGCCTGGGGGCGGCGGCGGGTGCGGCAGGCGGGGCTGGCGGCATGCTGGGGGGGCTGCACTCGCCGCTCGCATCTGGCGCCCTCGGGGGGGCACTGTCGGGTGGCGTGGCCGGGCTCTCGGACTCGCACGACCCGGCCCGCGGGGCGCTGGCCGGCGCTGCGCAGGGCCTGGCGTCCGGGGGGCTCTCCTCGGGCCTCGGCGAAGGCTACGAGTCGCTGCGCGAGAAGCAGGACCGGGTGCGCTGGCACCCGACCGCCGAGGCCGACCAGCAGGTGTCACGCAGCTTCGGCCGGTCGTTCAATCGCCCCGGGGCCGAGGCCAACATGGTCCCGAGCTCGCGCTTGACCAGCGCGGCTCAGGACTCGGCCGTGACGTCCGGCATCGGCCAGGTGTCGCGCATGGCCGGCAATGCCATTGGCCGGGCGCTGAATCCGCCGCGGCGGCCCGATCCGCTCGTCCCGACCAGCGGCCCGGCGTTCTACCGGCATCTCTACTCGCGGCCCGGCATGGGCTTGCACAGGAGGCTCGTCTAGATGCCCTACCCCGGACTGACCGGCTTCGTGCCGGGCGTGGACGACTACCGCGCGGGCGACCGCGAGGCGCTAGTTGACGAGATGATCCGTCGGGCGTCCGAGGCTCCGAGCGTCGGACTGCCCAGCATCCAGGATCGCTACCAACAGGACGCGCTGCGGGCCTGGGATGCGACGAATAAGCCCGAGTCGTTCGGACTGGGCGACGTCGTCGGGGCGCCGTTTGCGCTGCTCCGCAACCTGGCGGCTCCGATCCGCCGGGCGATGGGCGACAAGCGCCAGATCGCCACCGACGTCCTGAACGAAGGCGGGGCCGGACTGGCATCGCTCGCAACCGGCGTCGCTCTGCCAGAGCGGCAGGCTGGGGCCGGCGAGGCGGTGCTGTCGATCTTCAAGGACAACGCCGACCGGAAGGCTGCGGCGATGGCGCAGTTCATCCAGGCGGCGAAGGCTCGCAGGCAAGCCGACATGGGGGCGCTCTCGCAGGCTGGCGTGGCAAGCGACATCTTCGCGCGCAACGCCCAGGGCTTCGAGACGACGCTCAAGGGCCTAGGCGAGGCGCAGGGGCAGGCGTACAAGCCGGCACTCACCAATGCGCAGCTCGGGCTCGCGAATACCGGCATGCAGGAGAACCTCGCTTCTGCCGGGGCGTCGAATGCGCTGGCTGGGAAGTACGGGGCCGAGCGTGCGGGGCAGGACATCGAGAACCGCATTTTGCGCGACTGGGGCGACGCGGAGAGGGCCGCGGGCCTGGAGAAGATCTACGCAGCGGCGGGGCGGGACCGCTCCGGGCAGGCGGGGCAGGACATCGAGAACGACCTACTACGCGAGTTCGGGGCGCCCAAGGCGCGGGCCGGGCTGGACGCCGAGAACGCACTCGCCGAGATGCGTCGCGCTTCTGCTGGGGCGTCGGATGCGCGGCGAGACAGGACGCTGTCGGACATCGTTCGCGCCGATGCGGGGGTTGCCCTCGACCAGGCCCTGGCTGGCGTGAAGATCGACCTCGGCGGAGCGCAGATCGCGAAGCTCCGCGCCGAGGGCGACTTGATCGCCGCCCGCAAGGGACTCCTCGACGAGGAAGAGGACCTGCTGCGCGCCCGTGGCGACCTGACGGCAGAGGAGACGCGCCGGATCGAGGACGAGCGCGGGCTGATCCGGGCGCGGATCGATGCGCTCGGGACGAAGATGATGGCGCTGGGCGGCAAGCCTGGTGACGTCGCTGGGTACAAGGCCGCGCTGGCGCGGAAGTACACGGCGCAGGCCGTGGCGCAGGAGCAGCGCAACGCCGGGCGGCTGTCGCCGGCTGATGATCTGAAACAGACCACCGAGCTGCGCCTGGGCGCGGAGGCCCTGGCCGAGGGTACGCTCTCCCCCGGCGCCTATAACGCTCTGTACGGCGATCTGGGCGTCGAGGCCACGGGCGAGCGCGAGGGCTGGCTCGGGTATGGCGCCCCGATCATCAAGCGCAAGCCCTCCGTCGCGTCGACCAACCTGAACGGTGTGACGCCCGGCACCACGTCTCCGGCCGCCGCCGCGAGGCAGATCGCGGAGCCGGAGCGCGAGCGGCGCAAGCAGGAAATCCTCGACCTGAACGCAAACGGCCAGATCGACGACGCAGAGGCGGTGCGGCGACTAGGCGATCTAGGCTTCGAGTATCGGTAGGGCATGCTTGATCCTTCCCGCATCGCGCAGGCGTCCGAGCCGAAACGGGGCCTCGACCCATCGCGCGTCGTCCCGGCGGCGACGCCAGCCCCCGAGGCCGAGCCGTCCTACGGCGCGCTACTCTCCGGCGTGGGGAAGGTCGTCGGAGCAGTAGCCGCGCCCATCCCGGCCGTCGGACGGGCGATCGGCGCACTCGCCGCCGGGGAGTCGCCCATCTCCGCCAGCGAGGTCGCCTCGCTCAAGGAATACGGCCCCTCCGTGGTCGCCGGAGGCGCCGGGCTCGCTCTGCCGGCGGCTGGAGTCCTGGGCGGCACGGCAGCGTCAGTGCTCATCGGGCGCGGCGCGGCCGGCATGCGCGCAGCGCTCACCGGGAAGCCCGTCCTCGAGGAGATGGCAGCACCCTACCGCGAGCCGAGCCTCGAGGCGGCGCTCGAGGTGGGCCTTCCGGCTGTCGGCGGCGCGGCGGTGAAGCTACTCGCCATGCGGCAGGCGGCGAAGGCGGGCACGCAGACGGCCACCGAGGCGGCGCAGGGCTGGCTAGCCAGCGGCCGGCGCATGACGTCCAAGGCGCTCCACATGGATCGCCCGGTGCCTGCCATGACCGAGCACGAGCTGGCAACGGCCATCGCCAAATCGAGTCACACCCTAGGGCAGGACGCGAACCCGCTGGCCCGCGTGGCGCGGGCGCCGCTGGCTGCGGCTGAGCGTTCCGACGACTCAGTGGCGCAGCTCGTCGGCGAGCGGGTGCGTCGGCAGGGCGCCGACTACCGGCGACTGCGGGAGATGTCGGACCGGGCGATTCAGCCGACGTTCGGGCGCCTGTCCCTCGACCAGCAGGAGGCCGTGCGCGAGGCCATCCGCACCGGCACCACGGATGCGCTTCCCGATGACCTCCGGCCCGTGGCGCAAGTGGTGCGCAACACACTGGCCGATGCCTACGAGCAACTGACCACGCACGGGGTGAGGCAGCGCAAGGCGGGGGAACAGATCCCCGTGCGCCACGTCGAGG
>CAZGUU010000220.1:5817-9146 GCA_964529315.1 uncultured Enterobacteriaceae bacterium
GGCCGCTACCTCGAGGACGTGGCCCGGCAGGTATCCACGGCCCGCAACTACGGCGGCGAGATCGAGGGCGGATTCGGAAAGGAGATCGCCGGTTACCTCGCAGCGATCAAGGACCCGACCGAGAGGGCACGGCTGTCGGACGTGATCGTGAGCGCCTATAAGCCCGAGTACGGCCCGCTGGACGACCTGCTTTCCGGTGTGCGCAACGTCACGGGCAGGATGGCGCTCACAGGCGCTTGGGCGCGCCAGCCGCAGCAGATGGCTTCGGTGCTCTCGAAGTTCGGCCTGCGCAACGCGATCAAGGCGCGCAAGCTGTACGAGTCAGACCCGACCATTCGCGAGCTGGCCGAGGTGAGCGGGGCGGGCGAGGCCGGACTCTCCGGCATGATCGAGCGGGAGATGGGGATCTCGACCGAGAATCTCCCCTTCCGGATGCTGCGCGGCACTGAGCACGCGATGCGCGAGAAGTACGCCGCGCCGGCCGGATACCTGCGGCTGCAGGAGCTTGGCGCTCGGATCGCAGCGGGAGACAAGGGCGCGGACGTCGCCCGCGAGCTCGCCGAGCTGGGCACCTCGGTGCAGGAGGTAGAGGGCGCGCTCGCGGCCGGCGGGGGGCGGATCAGTCCGACCGCAAGCGGGTCGCTGGTGGCAGATGTCATGCAGGCCGCGGCCGACCGCAACCTCCTACAGACGCAAGGCGGGCACCTGCCGACCATGATGGAAGACCCGGCGGTACAAGCGCTGCTTCAGTACCGCAAGTTTTCCCTCGGGCAGACCAGCCTGATGGCGCGCGACTATCTCGACGTGTTGCGCGAGGGCGTTGCGACGAAGGACCCGCGCATGATCAAGCTCGGGCTCTCGCGCCTGGGCTCGCACCTGGGCTACGGCGCAGCCCTGAACGTGCCGACACACATCGCGCATTCTCTACTCTCGGGCCGGCTCCCGACGACGGCACGCTTCACTCGCGACCTGCTCGGCGGCAACTACGGCCTGGCGGGCGACGTGGCTGGCGATGCGGTCGATTGGGTGGCGAACCCCGGCCAGGACAACCCCGCCGAGCGTCTCGCCAGCATGCCTGCCGTGGGAATCATCGGCGCTCCGGCGGAAGGGCTCATGAGGGCTGGGAGGAACGCCGCGCAGGGAGACTTCGACGCCGCAGCCCTTCAGGCGCTGGCGGCCGGCATGCGCGCAGCGCAGGCGTTCGACCAGCGCGGCATCTACTCGATGGCGGCTCGCCCGGCAGCCGGCGCGCTCCAGGGCCTGGCTAAGCAGGTGGACGAGGCGAAGCGATGAGCATCTGGCGCGTTCCGATCCCCGACATACTCCTTCCGGCCGAGCAGCAGTGCGACCTGGTCCTGCTCGCAATGACCGTCCTCGGTGAGGCCGAGGGCGAGCCGAAGTCCGGCAAGCGTGCCGTGGCCGAGGTGGTCATCAATCGCTGCGCCGACGAGCAGGCCCGCTGGCCGCGCACCATTCAGGGCGTCTGCCTGCAGCGAAAGCAGTTTTCGTGCTTCGACGACGCGCACCGCCGCGAGGTGATGCGGCGCCCGAAGCTCCACGTGGCGCAACTCACCTGGGAAGACTGCTTCCTCGCCGCCGTCGAGGCAGTCTACCACTACGAGCCGGCGTATGTCGGCGCCGCCAACCACTACCTGAACGAGCGCTCCGTCATGAAGTCGGCGGGCACGCTTCCTTCCTGGGCCGACCCGGACAAGATCACGTGCCGGATTGGCGCCCATACCTTCTACGCACTATGAGGCCGGCCAATGACGACAAGGCGCGAAGCTGAGGAAATGAGCATGAAGACTGCGCTCACGTGGGTGGGGAGCTTAGGCGGGCTGGCGCTGGTGCTACTGGTCGGCTTCCAGGCGACGGTGGACGAGCGACAGAACGAAGCGCTAGCTGAAGTACGGTCGCAGCACCAAAGCTACGACCAGCGTCAAGACCAGGTCATGGAGCGCATCTCCGACAAGCTGCAGCAGGTCTCTGAGACGATGCACGCAGTTGGCGAGACGGTGCGCATGATCGACGAGAGGGGCACGAAGTTCTCGCTGCAGATGCCACCGAAGGAGCGATGATGGACTGGAAATGGCTGGTGATGTTCTTGGTTCAGCTCGGAGGCGGGTTCGCCCTGGTGTTCACGCAGGACGACCCGACGATCCGGCAGATCGGCGTCGGCATGATCGGCGGGGCAGTCGGCCAGGGGGCTACTGCGAATCTGACCGCGCGGCGCTAGCCGCAGCTCTAACGTTTTCTCGTCGAGCATCGGTCTCGCTCCCGGTCGAGGGCGCTTTCCGTCAGGTCGAGCACATGCCTCGGCTCAAGCGCCCCGGGCACGCTCGCCCATGTGTGGATGACCCGCAGCGCGCTGCGCATGCGCTCGCAGTCGCGACAGAGCTTCTCGGCGTCACCGCTCTGAAGCGTGACATCAGTCGGTGGCATCGTTGCTCCTCACCGCGAGGATGCGCCCGACCGCGGCCGTGGCATCCTCGACGGCTTGCTCAAGTAGAGCCTCCCTCGTATGTCGCCGCAGCTCGTGCAGATATTCGCGGCGCAACGCCTGCCGCGCAGCGGCTGGCAGGCTCGGGAGCTTGCCGGCCTGCTCGTCCAGCCAGCGCTTGACAGTATCTCCGGCCCGATCTCGCAGCCAGTCGCTAACAGCACTCTCTCCGCTGCGCCTGTTCCAGTGGTCGACCTCCCACACACCGAAGCGCGCCCGGAAGCCCAGCAGGGTGCCGACGACCTCGACGAGGCGGGCGTCGAGGATGTCTCGCACCTTGCGCTCGATGTTCTTCTGCGCCTCGGCCACCCAAGCTTGCGCCGCGGCGCTGGCCTCCGCCTCGAACGCGGCAATCTGCTTTCGCGTCTTCTCGTCCATCACTCGTCCTTGCTCAGCCCATCAGCGCAATAAGGGCATGCCCGCCACTCGTCCTCATTGAGACAGCGGAACACATCCTTTACACGCCCAACCCTCTGGCAGTATTGGCAGAGGTTTGAGCTATTATTGTAGGGGTCGATTGACTGCCAGTATCGATATGCGCCGCCGTGGGGCAGTGGGTAGTCGCGTGGCAACAATGCGGCGTTGCCCTCTATCGAGCGGTCGATGTATGGGCACTCCATCACTCCTCCGTCATCTCTGCCGTGAGGATCTCGCCGCTGCTTAGCCAGCAGTCGCACCGAATGGATTCATATGCCCACCCCTCGTCCTGCTTCCTTGCCTCGCGATCCAGGGCCGCCTTGACGGCCCGCTTGGACTTGGGCTGCGTTTCCGCCTCCCACCAATTGCGCTCACTGCGCTGCCGCCTCGGGTGGGAGTCCACCTTGCCCGG
>CAZGUU010000221.1:0-9102 GCA_964529315.1 uncultured Enterobacteriaceae bacterium
CCACCCACTGCTCGCCCCGCTCGATCCGCATCATGAAGCGCCAGCTCTACGGCGATCTGTTCGTCGACCTGGGCAGCGCGCTCTCCGAGGCCGACCGCGAGATGCTGCAGAGCTTCGCCACCGAGGACTTCCGCGAAGGCGTCGCCTCGTTCGTCGAGCGCCGTACGCCGCGCTTCACCGGCAGGTGAGCGCCGTGATCGTCCTCTACCAGTACGAGGTCTCGCCCTTCTGCGACAAGATCCGCCGCATCCTGCACTGGAAGCGCCAGCCCTACCGCGTCGAGGAGATCCCGCCCTCGCAGACCTTCACCCGGGTGCGCAAGATCAACCCCGCCGGCAAGCTGCCCTGCATCGAGCACGAGGGACGCCTGATCGCCGACTCGACCGACGTCGCGCTCTACATCGAGGAGCGATTCCCCGAGCCGCCGCTCCTGCCGAGCGACCCGGCCGGGCGCGCCCTGTGCCACGTGCTCGAGGACTGGGCGGACGAGAGCCTCTACTTCTACGAGATGCGCCTGCGCTTCACGCTGCCGCACAACGCGAGGCGCTGGACGCCGACGCTGCTGGCCCACGAGAGCCCGCTGCTGCGCCCGCTGCTCGCGCTCTTCATCCCGCGCATGATGCGCAGCATCACCTCGAGCCAGGGCGTCGGCCGCCGCCCGCTCGAGGTCGTGCTGCGCGACGTCGAGCGCCACGCCGACGCGATCGGCGGTCTGCTCGGCAGCCGAGGCTGGCTGGTCGGGGACGCGCTGACGCTCGCCGACGTCTCCGTCTTCGCGCAGCTCGCC
The DNA here is from genome assembly GCA_964529315.1 of uncultured Enterobacteriaceae bacterium. GTDB lineage: Bacteria > Desulfobacterota > Binatia > UBA12015 > UBA12015 > CAZGUU01. Next base: position 788 of record CAZGUU010000221.1, read on the forward strand.
TGCATCCGCGGCACGCCCGAGGGCGAGCGCATCGTCGCGGCCCGGCCCGCGGTCGCGGCCTGGATGGAGCGCGTCGACCGCGCCACGGCACGCCCCGCCTGACCGGCCGCAGCACGGCGAGCTCGGCCGGCGCAGCTACCGCAGGGCCGTGGCCGAGGTGGCTCGCCAGCGGTGCGAGAGGACGGCCGGCGCCCGGCCTCGCGCACGCCGCTCAGCCGGCTTGGGCGGCCCTGCGTGCCTCGAGAATACCGTCGGCCAGCGTGGCGAGGTCCACGGCGCGCGTGCAGTCCACCTCCGGCCAGTCGCCGAAGGGGTCGAGCAGCACGGCGTGCAGGCCTGCCGCCCGCGCACCGGCCACGTCCACCGAATAGAGGTCGCCGACGTGCGCGGTGCGCGCCGCATCGGTTCCCGTTCGCTCGAGCGCGCAGCGGAAGATGCGCGGATCCGGCTTCTCGAAGCCGACCCGGCTCGAGTCGATCACCGCCGCCAGGTGGCCGTCCAGCCCGGCGTCGCGCATGACGCTCTCGATCGTGCCGTCGGAGTTGCTCACGACCACCAGCGCGAGCCCCGCGGCGCGAAGCCGCTCGAGCGCATCGGGGACTCCGGGCAGCACCCGCGACCAGAGCCGGCGCGTGCCGAAGCGCTCCTTGAGCTCCACCGCGAGCTCGCGGGCGAGCTCGTCGACGCCCGGCCGCCGATCCGCGCCGAGCCCACCGAGCATGCGGCGCAGGTAGAAGGCGAACGTATCGCGGGTCTCGGTCGAGGCGCCACCGGCCGCGAGCCGCCGCGAAACCGCCGGTCGGGCCGCCGCCTCGGCGCGGGCGATCTCCTCGGGCGTCGTCCGGATCGAACGGGCGGCGAGCCGCTCGCAGATCAGGTCCAGGTCCATGCCGATCACCGTGTTCCCTGCGTCGAGGAACAGCGCCTCGAGGCGCCCGGAGAAGCCACTCGCCGGCGTCACGTCGCCAACGTACACGTCGCGGCTCGCGCCGTGCAAGTACCTATGCTTGACACGGGAGGATGCCCCGCGGCGTGGCTGCCGGCGGCGGTCCCGAGCCCAGGCGCGCGAGCCGAGCCCCCCTTTCGGCGAGGCCCCGCTTCGTAGTAGGGTGCCACCTCCATGGGAAAGCCCGGGAAGAGGTTCACCCCCGGAGCCCCACCCCCCGGAGAAGGCAACCACCTACCGCGGATCCTGCTCGAGCAGATGCGCAACGCGGTCGTGGCCACCGACCTCGAGGGCGTGGTGACGCTCTGGAACCCTCACGCCGAGGCGATCTCGGGATGGCGCGCCGACGAGGCCATCGGCAGATCGATCGACGACCTGCTGATTCCCGCGGCCTACCGCGGCCGTGCCCAGCTCGTGGGCGCCCACGCCCTCGAGACCGGCCACTGGCAAGGCGACCTGGTGCTGCAGCGCAAGGACGGAACGCGCCTGGCGCTGCTCGCATCGATCTCCGCGCTGCACGACACCGAGGGCGCAACGTCCGGCCTGGTCGGCGTCGCCAGCGACGTGAGCCGGCGCAAGCGCGTCGCGGAGGAGCTCGCCCGCACGGCCGAGGTCTCGGAGGCGCTCACCCGGGTGAGCCGGGAGCTGATCGGCACGATGGGCTCGCCGGAGTTCCTGCACCGGCTCTGCTGCGTCACGGCCGAGGTCTTGGGCTGCGAGCTCGCGCACACGCTGATGGTGCGCGCCGAGGACGGAGCCTTCGTGCCGATCGCCTCCGAGGACGACGGCCCCGAGCGGCGCGAGGTCCTACGGCAGATCTGCGTGCCCCGGGAGATGATCGCCGAGGTGCTCGCCGGGCTCGAGGCGGACGACGTGGTCACCGTCGGAGCGGTCCCCGATGCCTTCGCGGCCCACGTCCCCGAGACCAGCACGTTCGAGTCGCTGGTTCTCGCCCTGCGCCGCGGCGCCGAGATCATCGGCCTGCAGACGGCCCATCGCCAGCGCACCGGACAGCCGCTCAGCGAGACGCAGCTGCGCATCGGGCGCGGCATCGCGCAGCTCGCCTCGCTCGCACTGGATCACGCACGCGTCGTCGAGGAGCTGGAGCGGGCGAACCGCGTGAAATCGGATTTCGTGGCCACCATGTCGCACGAGCTGCGCACGCCGCTGCACGTGATCCTCGGCTACGCGGACCTGCTGCTGATGGGCGAGTTCGGAGCGATGACCGAGGCACAGGCGGGCACGGTGGAACGCCTGCTGCGACGCGCGCAGGAGCTCCACGAGCTGATCGCGAGCACGCTCGACGTGAGCCGCCTGGACTCGGGCCGAGCGGCGCTACACCTCGAGGACGTCGCGCTGCCCGAGCTGCTCGCCGAGGTCGGAGCCGAGGTCCAGAGCCAGAGGCGTCCCGCCACGCCCGAGACGCCGCGGCTCTCGATCGATGCCGCCGCCGATCTGCCCCGGCTGCGCACCGACCGCACCAAGCTCAAGGTCGTCCTGAAGAACCTGGTCGACAACGCGCTCAAGTTCACCGAGCGCGGAACGGTACGCGTCGCTGCAGGCGCCCTGCCCGACGGCCTCGAGATCTCGGTCGCCGACACCGGGATCGGCATCTCCCAGGAAGTCCTGCCGAGGCTCTTCGAGGCCTTTGCGCAGGGCGACCCCTCGCCGAGCCGGCGCCACGCCGGGGTCGGCCTGGGGCTCTACATCGTGCGCCGCTTGCTCGAGATGCTCGGTGGGACGATCGAGGTGCACAGCGCGCCGGGGCAGGGCTCCACCTTCACCGTGCAGCTGCCGGCCAACGCGGCGCGCCCCGCCGCGCCTCGCTCGGGCGATCGACACTCCGCGGACGCATCGCGCTAGCCCGTCCCCGTCCGCGGTGGTGGTCGGTCGAACTCGCGACCCGCGCCAAGCGCCCCGGTGCCGCGGATCTCGTCGATCTCGTCGCGGAAGGCCTCGATCACCCGGGGATGGCCCGGCAGCTGCGCGGCCGGCGCGACGCAACCGATGGCGAGCGCGGCGGGCTGTACGGTGATCCTCGTCCGCCCGGGCTCGCTCACCACCTGGAGCGGCCAGTGCCGACAGGCGGCGGGCTTTACCGCGGCGATCGGGCGCCCGCTGCGCAGCGCGACGGTGTGGATGGCGCACAGGGCGTGGCGTCGGGTGCGATGGAGGAACGGACAGGCTCCCGAGTCGCCGGAGTCGATGAGCAGGTCGGGCGGGTCGTCCACGAAGACGTTGTCGTAGTCGTCGCCGGTGCGCAGCGCGGGGACCAGCCGAGCCACCTCGTCCATCACGCCGTCGATCGCGCGCACCTCGCGGCGTGACACCTCGACGGCGAGACCGACACAACAGGTGCGACCGCGCGGGCAGCCGTCGGTGCAGCGGTAGGCGAGCGCGGTCAGGCTCGGGTCCAGGACGAAGCGCCGAGCTGCGCCCACCCGGGGCTCGCCCGGCGCCCGCCGCTTCGTCGCCGGGGTGCGCCCCACGGGCTCGGGACGCGGTGTCGCGACCTCGCGCCGGGCGCCGGCAGCGCGTCGCGTTTGGCGAGGGGGCATCGCTCGACTCTCGCTTCGCCGCGCGCGCCGCGCAAGCCGCCGCTCGAGGGCTGCGCGGAGCGCCGGGCGGATTGCGGGCCGAACCCGTCGCACCCGGCTGGCCTTCTCGTCGCACGCCCCTCCCCGGCCCGCGCCCGGTGGCCGGCGTCCCGGCCCATCCCGTCCACCTCGCTGCCGCACCCCGGCATTGCATCGCAGGAGCGAGTTCGTTTCACTGCCAGTGCGAAAACATTCTCGCTGGGCGCCGCGGAAAACCCCGCCGGGGGATGGCCAGGGCGGCACCGGCTCCCGCGCGGGTGGGCCTATCGCCATGGGACCTGCCGCCGTCACACCCGGAGTCGAAGAGATGATCGAGTGGAGTGAGCAGCACCTGATGCTGCGCGACGCCGTGCGCCGCTTCGTCGAGGCCGAGATCAAGCCCAAGCTCGAGGCGCTCGAGCACGGCGACGAGCCCCCCTACGACGTCCTGCGCAAGATGCTGCGCACCTTCGGCATCGACGCCATGCAGCGCACCCGCTTCGAGAAGCAGATCGCGCGGGAGAAGGAGACCCAAGCGGCTCGTGCCCGCGGCGAGGCGACGCCCTCCGGAGCCTCGGACAAGGCGGCACGCGAGGGCTCCGAGGCGAGCGACGGCGCCGCCCTGCAGCTCATCCCGATCATCGAGCTGTGCCGCTGGTGCCCGGGCATGGTGACCGCGATGGGGGTGAGCGCCGGTCTGACCGCGGCGGCGATCCTGGCGCGCGGAACGATCCGGCAGAAGGAGCGCTGGGCGCTACCGCTGCTCACCATGGAGAAGATCGGCTCCTGGGCGATCACCGAGCCCGGCTCGGGGTCGGATGCCTTCGGCAGCATGGCATCGACCGCCAAGCGCCACGGTGACGGCTACGTCTTGAACGGCAGCAAGACCTTCATCACCAACGGCCCCTACGCCGACACCATCGTCTTCATCTGCAAGCTCGACGAGGGCAACGACCCCAAGCAGCGCAAGATCCTGAGCTTCGTCCTCGACCGCGGCACGCCCGGGCTCACACAATCGAAGCCGCTGCGCAAGATGGGCATGCACTCCTCGCCGACCGGACAGCTCTTTCTCGAGGACGTCGTCGTCGAGAAGGAGCGCCTGATCGGCGAGACCGAGGAGGCCCCGGCCCGCTCGGGTGCCAAGGCGACCTTCTCCATGGAGCGCTCGGGTGTGGCGGCGATGGCCCTGGGCATCGTCTCGCAGTGCCTCGAGCTGTGCGTCGACTACGCGCGCACGCGCGTGCAGTTCGGCCGGCCGATCGGCGAGTTCCAGCTCATCCAGCTCAAGCTCGCCAAGATGGAGGTGGCACGGATGAACCTGCAGAACCTGGTCTTCCGCCAGATCGAGCTGTCGAGCCAGGGCAAGTCGCTGTCGCTCGCCGAGGCCTCGGCCTCCAAGCTCTACGCCGCGGGCGCGGCGGTAGAGGTCGCGCTCGAGGCGGTGCAGCTGTTCGGCGGCAATGGCTACATGGCCGAGTACCAGGTCGAGCAGCTGGCGCGCGACGCCAAGGTGCTGCAGATCTACGGCGGCACCGACGAGATCCAGATCTCGGCGATCGCGCGCAACCTGCTGGCGGGCTAGCCCCGCACGAACCGGCCAAGCGCCGTGCGCCTGGCAGCGCAGCGCGCGGGCCCCCCATCGACTCGATGGGCATGTCGACTCGGTGGCTATTGACGCGAGCGCCGCGCGGCGCGAGGGTGAGGACATGAATCGCACCCCGACCGACCGTATCCCAGGGCTCGTCGCCGTGCTCGTCGCGACGGCGCTCGGCGCACTGCTCGGCGCGTGCAGCGGAAGCTCGGCGGGCGAGATGCTCGACACCGCGCGTCTCGAGGAGAAGCAGAGCAACCTGCCGCACGCGCGCCAGCTCTACCGCGAGATCGTCGAGCGGTATCCGGGAAGCGAGCAGGCCAAGGAGGCGGCCGCGCGGCTCGCCGCCCTCGGCCCAGGGGATTGACCGCCGCGCGAGCGACGAGGAGCGCCGATCGGTCGCCCACCGCGGCCCGCGACGAGCTGCGGGGCCGGGCGGCGAGCGCCGCTGCGCGACGTGGGCGCGACGGCCGGCCCACTCGCCGACGAGCGACCGCTCGACCAGCCAGGAGGAGGCAGCGATGTCCGAACGCGTCACGGTATCCGTCAGCGGAGCAGTCGCCGACGTCAAGCTCAACCGCGCCGACAAGCTGAACGCGCTCGACGCCGCGATGTTCCGCGCGCTGGTCGACGCCGGCCGCCGACTGGCGCAGGACGCTTCGGTGCGCGCGGTCGTGCTCTCGGGCACGGGGCGCGGCTTCTGCGCCGGGCTCGACTTCATGAGCTTCATGGCGATGCGCGGCCAGCCCGCCGAGGGCGGCGCGCCTTCTGCCGGTGGCTTGCTCGACCGGCGAGCCGGCGAGATCGCCAACTTCGCCCAAACCTCGGCCTGGATCTGGGCGACCTTGCCGCAGCCGGTGATCGCCGCGGTGCACGGCGTGGCGTTCGGCGGCGGCCTGCAGATCGCCCTGGGCGCCGACATCCGCATCGTCGCGCCGGACGCGCAGCTCTCGGTGATGGAGATCAAGTGGGGTCTGGTCCCCGACATGAGCGGCACCCAGACGCTGCGCCATCTGGTGCGCCTCGACGTCGCCAAGGAGCTCACCTTCACCGGCCGCGTCGTCTCCGGCGAGGAGGCCGTGGCGCTCGGCCTGGCGACGCGCACCGCCCAGGATCCCCATGGCGCTGCCCTGGAGCTCGCGCGCGCCATCGCCGCCAAGTCGCCCGACGCGATCCGCGCCGGCAAGCGATTGCTCAACGAGGCCTGGACCGCGAGCCCCGGCGAGGGCCTGGCCCTCGAGGAGCGCCTGCAGCTCGGGCTGATCGGCACGCCCAACCAGATGGAGGCCGTGCAGGCGAACCTCGAGAAGCGCGCAGCGCGCTACGACGATCCGCGGTGAGCCGGACGACCGGCGCGCTGCGCAAGATGGTGGCCGTCTGGGCCGACCCGGTCGAGTACCACCTACCGGTCGGCGAGGCGTCGATCGCGCTGCGCGACGCCCTGGGCCGCACCATCGCGCTCGAGTTCAGCGGCGAGATCCACTGCACGCACTGTGGGCGCGCCACGCGACGCAGCTTCGCCCAGGGCCACTGCTGGCCGTGCTTCACGACCCTGGCACGCTGCGACGGCTGCATCGTCAAGCCCGAGCTCTGCCACTTCCACCGCGGCACCTGCCGCGAGCCCGCGTGGGGCCAGGCGCACTGCATGGCCCCGCATGTGGTCTACCTGGCCAACTCCTCCGGACTGAAGGTCGGCATCACGCGCGGCGACCAGGTGCGCAGCCGCTGGATCGACCAGGGCGCCGTCCAGGGCCTGGCGATCCGCGAGGTGGAGACTCGGCTCGAGTCGGGCGTGGTCGAGGTGGCGCTCAAGGCCCTGGTCTCGGACCGCACCGACTGGCGACGCCTGCTGCGCGGCGACCCCGAGCCGGTCGACCTCGTCGCCGCGGCGCGCGATCTGCTCGCTCGGCTGGCCGAGCGGCAGCCCGAGCTCGCCTTGCCGGGCCGGACACCCGCCGGAGCCGCCCCGGTCTCGATCCGCTATCCCGTGCTGCGCTACCCGGAGCGCGTCCGCCGGCTCGACCCAGCGCGCAGCCCGCGCATCGAGGGACAGCTGCTCGGCGTCAAGGGCCAGTACCTGATCCTGGATGCCGGCGTGATCAACGTGCGCAAGTACGGCGGCTACGCGGTCACGCTGCGTGGGCTCGACGACGCACGCCGCACCCGGTGCGCCGAGGAGATCGACCCGAGCGATCTCACGCCGCCAGCTCCGGCGGCAACTCCATCCCGGTGAGCGGATCGCGCAAGCCGTAGGCCCCGCGGGCAAACGGCAGCCAGAGCAGGCGCGGCGGTGCACCGCCGGCTCCCGCTCCGGCCTCGCTCGAAGCCTGCGCAGGCGCGCCGTCGGCGCCGGGCAGCAGCGGGCGCCCGCTGCGGTCGACTCCCGCGGCAAGGAAGGCAGCGACGCGAGAGGCGTCGTCGCCGTCCAGCGCGCAGCCGTGCAGCGCGGGCGATGCCCGCTCACGTCGCGCCGCGGGGGCGCCGCGACGCGAGAGGCGCAGGGCCAGGTCCTTGAGCAGCTTCAGGTTGTGCCGGCGGAAGGCGGGAACGATCGTCGCCCCGACCTGCCAGACCGGGAGGTGCTCGAGGTCGCCGTCGTCGAGCTCGGGCGGCGCCGCAGCGACGGCGAACGGCACCGGCCGCATCTCCTCGCCTTCGAGCAGCCAGGCCCGGTCGCAGGCCGCGCAATGGAACACCACGGCCTCGGGCTCGACGGCGAGGTCCCAGCCGCAGTTGGGGCAGACCAAGGCCCGGAAGCCCACCGTCCGCACGACAGGCGGCGCGGGAGGCGCCAGACCCGCCAGGGCGGCGGGGTCGAGAGCCCGCGCGACGATGCTGCCCGAGACCGCATCGATCATCACCAGCCCGCCCGAGCCGCCGCCGTCGAGGTCGACCGCCCAGAAGGGAAAGTAGACGACCGACAGCAGGCGGCCGACCACCTCGCGCCCGACCAGCTCCAGGTCGGGGTCGCGCACCGGGTCCAGGGCTACCTCCAGCGCCCGCTCCACGGAGAGCGTGGGCGGCACGATCAGGGCCTCCGGATCCAGCGCGTCGCGGCGGAACAGCTCGAGCGCCAGCGCGTCGGGCCGGACGCCGAGGGAAGCGGCGGCAAACGATGCTGCCGGGCAAGCGGAGAGATTCCGCTCGATGCGCCGCCCGGCGAACTCGACCGGCGCCCGCCGCGACGTGCCCCGCGGCCGCG
>CAZGUU010000222.1:0-9075 GCA_964529315.1 uncultured Enterobacteriaceae bacterium
ATCGGTGTACGCGGCATGCGCACCGGTGTCAGCCACGCGGTTCGCGGAACAGATACGAAGGACGAACGCACGGGCGAGCCGACCGAGGGCTTGCTTCCCGCTGGATCGGCCACCAGGTCGACCGCAGCCCCGCCAGCCGGCCGCGCCGCGAGTCAGCTCGGCAGGCCGAGCACCACGACCCCCGCCACCGCCCCTGGCCCGCCCACGTTGTGCGCCAGGGCGAGCCTCGGGCTCTTCACCTGGCGCTCGCCGCATTGGCCGCGGAGCTGGCGCACACACTCGTAGATCATGCGCACGCCCGAGGCGCCGATCGGGTGGCCGAAGGACTTCAGCCCCCCGCTCGGGTTGATCGGCCGCTCGCCGTCGATCCGCGTGCGCCCCTCCTCGACCGCCTTCCAGCCCTGGCCCTTCTCGTAGAAGCCCAGATCCTCGATGTTCGAGATCTCGGTCCAGGTGAAGCAGTCGTGCACCTCGGCCAGCCGGACGGCCATGCTCGAGCGAAAGCGACTGCCATGCCAGACGGCATGGGGCACGAAGCCTCTCGGAATCGACCGTCTGGTCTGGGGCGGTGGCGTTCCAGTCAACGCCACGCAGGTGTCCGCGTAGCCCTCGGCTTCACGAAAAGCCCTTCGAGAGACGTCCGGTCGCTCGACGTCACACCATGGCCTCAGCCGTTTTCCTCCCGCTCGCCATCCTGCAGCCCGGCACCTCTGCCGTTGCCGCGGCTGAGCCAGCGCGGGCCAGCACCGCAATTGCCGCACGCACGCTGATCGGGTCGAGGTCGCTGCGTAGCGCGCCGACGAGCTGCTGGAGCTCGGCGCCGGCGCTTCGCCGACGCGGCGCCGGGCCGGTCAACGCTGTAGCGGCGACGATTTCCAGCTCCGCGATCGCGAGGTATAGTCCTCTTCCCGTGAGCAGCCGCGAGGAAGTGCTCCAGAAGATGCGTTTGGCTCTCGATCTGTCCGAGGACGCCGAGCGGATCGCCCGACAGAACCTCGAGAGGCGCCACCCGAGCGAGCCACCTGGCCGGATCGCCGAGCGCTTGGCAGCCTGGCTGCGCACGAGACCTGGCGCCGGGGACGGCGACGGAGTGGGCCGAGTGGTCGATCGGTTCGGGCTCGTCCCGTGACTCGTCTCGAGCGCGCCCTCATTCGGGTCGACTCGGATCTGCGACGAATCGGCTGCCGCTACGCGCTGGTCGGCGGGCTCGCAGTATCCGTGCGCGCGGAGCCGCGCACGACCCGCGACATCGACCTCGCACTCGCGGTGCAGTCGGACCGCGATGCAGAGGAAGCCGTGCGCCGCCTGCTCGATCGCGGATACCGCGTCGACAAGCAGCTCGAGCAATCTCGGACCGGCCGTCTCGCTACGGTGCGGATGCTCGCTCCGGAGGGAGGGAAGCACGGACCCGTCGTCGACCTGCTGTTCGCGTCTTCGGGGATCGAAGAGGAGGTCGTCGAGGCCGCCGACGTGGTCGAGATCCTGCCTGGGGTTTCGATGCGCGTGGCGTGCGCCACGCACTTGCTCGCGCTGAAGCTCCTCGCCGGGCGGCCCCACGACCTGGCCGATGCAAGGGCTCTGGCCATGGCGCTCGACGCCGCCGACCTCTCGCTCACGCGCGAGCTCCTCGATCTGATCTCGCGCCGTGGCTTCGACCGCGGACGCAACCTGCAGACCGCTCTCGACCGCCTGCTGCAGGAGATCGCGGAGGAGCGCGGTGGCGGCTGAGAGCAGGCACCGTACGCTCCTGCGCGATCCCCATCACGCGCAGATCGTCTCGCGGCTCGCGAGGCACCTCGATCCCGACGTGTTCGAGCGGTGCATCGCCGATCTCTGGCGAGGGCGATTTCCCACGCTGGTGCCCGTCACGGGCGGCAGCGATCAGGGGTTCGACGGCGCAATCGCAGATGGCGAGGGAGAGCCGTACCAGCTCGTCTGCACCACCTCTGCGAGCTTCTCCAAGGTCAAGGCCAACCTCATGGGAAGCCTGGACACCGCTCGACGCGAGGGCCGGCTGAGGCACAAGGCAGCCTTTGCGACCTCGTTTGCGCTGACACCCGCACAACGATTCGACCTGCTGGACGCGACTCGAGCCTTTGGCGTCACGCTGATCGACATCGCAGATCGCGAGGCGCTGGCCGACCTTCTCTATCGAGATCGACGATGGTGCCAGAAGCTCCTCCAGCTTTCTGGCCAACCGCGTGCGCTATCGGCCGTGCCGGAGGGATCGCGGCCTTTCCCCGCGATCGACCCGGTGGGACGAGACCGGGACCTGGATTGGCTCCGGGCCACGGCCGGCGACCGCATCCTCGCGGGCCAGCCCGGCTCGGGAAAGACGATCCTCTTGCGCCAGCTCGTACGCAAGCGCGCCGGCTTCTTCCTGGCCAGCGACGCCGCCGACGCGATCGCCAATGACCTTCGCGAGCTCGAGCCCCCGGCAATCTTCGTCGATGACGCTCACGTCCATTCGGAGCGGCTCGCCCTGCTCCTCCGATTGCGCGAAGAGATCGGCCATCGCTTCTCGATCGTGGCGACGTCATGGCCAGGGGACATCGACGCCCTGGCGGATCGCCTCGGCGAGCTGCCTCGAGGACAGATCCGCAGTCTGGAGCCGCTCACGCGCGACGAGATCGTTCAAGTGTATCACCGGCTCGGGGTGCGCGCTTCGGATGCCGTCATGCGGGTGCTCGTTGATCAGGCGATGAACAAGCCGGGCCTGGCCGCGACCCTCGCCCAAGCCTGGCTGTCTGGAGAATGGGCCGACGTGGCGACCGGCGAGGCGCTCTGCCGTCGCGTGCTTTCGAGCCTCGGCAGGCGCACCGCCCCTGATCCCACCCTCTCGCTCGCGACATTGGCGCTCGGAGGCGACGGCGGCATGTCGCTGGAGACCGCGGCAGGCTACCTCGAGACTTCGCTGGCTGGACTGCGGCGCGAGCTGTCAGCCATCCACGATGCCGGCATCGTACAGCAGACCGATTCGCGGAATCTGGCGGTCGTTCCCCGGGACCTTCGCTCGGCGTTGATCCGAAGGGTATTCTTCCCCGCACCACACCCTTCTTCGCTTTCGGGCCTTCCGTGCGAGCGGCTGCTCGACGACCCGTCTCGCCTCCCCGACACCACCCTCGAGCTCATCCGAGCCGCCCACCGGCACGCCGCGGTTCCCCGGCCGGTAATCGAGAAGCTCATCCTTCGCGCGGACGAGACGGCAGCGTGGCGAATGCGGGAGATGTGGCGAGGCTACGCGCTGCTCGGCCCGAGCGAGGCGGCCTGGGTACTCGAGAGATACCCACGGGACGTGGTGGACGTGGCCAAGGCTACGCTCGCGCATGCTGCGGAGCCGACGGTCTGGCAGCTGCTCGAGCGCACCCGCACGGCCGAGGGCTTGCTACACAACCAGCCAGACCATCCTCTGCGCATCCTTCAAGATTGGATGCGAGAATTCCCCACCGACGATCCCCAGATGCCGCTGAAGCGCCGTGCGCTCGTCGTCCGGCTGGCGCGACGGCTCATCGCGTCGGAGCCGGGGAACGACCGCGACATCGCGATCCACGCGATGACCCTGACGCTGGACCCGACCCTCGAAGGGATGAGCCAGGACCCCGGCCTCGGAGCTGCGTTCTCGCTCTTCTTCGGGCTCCTCCCGTCCGACGCTCTTCGCGCCATGGTCCCGCTCTGGCGCGAGGTACACGACGCAATCGGCACGATCGATGCCCTGACCTGGCGACGTCTCACTTCGGCCCTCTGGAGCTGGGCACATCCGGAGATGGCTGCGCACGGCAACCTCGACGCCGATCAGAGGCGAGCGGCGATGGCATTCGTCGCGGCGGTGGCGGCGGACTTGAGACCCGCCGCAGCAGATCGACCTGGGCTGGCCCGTGCTCTCGACCGAGTCGCTCGGTGGGTCGGCCCCGGCCTGAGCCTCGACCGCGATCCGGTCTTCGAGCTCCTCTTCCCGGAGCACGAGAGCTCCTTCGAGGCGGAAAGTAGCGCACGAGAGCGGTGCAAGGTGGCGATTGCCAGCCTAGCCGCCCGATGGTCCGAGCGACCGCCGACGGAGGTCATCGCCGACCTGCAGCGCTACCTCTCGGAGGAGCGGTTTCTCGGCCCGGGTCATGCCGATCTGACTTGCCTGCTCTGTGCCGACCTCGCGAGCGCGGTCACCTGCCCGCAGCTCTGGCTCGGAGCGTTGCTCGACGGGCGAGTGGGCGCGCCCCAGCTCAGGCCGTTCCTCGCGAAGTGTGTCCGCGAGCGTCGCGAAGGCTGGGAGGGATGGCTCGCGCGCTGCTTCGAGGCGGGAGATCTTCGCTGGGCGGCCATCGAGGAGCTCCTGACCATGGCGGATCCTCCCTGCGCCCTCGCAGATCACGCCATCGCGGACGCCGGCCGGTTTCCCCAGCTCATCGAGACCCTTTGCAGCAACCGGCGGGTCCCGCAGCCCCAGCTGAAGGCGCTCCTGGGAAGCCTCGACGCCATCGTGTCGCTGGCCGCCGCAGCGGGGGAGTGGGATGCCGAGCCGCAGCATCGTGTCCGACGCGACATCTCCGAGGATTGGCGACGAGCCATCCTCCGCCTCGACAGCCAGGCGCTCCTCGCGATCCGCGGCGCGCCAATGCTGGAGTTCTGGCTCGGGGAGATTCTCTCAGCCGACACCGATCTCGCCGTGGAGTGGCTCTGCGCGCGGCTGCGCGAGCCGAATCGCGGTCCTCTCGACCTCGACGGGCCGACCGGGGAGGCGATAGATGCCCTATCCGCCGATCAGCGCATGGGCGTCCTGGCCGCGCTATCGCTGGACGTGCAGGCTCCCGACCTGGTCCGGCGACTCGTGCGCCGGGATGTGCAAGTCTATCGCCGGCTGCTCGCAATGGAGCGGCTCACCCCTCTACACCTCGAGCCGTTGGAGGGCCTGCCCGACAACGATTGGGTACCCCTGGCGGTCGAGGCCCTGCAAGCGAGCCACTCCCCGGCCGAAGTCGCCGAGGCTACAATTTCTGGGCTGCACCTGATCGTCGGGCGAGCGGGGGGCCAGCTCTGGGAGCAATACCTGAAGGCGTTCTCTCGCCTCGAGGAAAGCGCCTCCCCGGATCTTCAGTGCGTGGCTCGAGCAGGGAGGGAGTTCGCCCAGGAGCGGCTGGAAGCCGCCCGGCGTCGCGCTCGGTCACTCGAGGTGGTGGGCCATTGAGCTCCTCTGGGCGCCACGGCGACTTCGGGAAGGCGTCCGCCGGCCGAGGCGCCCGTGCGCGGCATCCTCACCCCGGCAGGCCGAGCACCACGACGCCGGCCACCGCCCCTGGTCCGCCCACGTTGTGCGCCAGGGCAAGCCTCGGGCTCTTCACCTGGCGCTCGCCGCACTGGCCACGGAGCTGGCGCACACACTCGTAGATCATGCGCACGCCCGAGGCGCCGATCGGGTGGCCGAAGGACTTCAGCCCCCCGCTCGGGTTGATCGGCCGCTCGCCGTCGATCCGCGTGCGCCCCTCCTCGACCGCCTTCCAGCCCTGGCCCTTCTCGTAGAAGCCCAGATCCTCGATGTTCGAGATCTCGGTCCAGGTGAAGCAGTCGTGCACCTCGGCCAGGTCGATGTCTTTGGCCTGGATGCCGGCCTGCGCGTACGCGGCCCGTGCGGCGGCCTGAGTCGAGCGGAAGCCCAGGTAGTCGAAGGTCGGGTCGTAGTAGGGCCGGCCGGTGGCCACGGCCAGGGCCGCACCCTTGACCAGGACGTGGTCGTCGCGAAAGCGCTTGGCCATGTCGGCGCGGCAGACGATCGCCGCAGCACCGCCGTCGGTGGTCGGACAGCAGTCGAAAAGGCCGAAGGGCGTGGCGATCATCGGTGCGTTCAGCACCTGCTCCTCGGTCACCTCCATGCGCAAGTGGGCCAGCGGGTTGCGCTTGCCGTTCCAGTGGTTCTTGACGGCGACCTTGGCGAGCGTCGAGCGGGTGGCGCCGAACTCGTGCATGTAGCGGTTGGCCGCCAGGGCGAAGAGGCCCGGCGCGCTGTTGCCCTTGCCCAGGATCTGGTGACCGACGCGCGGGATGCCGCGGCCCGGGCGGTCCTTGAGCCGCTCCGAGCCGACCACCAGGACGACGTCGTGCTGGCCCGAGGCGATCGCCAGGCAGGCGTTGCGGAAGGCGTCGGTGCCGGTCGCGCAGAAGTTCTCGACCCGCGTCACCGGGCGGTCGTAGAGGCGCAGCGGGTCGGCGAGCGAGATGCCCGCCTTGCCGCCCTGCGGGTGCGGCAGGTAGGTGCCGACGTAGGCGGCGTCGATCTGCTCGGGCTCGATGCCCGCGTCGGCGTACGCCTCGAAGGCGGCCTCGCAGACCTGGTCCTCGTAGGTCTTGTCGTAGAGCTCGCCGAACTTCGTGCAGCCGACGCCGATGACGGCGACCTTGTCGCAGATGGTGCTCATGCCGGGCGCGCCTTCCAATAGTAGTTGTAGTTCTCGCCCCCGGCGTGCAGGCGCCGGAAGGTGAGCTCCACCGAGGCGCCGATCTGCACCTCCTCGGGGGTGCAGTCGGTCATCTGGAGGTAGAGGCGTCCGCCGCCCTCGAGGTCGACCACGACCATGCCCATGGGGTGGTCGAGATTGGCGGCCAGGTGGTCCACGGTGAAGGTGAAGATCGTGCCGCGCTTGGCGAGCTTGACGGGCTCGAGCCCTTCGCGCTGCTTGCAGGCCAGGCAGACGCGCGCCATCGGGTACTGCACCAGGCCGCAGGCCGAGCAGCGCGAGCCGTAGAGGCGCGTGTCCTGCTGCAGCTCGCGCGCCTCCAGCACGTTGCTCACCAGCTCGACGGGCGTGTCGTCCGAGCCCAGGCGACGGCGGAACTTCAGGTACTTCTCGTAGCTCGGCAGGGGCAGCTTGCGATCGATCGCCGCCTGCACGGCCGGCCGGCAAGCCGCAGGCCCGGCGCCCTCGCCGGCGGTGAAGAGCAGCGCCTCGGCACCCTCGCCGAAGGCCGCCGTGACGAGCTTCGCTCCGGCCGTCGCCTTCTCCAGCGCGCAAGCGAGCAGCAGCAGCGGGTCGGGCGTGCCGAGCACGCCGATGGCCGGCGCGAGCGGAGGCACCAGGCGGGTCTTCGCGTCGATGCCGACGGCACGGGCGAGATCCTGCGCGGCGCGCGCGTCGGGCGCCGCGGCGGCCAGCGCGGCCAGGTCGCCGGCACCCACGCCGTGCTCGTTCATCACCCGCTCGACGACCTCGCCCACGTCGCGCAGGTAGCCGTGCGTCACCGAGAAGCGCGCGTCCTGCACCTGGACCGAGCCGCCGGCGTCCGTGCGCCACTGGAAGGTGAACTCCTCGGCGACTGCTGCCGCGCCCTCGAAGGCCGCGAGCTGGCCCTTGCCGTCGACCACCACGGCGACCGCGCCGTCGCCGAGCGCGCCCTCGAGATCGCCCTCGGGCTCGGCCGGGCGACAGTCGGCGGCGACCACCAGCACGCGCTTGGCGGCCCGGCTCTGCACGGCGCGCAGCGCGGCGGAGAGCGCCGCCAAGCCCGCGCGCACCGACCCGGAGAAGTCGGCTGTGAGGATCTCGCGCGGCAGATCGCAGGCGGTGGCGACGACGCTCGCCACCTGCTTCTCGCGGTAGGGCGACGAGGTCGAGGCAAAGAAGAGCCCGTCGAAGGCGAGCGGGTCGAAGTCTTCGAGGCAGCGCTGCGCGGCGGCCACCGCCATGGTCAACGCGTCCTCGTCGTAGTGCGCCACGGCCTTCTCGCCCGAGGGCTGCTTCTTGCCCCACGCGCGGGCGATGAGCGCGCGGTCGAGGCGCGAGCGCGGCACGTGGATGCCGATCGAGCTGATGCCAACCATGTCTGCGGAACCCCTCTCTCGAGCCGGGCGCTGCGAGCCTCTCCGGCATCCGAGCCGATTGTTTCGCCTACCCGCCCGCCCCTCGCAACCCGCCGGCTCGACGCAGCCCGGCACCGCCCCGCCACAGCGCACGACTCGACGTGCCGAGCGCTCGCGCCGGTGCGTGGACGCCGCTCACGACGTCGAAGTGGGCGTCGCCACACGGGACGCCAGGGCGCACTCGCGCGTCAGAGCGCCGACGGCACGACCGCCCTGCCGGCGGCGAGCTCCTCGAGCCACCAGCCGTGAAAGCCGTTGGCGAGCATCCACTCGAGCCGGTCGCCGCGCCAGACGATCTTCTCCGACTCGTAGGGAGAGCTCTGCGGCGTGGCGAACTTCGCCCTCGCCTGCTGCTTGACGTGCTCGAGATCGCGCTGCACCGCGGGCAGCTCGCGTACCCAGCGCAGCCAAGCGCACACCGCGGGGTACACCTCGGGAGTGGGCGGCAGGCCGAGGAGACGGAACGAGGAGACGTGCGGAAAGAGCGCCAGGTCGGCGATCGACGCCTCGCCGCACAGGAAGCCGCCCGCATCCGGCGCGAGCACGGCCTCCATGCGCTCGAGCACCCGGCGCAGGTCGCGGTGGGCGGCATCGATCAACCCCTGGGGGGGAGCGTCGGAGCGGTGGTGCGTCGGCCAGGTCCAGATGGAGACGTCGTGCACCACGGCGTCCACGGCGGTGTCGGACAGCCGCTGCCAGGCGCGTGCCGCAGCGCGGCGGGCCGGGTCCGCGGGAAAAACGGGAGGGGTCGGGTAGCGGTGATCGAGGTAGTCGACGATGTCGGCCGAGTCGACCACGACGATCGGACCGTCGACCAGCACCGGCACCTCGCCGCGCGGGTTCGCGGCGAGCAGGGCCGCGTGGTGCTCCAGAGCGAGTGCGTCGATCGACTCCCAGACCAGGCCCTTCCAATCGAGCACCATGCGCACCTTGCGCGCGAACGGGCTGAACGGGTTGTCCCACAGAATGATCATTCGGACTCTCCTTTCCTCCGAGGAGCGCGGGCGCCCTCACGCGGGCTCGGGCCAGCCTCGCCGCGTGCGAGCCAGCCCACCTCCTCGCCGTGCCAGGCGCGCACCAGCCGACCCAGCCGCGCCCGCGATGCCGGCGAGAGCTGCCGGCGCAGCGCCTCGCGGATCCGGAAGGCGAGCCTCTCACCGCCTCCCAGGCGGCCGGCCGCTGCCGCCCGGGCCTGCTCGAGCAGCCGGTCCTTCTCCGCGATCCATCCCTCG
>CAZGUU010000223.1:0-9020 GCA_964529315.1 uncultured Enterobacteriaceae bacterium
TCGCACCGACGGGCGAGACGGCGTTCACGCCGCTTGCGACCGGGCTTGCGCAGGTGGCCGGCGGCGTCCTGGGCGTGCTCGATCCGACGCTGCTGTTGAACGGCCCCTACACGGTGCGCCTGCGCGTCTACGACGCCGGCGGCAACGTCGCCTCGGCGACGCGAACCTACGTCGTCGCGCGCGCGCGCAAGGTCGGGGCCTTCACCCTGAGCTTCCAGGACCTGAGCGTCGCCCTGGCCGGCCTGCCGATCACGATCAGTAGGACCTACGATAGTCGCGACAAGGCTCAGGGTGAGTTCGGCATCGGCTGGCGGCTCGACGTCCAGACGTTGCGGCTCAGGACGAACCGCATCCTCGGCACGGGCTGGACGACGCAGAACGCTGGCATCAGCGTGCAGCTGGTCGCTCTCGACCAGCACTTCGTGAGCCTCACCTTGCCCGACGGCAAGGTCGAGACGTTCGATCTGCAGCTTTCGCCCACCTCGAACGTGGGCTCGCTCGACTTCACCAACGTGGTCGGCTTCGCGCCGCGGCCCGGCACGCTGGGCACCCTCGAGGGGCTCGACAACCCCGGACTGCTCGTGTTGCCCGGCGGCAGCGAGGTCGAGCTCTGGGACGACTCGACCTTCCAGACCTACGACCCGAGACGGTTCCGCTACACCGATCGGGTCGGCAATCGCTTCGTGGTCGATCGGATCAGCGGAGTCGAGTCGATCGAGGACCGAAACGGCAACGCCCTCACCATCGGACCGAGTGAGATCAGGCACTCCTCGGGCCGCTCGATCGGGATCGTCCGTGACGGCGAGGGGCGGATCACCTCGATCAGCGATCCCGAGGGGAACGCACAGACCTACGGCTACGACGCGAACGGCGACCTCCGCACCCACACGGACGCCGATGGCCGAGTGACGCGGTTCGAGTACGATCGACGGCACGGCCTCCTGGAGGTCTCGACACCGGACGGCAATCTCGGAGTGCGAAACGAGTTCGACGAGGCAGGCCGCCTGATCGCGTCGATCGACGGCGCCGGGCACCGGGTCGAGTACCAGCGCACGCCCGGTGTCCTTCAGGAGATGGTGCGCGACCGGCTCGGCAACCAGACGGTGCTCGAGTACGACGCGGTCGGGAACATCACGGCGAGGACGGATGCGCTCGGCGCTCGTACGGCGTTCACCTTCGACGAGCGCGGCAACCAGACGAGCGAGACCGACCCGCTCGGGCGCACGGCGCTGAAGACGTACGACGCCAGCAATCAGATCCTGACGGCGAGCGACTTCGACGGCAACACCAGCACCTACGCCTACGGTGCAGGCGGGAGACTCGCGTCGACGACCGACGCGGTGGGGAACGTCACCACATACAGCTACGACGCCAACGGCAGGATCAGCTCGACCACCGCCCCGGACGGCGGAGTCACGACCGCTGCCTACGACGCGGCCGGGAACGTCGTGTCGGTGGTCGATCCGCTCGGCCGCACCACGACGACCACATACGACGCCTTCGGCCGCCGAAGCTCGCAGGCCGATCCGCTCGGCAGGGTGACGACCTTCACGCACGACGCGCGTGGGCAGCAGACGTCCGACAGCCGGCAGCGCACCCTCGCCGACGGGAGCACGCAGACCCTGGTGCGACGCTACGAGTACGACGGCTTCGGCCACACGGTCCGCTTCATCGACGCCTCCGGGACGCCGACCGACACGACCTACGACGGCTCGG
The DNA here is from genome assembly GCA_964529315.1 of uncultured Enterobacteriaceae bacterium. Taxonomy (GTDB): domain Bacteria; phylum Desulfobacterota; class Binatia; order UBA12015; family UBA12015; genus CAZGUU01. The sequence goes on from CAZGUU010000223.1 coordinate 1,717, forward strand.
GCCGGATCGCCAGCATCACCGCTCCGGACGGTTCGCTCACGACCTTCACCTACGACGACGCGGGCAACTCGAGCGGCACCAGCTACCCCGACGGCTCGTCCGAATCCTGGGCCTACGACGCCGAGAGGCGCGGCACCGCGCACACCGATCGCGACGGCCGCACGACGACCCACGTGTACGACGCCGTCGGACGACTGGTCCAGACGACCCATCCCGACGGCGCCAGCGAGGCGATCGAATACGACGCCGCGGGTCGGATCGCCGCGAAGGTCGACGCGCGGGGCAACCGCACGACCCATGCGTATGCGCCGAACCAGCAGACGGTGACCGACCCGCTCGGGAACGTGACGGTGCACCAGTTCGACGGCCTGCAGCGCCTGATCGCCACGACCGACGCGAACGGCCACACGACGACCTATGCGTACGATCACCGCGGCAACCGGACGGTTACGACCTACCCCGACGGCTCGACGAAGGTCGACGCCTATGACCTCGCCGGCAACCGTATCTCGACGACCGACCAGGCGGGGCGCACGACGAGCTTCACCTGGGACGGTCGCAACCAGCTCCTGTCCGCCACCGACGCTACCGGTGCCACGACGACGTACACCTACGACGAGGTCGGCAACCGGATCGCCGAGACCGCGCCAACCGGCGCGACGACGCGCTACGAGTACGACGCTCTGGGTCGCCTGACGGGCCGGGTGCGGCCGCTCGGCCAGCGCGACGTCGCCGTCTACGATCCGGTCAGCCGGGTTGCGTCGTTCACCGACATGAACGGCGACACGACCACCACGTCCTACGATTCCGGAGGGAATCCGACGGGTCGGCATCTGCCCGACGGCAGCACCGTGCCGTTCTCCTTCACCCCCGGAGGCCTGCGTACGCAAGGAGGCGGCGACGCCTACACCTACGACGCGCGCGGTCGGGTGGAGACCGAGACCAAGGCGAGCGGCGAGGTGCTGATCTACGCATACGACGCCAACGGGAACCGCACCTCGGTCACCAGCTCGGCGGGCACGACGACCTACACCTACGACGCCCTCGACCGGCTCTCGACCGTGACCGACACGACCGGGACGACGACCTACGGCCATGACGCGGTCGGCAACCTCGCGACCGTGACCCATCCGAACGGCGTCGTGACGAGCCACACCTACGATTCCCTGAACCGCCTGACCTCGATCGAGAACCGGGACGCGTCCAACGCCGTTGTCTCCCGGTACGAATACACCCTCGGTGCGGCAGGCAACCGCCTCCGCGTCGTCGAGTCCGGCAGTGCGACGACCGACCGCATCGTCGACTACGAGTACGACGCGGTCTACCGGCTAATCCGGGAGACGATCGACGAGCCGGGAGCGGCGCTCGATCGCGAGATCACCTACGATTACGACGAGGTGGGGAACCGCCTGGCGCGGATCGACGCGCAGGCAGGCGTCCTCGTCGAGACCATCTACTCCTACGACCTGAACGATCGGCTCCTCGCGGAGACGACTACCGCCGCCCCGGGCGGATCGTCGGGCCTCGCCTACACGTACGACGACAACGGGAATCTCCTCTCGCGGAGCGACGGGACGGAGACCGACGTGTTCACCTTCGATTCGGGCAATCGCCTGGTCCGCGCGGACCTCGCGATCGGAGGCGTTTCGACGGTCGACTACGCGTACGATGTCGACGGCATCCGGACGGCCAGCACGACCGGCGGCGTGACCACCGAGTACGTCACCGACAAGGGCTTCGAGCTCGCGCAGGTGCTGCTCGAGAAGACGGGGGCGAGTACCACGGCGTACACCCTCGGGCACGAGCGCATCGCGATGCGCGTGGGAGCAGGTGCGCCGCAGTTCTTCCTGCGCGACGGCCAGCACTCGACGCGGCAGCTCACGTCCGCGGCGGGTGCGGTGACCGATCGCTACACCTTCGACGCGTTCGGACGTCTGCTCGCCTCGGCCGGCTCCTCGGACAACGCCTTCCTGTACGCGGGCGAGCAGCTCGATCCGAACGTCGGCTACTACTACCTGAGAGCGCGCTACTACGACCACAACAGCGGCCGCTTCGCGTCGGTCGATCCGAAGCCGGGCAGCATCTTCGATCCGGCCTCGCTGCACCGCTACCTCTACGTCCGGTCGAGCCCGGTCGACAACCGCGACCCGTCGGGCCTGGAGAATCTGGTCACGGTGAACGCTGCGCTGGCGATCGCGGGCACGCTCGGGGTGATCGCCGGCATCGGGACGTACGCCTACACGCACAACAGAGGTCTGGCGTTCGTGGTCGCGGCGGGCGTCTTCAGCGTCGCCTTCGTCTCCGTTCTCGGCGTGGGCGCCACGGTCGCCTGGGCGCAGAACGTCTTCTATGCATGGGCGGCGGTCATCGCGCCGGGCGCGTACCTCACACAGCAGTACATCCTGCGTTCCGGCAATGCGCTCCTGGCGCAGGGACAGGCCCTGATCTACCAGATGAACCAGGCGCTGATTCAGCAGTACGGCAACCTCACGCAGGGCATCACGAACGTGAACCAGTTCTTCCTGCGGCCGGAGGCGGCGCAGTTCATCCGGCACATCAACCAGCTGCTCTCGAGTCCGCACGGGCGGCGGATCGTTTGCGCAGGGATCTCGGCGGCGCGCGCATACTCGCAGATCGAAGGGGGGCCGAGCGCCGGCGGACCCGGGCCCTATGATCGCGCTCAGGCCGCGATGATCGCTTCGGCGCTGATCTTCATGGCCAACGCACGTGGTCTCGTGTGCGGAGACAGCGGTCTCCCATGAGCCGGCGGATGTCGCGGCATGCAGAGCACCCCGCGGCACGAGGCAGGCTTCTCCGCGGCGGCTGAGATTCGAGAGCACGCTCGACGAGACGAGCCCCCGGCACCCCCGGCACCGGTGCCAGCGCGAAGCGATCCCCGTCGTCACCGCGCGTCACGGTACCCGTGTACACGTCGCTGACACCCTGGAGGAGCATGCGGCGCGTGATGAAGTTGCTGGGCGCTGGCACGAGGTGGGTCGGCACCAGGTGGGGGGCGGTGTCGTTGCATCCCGGCGGGACATCTGGGACACGTGGCAGCTCGGGGCCGAGCCTCGTGGCCTCAGCCGTCGGTGGGTCGGCTGGCGGTTCGCACTCTGGGGGTTCGGTTCCATGGAGGGTGAGCGATGGCCGACTACGACGCCGTCCTCGTCGGCAGCGGCATCAATTCGCTTGCCGCCGCGGCGATGCTCGCGAAGGCCGGCTGGCGCGTGTGCGTGCTCGAGCGCAACGACTATCTGGGCGGAGCCGTCAAGACGGCCGAGCTGACGGCGCCCGGCTTCCATCACGACGTCTACGCCGGTTGGTTTCCCGCTTGGGTGGGCGGCGCCGCGCACACCGCGTTGGGCGACGACCTGGCGGCGCGCGGCGTCGAGTTCCTCGACACGCAGCTCCCGACCGGCTCGCTCTACCCGGACGGCTCGGCGGCGTTCCTACTCCGCTCCACCGAGGCGAACGCAGCCGAGTTCGAGCGCCACGCCCGCGGCGACGGTGACGCGTGGAAGGCGACCGCGGACGGGTTCTTGCGCAACGCCGACCTACTGTTCGGCCTGAGCGGCACGGAGCTGTGGTCGCCGGCTGGCCTGGGGCTGGCGGCTCGGGCGTACTGGCGGCTCGGTCGACGGGGGTTGCTCGAGCTCACGCGAGGGTGGCTCGTGTCGTGCCGCGACTGGGCCTCGCAGACGTTCGCCTCGGACCGCGTCCATGGGCTTCTGGCTCCGTGGGTCCTGCACGCGGGGCTCGGCCCCGACCACGCGGCCTCGGGGTTTGCCGCGCAGATGATGGCGGTGGCGACCCAGCAAGCCGGGGAGCCGATCCCGTGCGGCGGCGCCGCCCGCGTGGTCGATGCGCTCGTCGCTTTGGTCCGCGACCTCGGGGGTGCTTGTGAGATCGGCGCCGACGTCGAGCGCGTGCTGGTCGAGCGGGGTCGCGCGATCGGTGTGCGGGTCGCCGGTGGCGCGGAGGTGACGGCCAAGCGCGCCGTCCTGTGCGACGTGACCCCGACGCAGCTCTACGGCCGGCTGCTCGAGGATCCCCCGGCGGCGCTCGCCGCCGCGAGCCGTCGCTACCGCTACGGGCGCGGTGAGATGCAGATCCACCTGGCGCTCTCCGAGCCGCCGGCCTGGCAGGGGGACGAGCGGCTCTCGAGGACTGCAATCCTGCACGTGACGCCCGGGCTCGACGGCGTTTCGCGGGCGGTCAACGAGGCGGATCGGGGGCTGCTCCCGGCCGAGGCGACGATCGTCTGCGGTCAGCCGCTGACGATGGACGAGAGCCGCGCGCCGAGCGGGTGTGGGCTCCTGTGGATCCAGCTCCAAGAGCTGCCGCGCCGGGTGAAGGGAGATGCCGCGGGACGGCTCGACACGGGCGACGGCGCCTGGACGCAGTCGCTGCGCGAGGCCTACGCGGACCGGATCGTCGCCCGCCTCGCGCCACACGCGCCCAACCTCGAGTCCTCGATCCTGGCGCGCGTCGTCCTTTCGCCGGCCGACCTCGAGGCGGCAAACGTCAACTTCGTCGGCGGCGATCCGTACGGGGGCGCGCTGTCGCTCGACCAGAGCTTCCTGTGGCGCCCCTTCCCGCAGCAGCCGGGCCATCGGACGCCCGTGGCCGGGCTCTACCACATCGGTGCCTCGACCCACCCCGGTGCGGGCCTCGGCGCAGGCTCGGGGACGATGGTCGCGCGCGAGCTGCTCGCGCCGCCCCTGCTCCGCACGGCGATCGATCGGCTGCGAGGGATCGGACGGCCGTAGCTTCGAGCTTGGCCGACCATGCATGGCGGGCAGCAGCCGGCGTGGGCTTCCGGCGCGTGGCTCGTGCGTGCGCCGCCGGATGCCGGCGCGACGCGGTGAGGGACGCGGTGGGGCCGAGGTGCACTGCGAGCTGGCCGATGTGGGAAAGATCGAGCTGATCGGCGTTGGTGCGGCAGAGGACCGCGAGCTGCCACTATCTGGGCTACACGCCGTTGGTCGGGACGCAGCTTATCCGCCAGAAAGTCGACCTTGAACTCGGCGAGTGTGGGGTCGGAGTGTCCGCTGGAGCGGACACCCGTTGGACGGGCGCACCGGAACTCATCGAATGAAGCGTCTTCGTGGCGGCTCGCTCATTGCTCGGCGTCGGGCGGGCGTGCTACGGGGTCGTCGTCTCGTTCCCCGTTGGAGGACCAGCCCGATGAGCGTTGCCGTCGCGTGGACAGCCGATCGGGTGTGGGAGGGCGGGATCGCGCCCGGGCCGCCGCCGCGGCTGCTCGACCGCGTGTGCGCGGCGATCCGCGCGCGGCACTACAGCCAGCGGACCGAGAAGGCGTACGTGTACTGGGTCCGCCGTTACATCCTGTTTCACGCCAAGCGACACCCCGAAACGCTTGGTGCCGCTGAGGTCGAGAGCTTCCTCTCCGCGCTGGCGATGCAGGGCAAGGCCGCGGCGTCGACGCAGAACCAGGCGCTGGCGGCGTTGCTGTTTCTGTACCGCGAGGTCCTGCGGATGGAGCTGCCGTGGATCGACGGCATCGTGCGCGCGAAGTCGCCAGGCCGCCTGCCCACCGTGCTGTCGCGCGACGAGGTGGCGCTGGTCCTGGGACAGATGCGTGGCACGCCGCTCGTCATGGCGACGCTCCTCTATGGTGCCGGACTGCGGCTGCTAGAGTGCGCCCGGCTCCGCGTGAAGGACGTCGACTTCGCGCGCCGGCAGATCGTGGTGCGGAGCGGCAAGGGCAACCGCGACCGCGTGGCACCGCTGCCGCTGAGCGTCGTGCCGGCGCTGCGGGCGCAGCTCGAGGAGGTGGGCCGGCAGCACGCAATCGACCTCGCGACCGGGGCGGGCTGGGTCGAGCTGCCCTTCGCGCTGGCGCGCAAGCTACCCAATGCGGGGCGAGAGCTTGCGTGGCAGTGGGTCTTTCCGGCGAGCCGGCAGTACGTCGACCGGGAGACCCGGCAGCGGCGGCGGCACCATCTGCACGAGACCGTCCTGCAGCGGGCGGTGCGCGAGGCGGCGATCGCCGCGCGGCTTCCGAAACGGGCCACGTGCCACACCTTCCGGCACTCGTTCGCGACGCACCTGCTCGAGGACGGGTACGATATCCGGACGGTGCAGGAGCTGCTCGGGCACAAGGACGTGAGCACGACGATGATCTACACGCACGTGCTGAACCTGGGGCCGGCGGCGGTGCGGAGTCCGGCGGATGCGCTGGGTGGTCTCGGAGGTGCGCCGAGTGCGATCGCGCCAGCGTGGCCGCCGCCCGGCTCGGATGGCGAGAGGCTGCAGCGCGCGGGGCTGATTGGACGGCGGCCGGTGTCGGAGAACGCCCGGAGGTCGATGGGCCCGCTTGGAAGAAGTCTTGAGGGACCGGGAGCTTGGACCGAAGGTCCGCGGAGTCGGCGGACGACTTATACAGAATGGGACTGGCGTTCAACGGACCTGGCTACTTCTTGTTGGGCAGGCGGGACGGCGCCATGAAAGGCAACCGTGAGCCGAGGTAGGATGAGTTCATGAGGCTTCGGATCTACGTAGACACGTCGGTCTTGGGTGGGTGCGAGGACGACGAGTTTGCCGAGCACTCCGTGCGACTCATGGAGGGTTTCGTCCGGGGTGAGCGGCTCCTGGTGCTGTCCAGCCTCACGGTTCAAGAGTTGGCGGCAGCACCAGCCGAGGTTCGCAGTCGGCTCGCGTCCGTGCCACAGGCGTACATCGAGACGCTTCAGCTTGACAACGAGGCGAGGGAACTCGCCGAAGCCTACATTGGCGCTGGCGTGCTTACGAGCAGGATGCGCGCCGACGCCCGGCACATCGCCATCGCCACCGTCGCCCGCGTTGACGTGCTGGTGAGTTGGAACTTCAAGCACATCGTCAACCTGCAGCGGATCCATGGCTACAACTCGGTGAACCTGCGCCAGGGTTACCCGCTGATCGAGATTCGCACGCCACGAGAGGTGTTGTCAGATGAGTAAAACGAAGAAGAAGTTCGACGCGGTCGCGATGATGCGTGAGGCGCGCGACAAAATCTCCGCAGCGATCGAGGGGATGACGTTGGAGGAAGAGTTGAAGTGGCTTGCCTCCCAGGAGCTTAAGGATCCAGTGCTGAAACGCCTTCGAGATCGTGCTGCCCAACAAGCCGATGCAGCGGACCGGCCTTCGGCCGGCCGCTGATCGCCTGGTCGTTAGACAGCCCCAACGAAGCGACGCCAATGCAAGGAGCGACCAGAGGGTGAACGCGTGAACCACAGCGAGATCGTCAGCTTCCTCTGGGGCGTCGCCGACCTCATCCGCGACACCTTCAAGCGCGGCAAGTA
>CAZGUU010000224.1:0-8946 GCA_964529315.1 uncultured Enterobacteriaceae bacterium
ACCGGATCGGGCCGTCGCGCACCGGATCGCCGAGCTGGAGCGCGCTCCGCCCGGCCGGCCTCGCGAAAGAGCTGCGCGACGATCCCGCGCAGCCAGCGATGCTCGGGGTTCTCGTGCGTGCGCTCGTGCCAGACGATCGAGACGGGGACCGGGGCGATCGGGATCGGCGGCGGATGGCGGCGTATCGGGAAGCGATCGGCGATCACGTCGACCACCAGCGCCGGAAGGGTCGCGACGAGATCGCTCCCGGCGACGAGCCAAGGGATGGGCAGGTAGGAGGGTACGCCGAGCACGATCCGGCGCGCCGCCGCGTGCCTGGCGAGAAGCTGCTCGACGTCGGGCTCGGCGCGGCCCGACTCCCGGCGGAACGCGACGTGGCCGAGCTCGAGGAACTTGGCGAGCGTGAGCCGCCGCCCGATGCCCGGATGGTCGCGGCGCGCGATGCACGTGTAGCCCGCATCGAGGATGTGCTCGACGTGAAACCCCGGCGCAGGCGCGTGCGAAACCTCGATGCCGAGGTCGAGCCCACCCGACTCGAGCGATGCGTACTGACCTCCCTCGGGATCCTCGTAGACGACGTCGAGGCTCAAGCCGGGCGCTTCCCGCTCGAGGCGGCGCAGGAGGGCCGGGATGAGCATGATCTGCCCCGCATCGGGAACCGACAGCCGGAAAGTGCCGCTCGCGGTCATCGGGTCGAACGGCCGGTGCGGCTCGAGGGTCTCGGCGATCTCGCCCAGGATGCGGCGCAGCGGCCGAGCGAGGCCCTGCGCGCGCGACGTGACGACCATCCCGCGCGGGGTGCGCAGGAGCACCGGATCCTCCAGCAGATCGCGCAGCCGCCCGAGCGCGCGGCTCATCGCCGGCTGCGACAGGCCGACCCGCCGGGCGGCGCGCGTGACGCTCGCCTCGGCGATCAGCGCGTCGAGCGCGATCAGCAGGTTGAGATCGACCCCGGCCAGGTTCAAGAGCGGGCCCGCCTATGCGACGGCCACATGGGCCGCATGCGCACTATGCATTTGCACATCCCGCGCGAGCCGTCGAAGGGAGGATCGAAGCGATGGCCAGCGTGTCGAAGGTCTGCGGGGCGCCCCCCGAGCCGGCGGCGGCTGCCGCCGGGATCACCCGACGGCGCCTCCTCGAAGCCGGTGGCGGCCTGCTGCTCACCCTGTCGCTGGCCGCGCTGGCACCGCGCCAGGCGGGGGCGACCGGGAGGGACGGCGCCCGCGGGACCGGCGAGCCCCGCTACGAGGGCTGGGAAGACCTCTACCGCGCGCAGTGGAGGTGGGATGCGATCACCCACGGCTGCCACTCCAACGGCTGCATGCCCGGCTCGTGTCCGTTCCACGTGTATGCGCGCGACGGCGTCGTCTGGCGGGAGGAGCAGGTGGCGCCCAGCGCGCCCCGTCGCGATCGCCCGGACTACAACCCGCTCGGCTGCCAGAAGGGGGCGGGGTTCCACGATCTGCTCTACGGCGGCCACCGGCTCAAGTACCCCGTCAAGCGCCTAGGGGCCCGCGGCGAGGGCCGCTGGCAGCGCATCACGTGGGGCGAGGCGCTGACGGAGATCGCCGACGCCGTCATCGACGCCGTGGAGGAGCAGGGCTCCGACAGCTTCGTCCTCGACGCCCCGCACGTGCACGCCGGCTCGGTCGCCTTCGCCGCCGCCGAGCGCGCCACACGCCTCCTGGGCGGCACCCACCTGCCGGCGATGGAGATCATCGGCGACAACTACGCGGGCTTGCTCGCGACCTTCGGCAAGCACTTCCTCGGCTACTCGTACGACAACGTCATGGACGCCGAGCTCATCGTGCTGACGCACGAGAACACCGCCTACACCCGGCCGCCGTTCTACCACTTCCTCGCCGAGGCGCGGTACGGCGGCACCGAGATCTTCCAGCTCGCACCGGACTACAACGCAACGAGCCCGGTGGCGACGACGCACGTGCCCGTCAAGGTGGCGACCGACGCCGCCTTCTGGCTCGGCGTCTGCCACCACCTCGAGAGGCGCGGCCTGTACGATGCCGCCTTCCTCAAGGAGCAGACCGACCTTCCCCTGCTGGTCGACACCGAGACCGGCCGCTTCCTGCGCGCCTCCGAGGTCGACGGCGGCCGCGAGGACCAGCTCTTCTACTTCGACGCGCGGTCCGGCGCGGTCACCCGGGCGCCGCGCGGCACCCTCGCCGTGGGCGGCGATCCCGCCCTCCTCGGGACCTACACGGTCGGGCTGCGAGGCGGCGGGACGGCGCGCGTCACCCCGGTCTTCGAGCTGCTGCGCAAGCACCTCGCCGCCTACTCGCCCGAAGCCGCGGCGCGCATCTGCGGCGTCGACCCGGCGCTCATGGTCGAGCTGGCGGAGAAGATGGCCGCGCGCCGGACCTGCGTCCACTACGGTCTCACCTCGGGCAAGCACTACCACGGCGACCTGATGGAGCGCAGCCTCCTGCTCGCCCTGGCGATGACCGGCAACTGGGGCAAGCCCGGCACGGGGATCGTCAGCTACGGCTTCAGCAGCGCCGCGATCGACACGCTGGCGGCCCTCGACCAGCCCGCTCCCGCCGGCCTGGCGCCGCTCGCGCAGTGGCAAGAGGAGGTCCGTCGCCGCGTGCTCGAGGCCGACCCCGAGGCGACCGAGGAGCTGGTGCAGATCGAGCTGGCGCGCGCCGCGTCGCTCGCCAAGGGTGCCACCCACTCCACCCTCTTCCTCTGGCACCACGCCGGATACCGGGATCTCTGGGACCGAGCCGCCTGGCGGGATCCCGCGATGCGCCGCTCCCTCGGCGAGACCATCGCGGAGGCCATCTCCCGCGGCTGGCTGGTTCCGGACGGCCTCACGGCGACGGGGCGCGAGCCGCGCATCCTGCTGCTCATCGGCGCCAACCCGCTGCGCCGGGTCAAGCAAGCGAGGTCGCAGTACGTCGGCGTGCTGCTGCCGAAGTGCAAGCTCGTGTGGGCGATCGAGACACGGCTCTCGAGCTCGGCGATGTACGCCGACATCGTGCTGCCGGCGGCGTGGTACTACGAGAAGTACGACGTCACCAACGGCTCGACGGACAACCCGCGGCGCGCCCTGATCGAGCCCGCCGCGCTTGCGGTCGGCGAGGCGCGTCCCGAGTGGGACGTCTTCGCCGACCTGATGCGTCGCATCGACGAGCGCGCCGCCGAGCGCGGGCTGCGCGAGTCCAAAGCGCGCTTCGGTCGCAAGGTCCCCTACGGCGGGCTCTGGCGCGCCTTCACCATGGACGGAGCGGTTCGCACGCAGCAGCAGGCGCTCGAGCAGCTCATCGCGATCGATTCGTCGACCGGGCTGCTGCCCCCCGGGTACGACCTCGAGAGGTTCCGCCGCGACGGCGCCATCGAGCTGCAGGGTCTCGGCTCCGTCTTCCACGACGAGCTGAACGCGGCCGTCTACCGGCCTGGGGAGCCCTTCTACTCGCTGCGCGACCACATCGAGAAGCGCAAGCCCTACCCGACGTACGCACGCCGGGCGCAGCTCTACATCGACCACGAGTGGTACCTCGAGGCCGGCGAGGCGCTGCCCGTCCACAAGGACACGCCGCCGATCGGCGGCGACCACCCGTTGCGCATCACCGGCGGCCATCCGCGCCACAGCATCCACTCCATCCACCAGACCAGCGAGCGCTTCGCCGAGCTGCACCGCGGCCAGCCCGTCGTCCACGTCCACCCGAAGGCCGCCGCCGAGCGCGGCGTCCGCGACGGAGACCGGGTGCGGCTGTTCAACGACGTCGGCGAGTGCGAGCTGATGGCCAAGGTGGCGCCGACCTGCGCGCCCGACCAGGTGATCGTCTACCTGTGGGACGCGATGCTCTTCCCCGGCTGGAAGACCGTCGACGACCTCTTGGTCGGCCTACCCAAGGGGCTGCAGTGCGCCGGGGGCTACGAGCAGATCGGCCGCTACTACCACGGCTACGGCGTGCCCGCGTGCAGCAGCCACCGCGGCGTGCGGGTCGACTTCGCCAAGGCGTGAGCGCACGCGACGGGACGACGCCATGACCTACGCGCCGCAGGGATCCAAGAGCCGGCTGCTGGAGTCGAAGCGCCAGCTCGCCACGGTCATCGACCTGAACAAGTGCCTCGGCTGCCAGACCTGCGCCGTCGCCTGCAAGAGCCTGTGGACGACACGGCCGGGCACCGAGCACATGCGCTTCGCGAACGTCACGACGTTCCCCGGCCAGGGCTACCCGCGCGGCTGGGAGACGATGGGCGGCGGCTTTCGCGACGGCGAGCCGCAGCCGGGCGCCCTGCCCGCACGCCGGGACTACGACGGCCCCTGGACGTTCGACCACGCCGCGGTGCGCGCCGAGGGCGGCGCGGCGGCGGTCCACCTCGCGCCCCGCGACGCCGACGGCCGCGCCCCCGAATGGGGCTACAACTGGGACGAGGAGGTCGGCGCCGGGGCCTGGCCGAACGCCTACTACGTGAACCTGCCGCGCAAGTGCAACCAGTGCACGAACGCGCCCTGCGTGGATGCCTGCCCGCGCGGCGCGATCTACAAGCGCGAGGAGGACGGCATCGTCCTCGTCGACCAGTCGCGCTGCCGCGGCTACCGCTTCTGCATCGAGGCCTGCCCCTACAAGGCGATCTACTTCAACCCCGTCACGTCGACCAGCGAGAAGTGCATCGAGTGCTTCCCGCGCGTCGACCTGAAGATCGCACCCGCATGCAACCGCCAGTGCCCCGGGCGGGCGCGCTTCTACGGCTACCTCGACGACGTGGACGGCCAGGTCCACGATCTCGTCGAGAGGTGGCGGGTCGCGCTGCCGCTGCACCCGGAATACGAGACCCGCCCCAACGTCTTCTACGTCCCGCCGCTGTCGCCGCGCGCCTACGACGCCCAGGGCCGGATCACCGGCGAGATGCGGTTTCCCAAGGGAGCCCTCGAGCACCTCTTCGGACCGGACGTGCACCGCGCACTGGCGACGATCCTCGAGGAGATCGGCAAGCGACGGGCGGGCCAGCCCTCGGAGCTCATCGATCTGCTGGTCCGCACGCACTGGGAGGACGGCTTTGGCGAGTTCATCGGCGAGCCGACGCGGCAGGGCTGAGCCCGGCGTCTCGCCGGGGCCAGCGCGCGCCCGCGCGGTCCGGTGACGGGCGGAGGGGAGGTGCTACGGGTGGAAGCGAACCGTGTCGAGCACCACGATGGCACCGAGCTCGGCGCCGCGTACGAGCGGTGGCTCGGCGCCCTGCGCGAGGCGCGTGACATGGTCTGCGCCGCCCCGTCGAGCGGCCTGGGCGTCGACAGCGCCGAGGCACACCGCTACTTGACGCGGCTCGGCTCGACCGCTCTGTGGATCTTCGTCGAGCACGCCGACCCGATGTTTCCCGAGCTCTTTCGCGAGGTCGACGAGATCAACAAGCTCACCGCGGACAACCCGGACAACCTCTATCTGCGCTGCCCCGTCGCCGGCACGGAGACCTACCGGCTGTGGGGAAACCGGGGCGAGGCGCCCTACTTCGGCATCACCATCGACGCCGGCCTGCTCGTCGCCCCGGGTGCGCGACGGGGAACGCTCGCGCAGCACCGGCTCGACGAGCTGGGCGTCCGCGAGAACCAGGACTTCGAGATCGTGCTCGGCCCCAACCGGCGGGGGGCAAGGTGGATCGAGCTGCCGCCGGACGTCTGGTCGATCCTCGTGCGTCAGACCTTCTTCGATAGGCAGACCCAGCGTCCCGCCACGCTGCACATCGAGCGTCTCGGTCAACGACCCGCGCCAGAGCCGCTCGACCCCGCGCAGCTCGCCGATCGCCTGCGCCGCGCCGCCGACTTCGCGCTCACCTGGACGCGCATCCTGCTCCACCTGCGCCAGACCTACTCGCGGGCGACGAGCCGGCTCGTCGCCACGCCGCGCGAGACCCGCGAGTACGGCGGCGACCCGGACATCCACTACCTGGCCGGCACCTGGCGGCTCGCGCCCGACGAGGCCCTGGTGATCGACGTCGAGCCGGCGCGGCGCTTTCTCTACTGGGGCTTCCAGCTGTGCAACGAGTGGCTCGAGTCGCTCGACCACCGCTACCTGCGGGTGAGCACGAACTGCCGCAGAGCGGCGGCGCGGGCCGACGGCACCGTGCGCCTGGTCGTGGCGCACCAGAACCCCGGCGTGCCGAACTGGCTCGAGACCGCCGGCCACTTCGGGGGAACGATGCTCTTTCGCTGGCTGCTCGCCGGCGAGGAGCCCCCGGTGCCGCAGGTGCGGGTCGTGCGCGCCGGCGAGGTCGAGCCGTGACGGCACGGAGCGCACCCTGGCGGCGCAGGCCGCGGCCCGCCTGGCTCGAGGCCCTGAGCTCGCTCGGCCGTGGGGTGCGCGTTCCGCTCGACGAGGCGTCGCTGCTCGAGGAGGCCGTCGCTCGCACCGGGCTCGCGGACTTCGGCGACCAGGCGTTCCGCGAGCCGCTGCGCGTGCTGCTTGCGTCGCTGGAAGACGAAGCACGCCTGAACCTCGTCGGCCGCATCGTCGTCCGCGACGAGATCCTGAACTTCCTCGAGAACCGCCTGCAGATCGCGGCGACGCTCGAGCGCTCGCCCGAGATCGAGGCGCAGGACGTGCGCCGGCCCGTATTCGTCGCCGGCGTCGGGCGCTCGGGCACGACCATCCTCCACGAGCTCCTGGCGCAGGATCCTGCCAATCGCGTGCCGCTCGGCTGGGAGCTGCGCCACCCGTGCCCGCCCCCCGAGGCGGCCACCTACCGCGACGACCCGCGCATCGAGCGCGCCGAGCTCGAGCTCACCTTCTCGTGGGACCTGATCGCGCCCGAGATCAAGAAGATGCACGAGGTCGGCGGGCGGCTGCCGCAGGAATGCGTCCTGATGCTCGCCCACGAGTTCCGCTCCGGGTACTTCACGGCCGCCTACCGGCTGCCGAGCTACGCCGCCTGGCTCGGCACCTCCGACATGACGCCCGCCTACCGCTACCACCGCCGCATGCTGCAGCTCCTCCAGTGGCGCTGTCCGGGCGAGAGATGGGTCCTCAAGACCCCCGCCCACCTCGGTGACCTGGCGACGCTGTTCGCCGTCTACCCCGACGCGCGCGTCATCCAGACGCACCGCGATCCGCTCACCGCGGCGGCCTCGCTCTTCAGCCTCCTCGGCACCCTGCTCTCGACGCGCTCGGACGACGTCGAGCCCGAGCAGGTGAGCCAGTACGCCGAGGGGGCCGTCACCCACCTGCTGGGGAGCGCCATGGAGTTCCGTGATCGGGGCACGGTCGCGGACGAGCAGCTCGTCGACGTCCTCTACCTCGACTTTCGCCGCGACCCGCTGGGCACCGTCGCCCGGATCTACGATCGCCTCGGCCTCGAGCTCCGCCCCGAGGCGAGGGCGCGCATGCGCGCCTACCTCGACGCCAAGCCGCACGGCGCGCACGGCGCGCACGAGTACTCGTTCGCGGCGACGGGGCTCGACGCCGGCGCGCTGCGGCGGCGCTTCGCCGCCTACCAGGAGCGGTACGGCGTACCGACCGAGACGTGAGGCGCGCCCCGATCCCGTGACTTGCGGGGCCCGCCTCCCTTCACCGTCACCCGAGGGCACGCCATGAAGAGAGCCGTCATCATCGGATCGAGCGAAGCCTACCAGACCGACCCCAAGACGGGCTGCTTCGCCCTCTCCGCGCCGCCGCTGAGCATCCTCTCGGTGGGCTCCTACCTCGCGGCGCACGGCGTGCCCGTCGAGCTGATCGACGTCGAGATGGACTTCGGCGTGGCGCTCACCCCGCAGGCGCGGCGCGCGGTGGCGCGGCGCCTCGGAGAGTACCTCCGCCAGCAGGCGGAGGAGATCGCCTGGGCCGGCGTCTCGATCCACTCCAACCTCTCGCTCGGCATGATCGACGGCGAGGCGCCGGTGATCGACGAGATCCACGCCGCCTTGCCCAAGACGCCGCTGGTCTTCGGCGGCTATTTCGCGACGATCGAGCACCACGTGCTGCTCGAGCGCTACCCGTTCGCCGCCGCCGTGCTGCGCGGCGACGGCGAGGCCGCGGCGCTCGAGATCAGCCGCGGCTCCGCCGAGGGCCGTCCCGTCGCCTGCGAGCGAACGCCGAACCTCGCCTGGAAGGAGCGCGGCGAGCTGCGCACGACGCCCATCTCGGCCCTGCCGCCCGAGACGCTGCCGATCCTGGACTTCCGCCTGCTGCGCCACCCGCGCGCCTACGAGAAGATCGACCTGCAGACCTCGCGCGGCTGCCCGTTCACCTGCGACTACTGCTACGAGCGGCTCATGCGACCGTACGGCGCCTACCCGGTCGACTGGGTGCGCCGGCAGATCGAGCACGTCGAGCAAGTCTCGCCCAGCAGCCGGCTGTTCCTGTTCGACCCGATCTTCGGCGTGGGGCGCGAGCGCACCGCGCAGATCTGCGCGCTGCTCCAGGGCCGGGGCTTCGGCTGGGGCTTCCTCGGCCGCGCCGACGTGCTCCCGGCCGACCAGCTCCCCGCGCTGCGCGACGCCGGCGTGCGCACGATCTTCTTCGGCATCGAGGCGCTGAGCACGCCGGCCTTGCTGCGCATGAGCAAGGTCTCGTCGAGCGCCCAGGCCGAGAGGTACGTCGCGCGCGCACGCGAGGTGCTCGCGGCCTGCTTCGAGAACGACGTGACGCCGTTCGTCGGCATCATGCTGGGCTACCCGGGAGACTCGGCGACCGACTACGAGGCGGTGCTCGCCTTCTTCGAGGACCTGAGGCGAGCCCACGACCGATCGGCGGCCCAGCCCGGCCTCTTCATCCTCCCCATGGTGACCAAGATCTACGACGGCTCCTCGCTCGCCGAGCGCGCCGGCCGCGACTTCCCCGAGGCGATCCTCGAGGCCGGCCCCCTGGTGGGCGAGACCTTCGCGACCTCGAGCGGCCTCGCCCCGGAGACGATCCAATCCTTCGTCGCCCGGATCGGCGCGATGAGCCTCGCGACGCGGCTCGCGGCCGTCGTGCACACGCTCCGCGA
>CAZGUU010000225.1:0-8890 GCA_964529315.1 uncultured Enterobacteriaceae bacterium
CCGCCGGAGCGGAGGATCTCGACGGCGTGCCGGAAGGTCACCCCCTCGGTGCGCATGACCCAGTCGATCGCCGTCCCGGCGGCGCCGCAGCCGAAGCAGTGAAAGAGGTTTCTCCCCGGCGTGATGACCAGCGACGGCGTCTGGTCGGGGTGGAAGATGCACGTCCCGATGAGGTCCTTGCCGTGGGGCTTGAGCTCGACCCCGCGAGCGCGCACCAGCGCCACCAGGTCCGTCTCCCGCTTGATCCGCTCCAGCTCGTCCTCAGGAATCCGGCCCATCGGAGCCCCTCCTCGGAACCCTTGTCAATAGACATGCACGTCATTTAGTATATGGACATGCTTGTCAGTGTCAAGCAGCCCGCACGAAGGGAGGGCCTACGATGAATCGGGAGCGTGAGAGCATCGACATGGAAGGCTTCGCAGAGCGGCTACGAAAGGCACGGACGGCACGCGGGCTGACGCAGGCACGGCTTGCGGAGCTGCTGGAGATCAGTCCGCGGGTGTACAACCGCTGGGAGCGCGGCACGTCAGTGCCCAAGCTAGACACTGTGGTGAAGATCGCCGAGTTGCTCGCCGTGACGGTGGATGAACTGGTCGGGCGCCGGGAGTCAAGCGAAGACGCCCCCCGCATCCGCAATCCGAAGCTGCACAAGCTCTATAGCCAGATGGATCAGCTCTCCGACGAAGACCAGCGCGCGGCGGCGATTCTGCTCGACAGCCTGGTCAAGCGCTCGCAGGTTGGGAAGCTCTTGGCAAGGTGACCGGGGTCAGACAGCCTTGGGCCGTGCCGTCTTCTTGGCGCCGTACTCGGCGAGCTCCTCGCTGACGCGAAGGCCCCCGGCAGGATCCTCGATGAGCTTCTCGAAGCGCAGCTCGGCGTTGGCGAACAGGCCACCGGACTCGTGGCGCAAGCGGCGGGCCGCCATGCGGCAGTAGTCGCGGTCGATCTCGACGCCGATGCTGTTGCGGTAGCTCTTCAAGGCGGCGACCATGGTGGTGCCACTGCCGGAGAAGGGGTCGAGTACGGTGTCGCCCCAGAAGGAAAACATGCGCACCAAGCGCGAGGCGAGCTCCAGGGGGAACGGCGCCGGGTGCTCCTTCGTCGAGGCGCCACCCAAGCTCCAGATCTGGCGAAACCAGGCGTCGTAGTCCTTCTTGTCGATCATCGACTGGCGGCGCTGCTCCTCGGTGGGCTTGCGGTAGCCGCCGGGCTTTCTTTGCATGAGGATGAACTCGATGTCGTTCTTGATGACGGCGTTGGGCTCGTACGGCTTGCCGAGGAACTTGGAGCCGTTGTCGACCTCGTAGTTGGCGTTGGCGATCTTGTGCCAGATGATGGGATTGAGGTTGTCGAAGCCGAGCTTGCGGCAGATGACGCAGATGTCGCCGTGCAAGGGAAAGACGACGTGGCGGCCGAACGCCTTGCGGGAGAGGCACACGTCGCCGACGACGCACACCACACGGCCACCGGGGACGAGGATGCGATAGCACTCCGCCCAGACCTTGCCAAGCTCGGTGAGGAAGTGCTCGTAGTCGGCGATGTGGCCGAGCTGCGCTTCGCTGTCGTTGTAGCGCTTGAGGTTCCAGTAGGGCGGCGAGGTGACGACGAGGTGCACCGACTCGTCGGGGATGAAGGGCATGGACCGAGCGTCGGCCTGGACGAGGCGGTGGGTGGTGGGGAGCTCGCTGAGCGCTTCCGCGGGGCGCA
This sequence comes from uncultured Enterobacteriaceae bacterium, assembly GCA_964529315.1. Classification (GTDB taxonomy): domain Bacteria; phylum Desulfobacterota; class Binatia; order UBA12015; family UBA12015; genus CAZGUU01. Next base: position 1,708 of record CAZGUU010000225.1, read on the forward strand.
TGGTCAGGCGCCTCCACCGTAGGCGGCGGCGTGTGCTTTGAGCGAGCGCGCGAAGGCATCAAAGGTGAGGTCGTCGCCGGGCTCAGAGTAGGTGCCGCGCCGGCCGGCGTCGCGCGGCGAGAGGAGGAAGGACGCCGCGTTGTAGTGGCGCTCGCGGACGAGCTTGCGGCAGAAGAGCTCGTACCGCTGCGCGTAGGAGGCGCGCTTGAATTCGGGGAAGACCGCAAAGTGGGGCTCGTAGATGCGGACCGGCGAGCGGGATTTCTCGCAGTCCTCCAAGAGGAAGAGGTAGCCGAGCCAGGGACGGATGGTCTTGTTGAACGCGCCTTCGCGGTAGGCGGTCCAGAGATCAAGGGCGGTGCCCATCGCCTCCTCGGTGCGGTTGTTGAAGTTGTTGCCAAAGGAAGGACCGACCTGGGACTTGAGCTCCAGGGCGGCGATGAGCTGGCCGTCGCGGACAACGAGGAGGTCCCATTCCTTGGTGGGGCGGAAGAAGCCCGGCAGCTCGAGCGCCTTCTCGTAGAAGATGTGCTGCCGCTTGATGCCGGCGTCGACGAGGAGGTCGGTGATGAGCTCGGTGAAGCCGTTCATCTGGTACCCGGCGGTGACGGAGCCACGGGCCCCTTGGTCGCTGCGGCCGGCCTTTGCCTGCTTGTCGGCCTGCTGCTGGCGAGAGCGCCAGTAGAAGGCGACGGCGTCGGCCACCCGCTCCTTGAGGTCGTTCGCTTGCCTGATCACGCTGCCCTTCCCCCGAGGCTACTGTGGATCACGGTGCCCACGCGCATGCTCGACCACCAGGGGCGAAATGTCCAGGCGGGGGGTATGTGCCACACCGGAAGGACGGTGAATTGGTGACGTGTGGTGCTTACAACAAGTGATCGAGCCACTGGTTTCCAGGGGCGAGGCCCTCGCGCAGAACAACTGCACGTTCCGTCCAAGCAGATGGCGGGTTGCTGAGAAACTGATCGATGATCTGGATTCCGGCCCCACGGTCCCCAAGGAGAACGCATAAGAGAGACAAGGCGAGCTTCTCCGCGGGCAGTAGACTTGGAAACATGCGTTCTGCAATGAAACGCATCGCTTGCAGAGAGTGGTTCGCTGTGAGAAACGGCAGGACATGAGAAGTTAGGATCGCGAGGACCTCTTTCTCCGCTGCGATTCCGTCCTCCTCGGTCGCCAGGGCCCACCATTTATCACGAAATTTCCCGGAGGAATCGGGCAACAACCGCCCTACACGCAAACTCACCGCACAGTCGACAGTGCTTGGGGCTCTCCGTGTCGACTTGGGCCATAAGGCCCGATGAATGCCCTCGTGGAAGAACCCAAGCTCAATGGTGAACATCGCGCCACGATGGCGACCTGGTCTTTCGAAAACGAACTCTATGACATCCGTAAGATCGCCAAGCGCCCGCAGGTATACGAGCTTGCTGCGGCTGAAGCCGTGTTCCTGAAGGAGAGGGGTTACCTGCCCACCCAACCATAGGCTGAGATCGTGCTTTGACGCGATCACTTCAAACTCATTTCCCAGGCCACCAGAAGGGAAACAGGTCACCCTCCAGGGGGTCGTAGTAAACGACTCGTCCCCTCTTGCCGGTCACCCAGTTGTACCTCTTCAAAGCCCTGAGACCGCGCTTATAGCCCGAGAAGGTGGCCGGCTTCAGCTCGATAGGCTTGCCAAAAGGATCCAGTGCGTCCGGGACGTGAATCTTGCCAGTCGCATCCTTAATCCTGGGCCTAAATCTCCAGCCCTTGGCAGCGACGAGAGCATCAAAACGCTCGTGCGCAATGCGCCCCGCGGCTGCCGCCTCGGACTCACCGCCGGCCGCGCTGATGAACTGGCCTCTCTCATTAATCGGTTGGCCAGCGCTATTCAGTCTTGGCCCGGTCCCCCGGCCAAACGAGGGATCACTGGGGTGCGCTGCCCCCGGCCCAATTCCCGCGATCCTGCCATCCGGCAGAACGTCCCCTGGCCGGTATCTTCCCCTCCCGGGGAACTGCAGCACCCTCCCAGGCGGCCGGTACTGCTGCGCCCCAATCCTCCCCCAGCCGAGACCGTCGGCCTCGCCGGCGAACAGCTCGAAGCTCTTGGCGGCCGCGCGGGCGCCGGCGTAGCTCAAGATCACCTGGCTGGCAAGGCTGGTGGCATCGCCAACAAGTGCGGCGGTCTGGTCATCAGCACCGGCGAGTGTGGCGACACCCTCGCCGAGCATCTCGGTCGGGCTGCGCAGGTCCTGCCCGGAGGCCAGCTCAAGGGTGCCAGTTACGGCCTCCGTGGCGGCATGCGCCCAGATGCCCGCCGCCAGCCAGGGGTTCCCACCACCCAGAGCAGCGAAACCGGCCTTGGCCTCGGCGCCCGCTCCGGCCAGGCGCATTGCGCCATGGACTCTCGCATTGCCAAACAGCGAGAAGGCGCTCGCCCACGGGTTGGGGGCAAACGGCGCGCCGCTCATCCCCTCCGCCCACGAGTAGTCCGCGGTGGCGATACCAAAGAACGGCTCGGGCAGCGCGCTGGGAGCGCCGCCGGCGAACGCGTACAGGCTCTCAGTGGCCGACGCTCCCGCATCCTCGTCGAGGAAGCTGGCGTTGCGCGCGTCGTACCAGCGCCCGCCCCACGCCATCCCGGTCACCGGGTCGTGCCAGAGCCCACCGTAGAGCAGGCTCATCCCTCCGGGCACGAGCTGGTCGAGGGTATCCGAGGCGGCCAGCACCGTGTCGAACGCCAGCAGCCACTCCTGGTCGAGGACAGGGAAGCCCACATCGGGGATGTCGAAGACTCGGACAAGCCCGGTCGGCGGCTCGCCCTTGGGCAGCCGCAGCGTGCGACCGAATGCGTCGGCAAGCGCGGGCAAGATCGTCAGGCGGTACCGCTCACCGCGTGGGAAGCCCGCCAGCGGCATGATCCCCAGCTCGGCGTCGTCCTCGTCGGTCTCGACGGCGGCGATGACCACGCTCGCCGGATCGACCGCCACCCACTCTCCGGTCTCCCGGATCCACCGCTCGAACAGGAGGCCCCGCTCGTAACTCTCAGGATCGATCTCGACCGTCGTGGTGATCCGCAGGACACCACCGACCGACGGCGGATCCTCCGGGACGACCTGCTCCTGCCCACCGAGCGTGGTGATCTGCGGATCGAAGGCCAGCCGCAGCAGCTCCGGCCCCGCTTCCATGTGCGCCTGGCCGTAGGGGTCGTACAGCACCCGCGCCCGCAGTGGTACGGCGCCGGGGAAGCCCTCGCCGTCCTCGATCACGCCGATGACGCTGCCACCTTCGTCGTGAGCAAGGGCGAGCACATGCGTGGGCTCGCCGTCCCGCTCGATGCGCATCTGCACGGCACCAGCAGGACCGGGCAGGTACTGCTTCCTCCAGATGGGAAGGCGGTCGTGGTTGAGGCCGATCTCGGCGAGCAGCGTGTCGCCGTCCCAGGTGAAAAGGCGCGCAGCGACAAAGCGACGAGTGCCGTCGTCCTGGACCTCGGAAAGGTGCGTGCGCGAGAGCAGCCGGCCTGCCGGGTCGTAGGTGTAGTCAACACGGTGGCCCGCAAGGCTCGCCCCTACGGCATCGGCGAGCTCGACGCCCTCCTTGACGTCGGCGGCGACGAGGTTGCCCCTCCAGTCCCAGGTGTAGCTGAAGCGGTCATCGCCGATGCGGCGACCGTCGGAGGTGTAGGCGAAGGCGACGGGCTCGGCATCGCCATCGGTGCGGGCGTCGATGCGGCCGAAGCGGCCGAGGTCGAAGGCGACCGGGCCGCGGCGCGCTTCGATCGCGCCGGCGAACTCCCCGTCGACGCCGTGGGCGAACGTCCAGTCACCCACCGGGTGGGCCGAGCTCGATCCCCCCAACGAGGCCATGGCCAGCCGCTGGGCGCCGTCCGGGGTCCACGTGGCCGCCTGGCTGGTGAGCAGGCTCCGCTTGGCCGCTCCTGGTTGGGTGGTGCGGCCCTTGAGGAAGTAGGTGACGGTATCGGGGTAAAGGTCGAAGGCGCCGAGCGCACCGGCGCCCGCCTGATAGCGCACGCCATCGAGAAGGCCCGAGCCTTGCCGATAGAGGTACGCCTCGTCGAGGATGACGCCGCCGCGCGTGAGCACCCGGCGGGATCGGCCGGCGCCGGCCCACTCAAGCGTCGCGCCGAAGCCGGCAAGCTCGCTGCCGCCTGAATCGAGCCCCTTGACAAGGGTCGGCCGCGAGAGATGGTCGAGTGTGCTGTCGAGGGCGCTCAGTGCGCCGTCACTGATGAGCGCCGGCAGGGTGACGCGGGTGGCTGCGCCGAAGACGTCGAAGGTGCGGGCGAGAGCAAGGCTGATCGAACGATCGTCGAGGACCGTGGATGTGGTCTCGGACAGCGGCATGCCGCGCGGGTCGGAGCTGACGGTGATCCGGCGCTCGGGATCGGTGCCTGCTTGCGTACTGAGGCCGGCGCCGGTGAGGCGGGAGAGAGCATCCCAGGCAAAGCTGTCGCCCGCGTCGAGCACGGCGAGGCCCGTTGGCAACGCGCCGGCAAGGCTCGGCACCACGCTGGTGGGCCGGTCCGCGGCGTCGTAGCTGCTGGTGAGGGTGACGCCGGATCGTGTGCGCAGGCTGCCGACCAGGCCGTCCGGGGTCGGGGTGAAGGCCTCGTAGCTGCCGTCCGCATAGTCGATGCGGGAGAGCCACTCCTGCTGGTAGGTGCTCCGGGTGAGCTCGTCGCCGGCGCTCCTGTGGACCCTCTGCGCGACGAGCCGGCCCTCGCGGTCGTAGCCGAAGGCCGCGCTTTGACCCCCGGGGCCCTCTGCCTTGACCATCTTCCCTGCGCCGTCCCACATGTAGCTCCAGCGCTGGCCCGAGGCGTAGGCGGTGAGGATGTTGCCCGCCTCATCGCGGGTGAGGGTGGTGACGTGCAGGCCGATCTGGCGGGCGATCTCGCGCCCCAAGGCGTCGTAGCTCGGCCTCGCCTCGATCTCGAAGGGCCCGCCGTGACCGGTCTCCTCAACGGTGATGCTGTTGGGCAGCGAGGTGCCGGGATGGTAGCCGTAGCGGATGACGTTGCCCCCGGCGTCCTTCTCCGAGAGCAACCGGCCCGTGGCGGCTTCGAAGCGGCGCAGCAGCTCGATGCGGTTGTGCTCGGTGTGCTCGGCAGGCCGCGCGATGACGACATCGAGTCGCCCGGCGGTGTCGTACTCGAAGTTGCGGGTGAGGATCTCATCGGCGGCCGGGCTGGCACCGAGGCGTGTGGCCTGTCGTGCCTTGCGCAGCCGACCGTCGGAGCCGTACTCGAAGGTCGCGTCGGTCAGCCGCTGGCCTCCGTCGGGCGCATCAAAGGCGGCGGCCGAGGAGAGCGTGGTCTCCCTCGTGAGCCCGCCCGCAGCGTCGAACTCCCGCCGGATGACCGCGCCTGAGGCGAGGTCCTCGCGGTAGAGCCTGCCCCACGCGTCGTGGGTGCCGCGCCAGACGGTGTTGTAGCCATCGCTGGAGAAGACCTCGCGGCCCATGAGGTCGAAGGCGCGGCGGGTCTTTTGCGTTTGCCCGGTGTCGGCCGCGATGACGCGGCCCGAGGTGTCATAGGCGAAGGTGGTGGTGATTCCCGTGGGGCTCTGGGTCGAGGCGAGGCGGCCGTACGGATCGAAGGTATGGCTGGTGACAGCCTGCGCCGAGGCGCCGCCGCCGGGCGCCTCGGAGGCCAGCCCCGTGCGGGTGATCGTTTTGACCTGATCACGGGCGGTGTACTCAAAGCGCGTCTCGACCCAGCCGCCCGTGATCCCCGTCTGCTTCCGGCGCTCGCGCACGAGGCGGCCGGCGGCGTCGAAGGCGCGGGCGCTGCGCGCCGAGACGTCGGCGAAGGCGCCACCGCCCTTGCCGAGGGTCTCGTCGACGGGACGGTTCCACTCATCAAAGCGTGCCTCGTGGCGCCCCGAGGGCGAGGCGATGAGGGTGACGTTGCCGTACTGGTCGTGCTCAAGCGTGGTGGTGCCGCCGCCGGCGGTGATGCTCGTGAGGTAGCCGGCGCCCGGCGTTCTGGTGGGCTCGATACCGAAGGTCGCTTCGCTGGCGGCGGAGGTTCGGTCGGGGTTGGTCTCGGAGGGTGCGGGCGGCTCGCTGGCGATCTTGAGCGGGCGGCCGAAGCGGTCGAAGGTGGCCTTGGAAAGCACGCTCTCGGCGACGTGGCCGGTGAGGATCTCCCGCACACACGGCTCGGTGCAGCTCGGCGGCACCGGAAGCTGGATCGCGCGATTCAGGCCATCGAGCACGGCGGTGGCGAGGTTGTCCGCGTTGCTGCCGTGGGTGCCGTACTGGAAGCTCTGCTGCGTGCTGTCGTAGCTGGCGGTGCCCTTGAGCGCTCCTGCGGCCTTCGTGTCGATGCGGGTGACGTTGGCCCTGGCCAGGAGGTCCTCACCACCCTGGTAGGTGTAGGTGATGGTGCTGCCCTCGGGGTTGGTGAGCTTCGTGAGGCGTCCGTCGTCCTCGTACTCGTCGAAGGTGGTGACAAGGTCGTGGCGCGGGATCGCGGCGCCCGAGGCAAGGAGGATCTCGTCCTTCGCCAGCGCCTCGGCCTCACGCTCGGTGATCCTCTTGGGCCGACCGTCCTCGATCTCGTAGTCAAGCCAATATCCGGTGGACTCGGCCCACGGCGGCTTGAGGAGCGCCTTGGTGACGGGTGCTGCGTCGGAGGCTTGCGTTGGGTACTCGATCTTCCATGCAACGCCGCCACCGGAGGCGTTGTTGTCGCTCGCATCGGGGAAGGCGACTGTCTTCACTCTCCCCGTCGTGCTCTCGTACTCGAAGCGGGCGCGAAGCACGTCGGAGCCCGGCTGCTCGTACCCCTCGAGCCTGAGCGTGGCGAAGTCCCCGTGCAGGATCGCGTGCGTGTCGGTCTCCTCGCTCGTCACGTTCGCTTGCGGGTCGTACCGGTACTCGATGGTCGGGCGGCTGCTCCCGGTGAAGGCGTACTGGGAGTACTCCGGCGCCGTCGTCGTCACCTCCGGCAGCTTTACCTTCACGAGCCTGCGGTCCGTGTCGTACTCGTACTCCACGGTCCGCTTCGCGAAGTCGGTGACCTTCTTCAGCAGGCCGTAGCGTGGACCGTCGCCGCCTTGCGACTCGGGTCTCGGATCGTCGTAGTACTCGAGGCGGTACCTTCTCCCGAGGTCGTCCTCGATGCCGGTGAGCTGGGAGAACGCGTCGTACGAGTAGCGGATGGTGTTGCCCTGCT